>JAGGTH010000105.1 GCA_021163845.1 Helicobacteraceae bacterium | reverse complement strand
AGATCCCGAGATCCCCTCAACATTGAGTGCGAATGTACCAAGGATGATAACACCCATGTGTGAAATAGAAGAGTATGCTACCACTTGTTTCACATCCTCTTGAGCGTATGCTACCATCGCTGTATAGATGATCATAATGATCGCAATAATAGCGATCGGAAACATGAAGAACACAGACGCATCTGGAAACATCGGTAATGAAAAACGGATAAATGCATACGTACCCATTTTAAGTAAAATAGCTGCAAGTATCACAGAACCGATCGTTGGTGCTTGACCATGCGCATATGGCAACCATGTATGAAATGGAAACATTGGTACCTTAATAGCAAAACCGATAAAGAAAGCTGCAAATAGCCATAACTGATAACTCTCAGGTAAGATCAGTCTATACCAATCTAAGATCGCAAAACTCCACTGTCCTGTTGCCTGATAGTAAAAATATGCCATAAAGAGCATCCCTACTAGCATCACCAATGAACCCGCAAATGTATACAAGAAGAACTTGATAGATGCATAGATTCTTAGTGGTCCACCCCATGCACCAATGATATAGAGCATCGGTACGAGTGAAAGTTCCCAGAAGATATAAAATACGATTGCATCAAGTGCAGCAAAAACACCGATCATCGTCATTTGTAAAAATAGAAGCGTGATGATCATATTCTTTACATTTTTTGTATCACTGAGTGAAGCGATCCCGATCATTGTAAAGAATGATGCAAGGATGATGATAAAGAGTGATACCCCATCTACACCTAATATGTAGTTAATTCCAAAAGCAGGAATTAGAGGCAATTGCTCCATAAACTGCATACCAGATACATTTGAATCAAATGAGAACCATAGCCACAAAGAGAGCACAAACTCAATCACTGCTACAGAGACACCATACGCACGCATACTGTCCTTTTGGATCACAAATCCAAACATTGCAGCAAGTGCTGGGAAGAAAATTAAAATCGATAAGATATGATCTAACATCTATTGAACTCCTAAACCTGATAAAATCATCTTGATATCATCAGCATGTCTAACTGCTAGTCCAAAAACTACAGCTAATGATAGCATCGCGACTAAACCAATTACCATCCATTTAAGCATAGTAGAGAGATTTCCACTTTGCATACCTCTTGTTTTATCCCCTGTTACATAGATCACATTTGCAATTCCATCGACTGTAGCATCTACGATCTTGAGATCTACTTGTTTCCAGAAAATTGTTGAGAGCTCTCTATAAGGTCTCACTAAATACTCTTCAAAAAAGTATGGGATGTAATACTGATTTTTCAGTATTTTATAGCAAAGACGATTCTCCATCTTCGATGTACCATCTGGAACACTTACAGCAGAGTTTGCATATTTTTTATACGCAAAAGCGATTGCTAAGATCACAAAAAGCTGTGTTCCAATCGTCATGATCCAATACGTCAGCGCACTATGAATATGATATTCAGTCGCTGGAAGCACAGCTGTAACCATCTCAAAGTATGTCATTTTAAATGAACCTGCGATCACCGCTAGTATCAAGAGTGGAGCCATCGCGATAAGCATAAATTTATATGCCTCATGTGGATGTACACCAAAAAGTTTATATCTCTCCTCACCATGAAAGATAAGAGCTACAAGTCTAAATGAGTAAAACGCTGTAAGACCTGCAGTAAAGAGAAGTACTGAATAGATGATATAGTGATGCTCGATCATCGCAACTTCTAAAATAAGATCTTTAGAGAAGAATCCTGCGAGTGGATAGATACCAGCAAGTGCTACAGAAGCAACAGTCATCATAATAAAGGTCCATTTCATCGTTGTCTTAAGACCACCCATCTTAAATGGATCAAGCTCATCATGCATCGCGTGCATAACATTTCCTGCACCCAAGAATAAAAGTGCTTTAAAGAAAGCGTGTGCCATAAGGTGAAAGAGTGCCACCCAATACGCACCAAGACCCGCAGCTACAAACATATAGCCTAATTGTGAAAGTGTAGAGTATGCGATAATTCTTTTCATATCGCGATTCACAAGTGCCATAGATGCAGCAAAAAGTGCCACAAAAGCACCAAGTGATGCGATAAAGATACCCACATTTGGAATCAGATCATAGAGTGGGTTAGCACGTACTACAAGATAAACCCCAGCTGTTACCATCGTCGCTGCATGAATAAGTGCAGAAACAGGAGTAGGACCCTCCATCGCATCTGCAAGCCATGTATGAAGTGGAAACTGTGCTGATTTTCCCATTGCACCGATGAAAAGGAAGATCCCCATCCATACAAGTACATCACTTTCTAAAGATGGCATTATTGCAAATGCTTCGTTGTACTGTAGCGTTCCAGTGTTCCAATATACTAAGAAGATACCGATCAACATCCCAAGGTCAGCGATACGGTTCATAATAAATGCTTCGTTTGCTGCCCAAGTAGCGCTCTCTTTGTGATACCAAAATCCAATAAGAGCCCAAGAACAGAGACCAACACCTTCCCAACCGATAAAGAGACCTGCAAAGTTGTCACTCATAACAAGTACCATCATTGAGAATACAAACGCAGAAAGCCATGCAAAAAAGCGATTAAATGCTTTATCATGATCCATATATCCGATTGAATACACATGAACGATCGTTGAGACCACAGTTACAACCATCATCATCGTTACAGAAACCTGATCGACTACAAAACCAAATGGGATGTAAAGATCCCCAGTTGCCATCCATGTCATCATCTCAACATGAATTGGCTCCCCTCCTCCTAAAATATAGACAAGGAGAATAGTACTACTTACAAATGAAGTAAAAAGCAATAAACTTGGCAAAACACCTGCGATCATTGTCTTTTTTGAAGCCCCAAAAAGTGCTGCAAATAAAGACCCTGCAAGTGGTGCAAAGAGTGCGAGGTATAAATAAAATTCCATCTTCCCTATCCTTTCATCGTTGACATTTGATCGAGATCTATATTGCCATGGCGTTTATGCCAGAGGATCAAAAGACCAAGTCCTACAGCTACTTCTGATGCAGCAATAGCTATCACAAAAAATGCAAACATCTGCCCTGTGAGATCACCATAATGGTGTGAAATAGCAGCAAAAGAGATATTGACTGAGTTAAGTAAAATCTCTGTTGCAAAGAAAAGCATCAAAAGATTTTTACGACGCATTACACCTACTAAACCTATCGCAAAAAGGATAGTGGAGAGTACTAAATAATGATTGAGTCCGATTTCCATCATGAAAGCACCTTTTTATTTTCTTCATCTCTTCTTGCTTTTTCTTCAGCAATAGTAGCTTCATCCATAAGAGTAAGAGAGAGATCCATCTTTTTCCCTGCAAGAACGATCCCTGAGATCATCGCTACAAGAAGCATTACAGCAGCCACTTCAAAAGGTACGAGATATTTTGTGAATAAAACCATACCTACATCTTGTGTATTTCCAACACCCTCTGTCATTGGGTAGAATGCTTCAATGTTAGAAGACACAAGTGGAGCTGCAAAGATAACAACAACTAAAACAGCTGTGAGGATACTAAGCCCTGAGATTATGAGCTTATTCCCATGTTTTTCTTTTACATCTCTTGTCGTATCAAAAAACATCATTCCAAACGCATAGAGAGCCATAACCGCACCAGAATACACAACGATCTGAATCGCACCTAAAAAATCAGCTCCAAGTATAAAGAAAAATGCTGATATAAAAATCATTCCTGCTGCTAATGCAGTTAATGCATATAACGCTTGGGATGTAGTCACCGTAATATAAAACATCGCAATCGTTAAAAATGCAAACAGATAAAAAGCAATCGCTTCAAACATAACCTAACTCCTTAATATGCTAGAGGTGTTTTTTTAACACGCTCATCTTCATGTGGTGTAATCGCACCAAAACCTTCAAACTCTAGTTGTGTGCCCGCTTTCATCTTATCAAGCGGCGTCAACATATCTTCATAAAGGATAAAGTGTTCTCTTTGATCACTTGCATTTTCATACTCACCACCATGAGTAATCGCAAGTTCAGGACAAACCTCTGCACAGTATCCACAGAAAATACAACGTCCAAGGTTGATACTGTATTCTGTTACCTCTTTACGAGAATTTGCATCAATTTTTGTGTCCATACGGATACAATTAGAGATACAGATCTTTTCACAAAGTCCACATCCGATACATCGCTCAGCATCCGATTCCCACAATCTTTTCATCTCATGTACAGCACGATATCTTGGTCCAATTGGCATCTTCTCTTCTGGATACTTCACTGTATGGATATCAAAGCGAATCATCTCGCGAAGTACGACCCATAGACCTACAAAGAGTTCACCTCTAAGTGTTCTACGTACAACACGTGTGAATTTATCCCAACCCGTGGTCGGATAATCTTGTATATCTACAAGATAGTATCCGTTTTCACTCACGTTTCTATCATTAAATTGTTCGTTATTCATTCCTATCCCCTTAAAACATCATCACAAAACCAGTGATAACAACATTGATCACTGCGATTGGCATAAGCACTTTCCAACATAACCACATCAATTGATCTGGTCTTACATCTGGCCATGCTGCTCTTGTCCACAAGAAGAAAAAGAAGAAGAATGCTACTTTTCCTAAAAATGCCAAGGCACCAAGGAATGTTCCATCACCAAATCCACCTAAGAAAAGAAGTGGAATGATAAAAGAGATAAAGAACATATTTGCATACTCACCGATGAAGAAAAGACCCCATCTCATCCCTGAATACTCTGTACCAAAACCATCAATGATCTCATGATCATTTGCTACGAGGTGAAATGGTGTACGCCCAGTCTCAGCAAATGCAGCGATCCAAAAAAGTACAAAAGCTACAGGTTGAGACCAAATGATCCAATCACCTATTCCACCTGCTTGATAGTTGTTAAAATCAACCAATGAAAGCGATCCAACCATCATAATTGGCGCTAAGATAGAAAGCCCCGTGATCACCTCATAAGAGATAAACACCGCAGCTCCACGTGCTGCAGAGATAAGTGAGTATTTATTAGCAGACGCCATACCACCTAGAAGTGGACCATAAAGCCCGATTCCCATTACACCAAGGATATATAAGATACCTATATTGATATCAGATACAATCGGATTTACCGTATATCCAAACATCGTAAACGATGGTAAAAATGGAATTGCAGCTGCTGCCATAAATGCAGTCGCAGCTGTAATTACAGGTGCGATCTTAAAGATACGACTTACAACACCTGTTGGGACAATATCCTCTTTTGTAAAAAGTTTGATCCCATCTGCTGCAATTTGCAAAAGTCCATAAGGTCCAACATTCATTGGTCCTAAACGACGTTGCATAAATGCAAGCACCTTTCTTTCAAAATAGGTTCCAAAACCTGCTAATGCTGAAAAAATCAGTAAAACCGCAACAATCTTAACGACTGTTTCAATGAGATATGCTGTCTCCATATATTACACCTTTTGAATCGAAGCTGAGCTAAAGCGATAACCGCTAAAGAGTGCTTCTGAGTTAAGTTTAGAATCAAATGTTGGAAGAAGCGCAATATTGCCTGCAATTTTGTTATCACTTATTACATCCACTACCACTTCACCGTTTTGTGTTTGAATTTTCACACGATCACCTTCATTGAAATCAGAGGATTTCAAGAACGCCTCACTCATATACACACCACTCTTCTCTTGAAGCTGCGTTGTCTTGTGTGTAAATGGAGTGAACTGTCTTACAGGGTTTGCAAGATAGATAAGTTCCCCTTCAAGTTTTTCCTCAGCAAAAGCAGCAACGCTCTCATCTGAAGTTTCACACGCAATATTTTCAAGAAGATAGCCACGCATCTCTGTGCCATCATTCTCATAATGGTTAGGAAGGCTATCAAACTCTAGCGCGCTAAACCCTTTTTCAACAGGAAGTTTTGCTGTGTATTCAATCACATGCTCTGCTTCAAATCCAAGTGCATTAGCAATATCATTGAGCTCATAGCCATGGTATGCAAGTGCAGCATTGGTTGGGTTCACACGCTTGTTGATACTTGTGAGTGTCCCCTCTTGCTGATTAAGCGCAGGCATATCAAGATCTCCACTCCCTAGTGCTGAGAGAGTAAAGTCAGCTTGAGTGTTGTATCCGATAGTATAAGTTCCTCTTGCATCATCAAGCTCACATAAAAGAGCCACACCAAGAGAGTTTGTCAATGGTGGGATCATCGTCACTTCAAAATCAGAATATTTCTCAATAAGTGCTACAAGACGTGCAAGATTCTTGTGATTTGGATGTGTATAGAGATCTTCCCCTACGATAAGAGCAAAAGCATCTTTTTTCTTGAGATTTTTCTCTAAGTCCTCTTCAAACTTCTTATCAGCCCCTAAGATCTCTAAGAGACGATTCTCATCTACTTCTACCTCTTTAGAGATTTTTTTAGAAACCATACTTGATTTCTCAACTTCTACCTCTTCCTCTTCTCCAGTCTCTTCATTGAGTTTCATCTCTTTGACTATCTCAACTACTTTTTCTTTCACAGTCTCTTCAACTGTGATCGTTTTTTGAGAATGAAAAGATGCAATATACTCTACAACTTGCCCAGGAAGTTTTGACTTATCAGCGAAAAGATCTAAGATCAGATAAAGCACGGCCTCTTCTTGAAGTGGTGCATGTGTCACACTCATGATACTTTTACCCATTCCATCGATCACTGGATCACTCACAGGGTGAAAATAGATTCCAGCCCCTTTATTCACTGTCATAGAGTTATTGAGTGCATAACGTGCATTAGGATTGTCTGATTTAAGAGCAGCTCCAACTGAGATCACAAAGTTTGAGTTATGCACAGCTTTAAGGTCACTTCCATAAAGGGATGTTCCACTTACTTGTGCATACTCTTTTAAGAAAGTTTGAAACGCTTTTGCTTCATTGTTTACAAGTTTATATCCAAACTTCTCTTTCATCGCTTGAAGTAAGTACGCTTCTTCATTAGTGATTGTGGATGTAAATGTAATCGTGTCTGCTTTTTTAAATGCTTCGATCGCTTTTGTAAACGCTACTTCATCTTTTGTTTTTACTTCGTTTTGGTAATCAAAACCATAACGTCCAGCACCACAAAGAGATACATAGTTCCATTCGTTCATCACGCGATAGATTTTCTCCTCTGGATTCTCTATACTTGTGTGTTTCACATCATAAGAGATCTGACATCCAGCCGAACAATGTCCACACGTTGCAGGGATCTGTTTGAGCTCCCAAGCGTTTGATTTGTACATAAAATCAGTATCAACTAAAGCACCTACAGGACAAACTGCAGCACACTCACCACATGAGGTACAATCAAGCATCTCTTCGCCACTTGTAAGCCCAATGACCGATTTGTTGAGTTTATTCCACATACTGTAGGCATCTTTTGGCATTGTCTCTTTGTACTCAGCATCAATCGCATCTGCTCCACGTGCTACAGTTTTGAGTGAATTATCCCCGATCATATCTTTACATACAGTGACACAACGCTCACACACGATACAAAGACCTGGATCGTAATGGATATGTCCCCAATCTTTTGCTTCACGCGCTACATCTTTGATCGCATAGCTTTGTGAGTCAACGCCGATCTCTAAAGTATAGTTTTGGAGTTCACATTCACCCGATTGATCACACACACCACATTGAAGTGGATGGTTTACATCATATACTTCCATAATAGCACGCTTCTCAGCCTCTATCGTTTCAGTTGATGTTGTGATTTGCATCCCATCTTTGGCTTTTGCATTACATGCATATACTTGTTTGCCATCTGCTTCTACAAGACAGATACGACAAGCAAGCGTTGGGCTACATCGTGTCAAGTAACAAATTGCAGGGATAAATATATTATTTGCACGTGCGGCATTTAAAATATATTCACCCTCATTCGTTTGTACATCCACTCCATCAATGTTTATAGTTATTTTACTCATGCACTACTCTCATTATTTTGGATTTTTCATATCTATATCTACTCGCATCGAACGTATCATCGAATGTTGGATTCAACGCCACTGTCCCCTTAAGAGCATTATCTAGGCTAAAGACTCTTTGGATCTTTCTCTCGCCAAAAGAGATCTCAATGAGGTCTCCATCAGTGATTCTCGCAGCTGCTGCAAACTGTGCAGAGCCTCTGAGTGATCTATCCTTTTCGAGTTGTTTTGCTTTGTTGGTATAGCTATTGAATTGAAGTACAGGATTTGAGTGGTAAATAACCACTCCATTGTACTCTGGTAATTCGCTAATTGTATCTAAGTTCCCATCAGCCTCACATAAAACTTCATCCAGCAAATAGCCTCTTACATCCTCACCCATTGGTGATACAAAGTTCTCTAGATCATCAAATGCGATTGCTCTAAATCCTGCTTGAGGACTTAGCTCTTTTGTATACTCAATTGTATTTTCTTTTGTAATTCCTAAAGAGGATGCAATATCGTTGAGGGTATAGCCGTTAAATCCAAGCGCTACGTTTGTAGGTAGCACTCGGTTATCGATACTCACAAAAGTTCCCTCTTGTTGGTTGAGCGCTGGAACGATGAGATCTGCACCTTTGATATACGATGAGATGATAAAATCGCCATCCGCGTTATACCCTACACATTTTGCATCGCTCTTATCTTCATCGAGTTCACAAAGAAGTGATACACCTAAAGTGTTCACTTCACTTGGTACAACAAGCAAAGCAAAATCACTATATTTTTCTATCATCGCTGCGAGTTTTGCGATATTTTCGGCTTTAGGGTGGGAGAGAATATCTGCTCCCACTACAAAAGTATGCTTTTGCGTTCGTTTGAATGCACGCATCATCTGCGAGAGTTCCTCTTCACCGATATTTGTCTCTGCATCCAAATAACCAAAATCAAGATCATCAAAAAATGCTTTTTCAGCATCACTGAGATCTGCATCTTTTAAAAGTGTTGCAGCCAAGAGTGCGATCACACCCTCTTCTGTTCCCACCTCATATTTCATAAACTGCGTGATGGTATTTTGCATTAAAGCATCTTCCATCGGATGTGCATACACTATCTTTGCACCATTATGTTTCGCTGCACTTGTAAGCGCATAGCGAAGCCCTGGATTGTCCGTAGAGACTCTTGAACCTACAACGATAAGTGCATCCGATTGTTTGACCGCATCGAGTGTCGCACTATGATGGAGTTTTCCACTCACTGAGCTATACGCTTTCATAAATGCTTGGTACTTGCGTGCATCTTCATTAAAAAGCTTCACACCATACTTCTCTTTGATAAGAGAGAGGATATGTGCCTCTTCATTGGTAATAAGAGAAGAGAAACGAATCGCTTCCGCATGCTTAATAGCATTCACTGCTTTTTGTAATGTCATCTCATTTTTTTCAGCTTGCACATCAAAGTCAAAACCAAAACGTCCAGCACCACAAAGGGATGTATATTCAAAGTCATTTTTGACTCTATATATGGATTCTTCACCGTTAATTCCAGTGTGTCTCGTCTCGTATTCAAGTGGACAGCCTGCAGAACAATGTGCACATGTTGCAGGGACACGTGAAAGTTCCCACGCATTCGCAGAGTATTTAAAGTCACTACTTACAAGCGCACCCACAGGACAAACCGCGATACACTCTCCACAAAATGTACAATCAAGAGTATCAGCATCTTTAGGGATGATCGTTGATTTGTATCCACCAAACTTCACCTCTATTGCATCATCACCGATCACTTCATTACAAACATGCACACATTTTTCACACATAATACATAAAGATGGATCATAATTGATAAGTCCCCAATCTTCTATTTTACGTGCTTGCTCACGCGCTGAGAAGTTTTGCGTTGCAATATTAAACTCTAAAGTCTTGTTTTGCAGATCACACTCCCCAGATTTATCACATACACCACATTCGAGTGGATGGTTCACATCATAAAGTTTCATGATGTTTGTGCGCTCTAACTCTAGCTCTTGAGAATTTGTACGGATCTCAATGCCAGGAGTTGGAGGAGTATTACAGCTAAGAACAAAGCCCTCCACACCCTCAGCCTCCACCACACACATACGGCACGATGCACATGGAGTCGTTTTAGAGATATAACACATGGTTGGGATGTAGATCCCATTTTTGCGAGCTACTTGGAGGATACTCTCCCCATGTGTTGCTTCAACTGGAGTACCATCTATTGTAAAAGAAATTTTGTTTTCCATAGTACCCCCTTATGCCTGAACCATAGCGATGTAATAACAACGCATACAGCGATCTGCTTCGGCGAGTGCTTGTTCTTGAGTAAAACCAAACACCACCTCTTCATTATTTGTCTTACGAATATCCACATCGAGCACAGCACTTTGTTGACGAGCAAGTCCAGGTAACCAACCTGTTACTTTCTCTTTTTTATCGTATACTCGAAGCTTACGAAGATGATCCTCCATGATCTCATCATCTGTAAGACCCACCTCACCTGTTTGTATATAACGTGCCATCACTGAAGCTGCACGTTTTGCTTGACCTACAGCATTTACGATCGTCATTGGACCATACTCACAATCCCCTGAAGCAAAGATACCTTTGCGAGAGGTCATAAAGTCTTTTCCATTTGTCTTGATGGTTTTCCATGAGGTCATCTCAATCTCCCATTCCTCTGGGATGTGAGAGAGATCAGCGCTTTGAGAAACCGCAGGGATAAGGTAATCTACCTCTAATTCAAACGATTCCCCTTCGATCTTTACAAGCTGTGGGCGTCCACCATCTGGATCAGGTACAAGCTCAAATCTATCTACTAAAAGTGATTTGAGTACATTGTTCTCATCTCTCATCTCTGCAACAGCAGAGTGGAAAATAAACTCAACACCCTCTTCTACCGCTTCATGATACTCTTCATAAGTAGTATTACGGATGATCGTTTTTTCATCACGACGATAAAGCATAATAACACGCTTTGCCCCCGCACGAATAGAACAGCGCACAACGTCCATAGAGGTAAATCCACCCCCGACACATGCAACTGTTTTACCTGTAAGATCAACATAATCAGCGTCTATTGCATACTCTTTTTTCTGCTCATCTGTAAGTGTGTAGCCAAATTTCTCATAAAGGTTTACACGATCCAAAAAGTCAATCGCCCCCCAGTATCCTGTGATTTCAGGGCGCTCGTTCTCACAATATACTTTTTTAGACAGACGTGTTCCAGAAGCGACCATTGTTGCATCATACTCAGCATCAAAACGGCGCATATCATCTGCATTAACTTTATGATTGGTAATAAAGTTCACTCCCATATCTTTGACACACTCGATATCTTTTTGATATTTTCCAAATGGCATACGATACTCAGGGACCCCAACAGTTACCTCACCGCCAAGAACAGGCAACTCCTCATACACATCTACATCTACACCCTCAGCAGCGAGGTAATATGCAGTGGTAAGCCCAGCAGGTCCAGCACCAACGACAGCTACTTTTTTACCTAGAGATGGTTTTTTCTCCATAGGATGGAAAAAGTCATACTCATGATCGGTCTCCCAATCAGCACCAAGACGTTTAAGTGCCATAATAGCGATCGGTTCATCCAGGTTTGTACGACGACATGCATCTTCACATGGATGTGGACATACACGACCGCAAACATGAGCGAGTGGCATAGTCTGGCGTGTCGCCATAAGAGAATCATCAAAACGTAAATCTCTTACACCCTCGATATATCCGGGGATATCAACTTGCGCAGGACATGCATCTGTACATGGTGCTGTGATTTTAGCTATATAGCCAACACTTTCATGGTAATGTTTTGAAGGTTTTTGCTCCTTGATACAGGTCATAAACTCATCTTCAAAATGCGTCATCAAATCTAAAATAGGATTAGGTACAGTCTTACCTATCTCACATTTAGAGGTCATCTGCATACTTTTACCAATCTCTTTGAGGTGGTCCAAATCAGATACGCTTCCAGCACCGCGAGCAATCTTATCGAGTTGATCATATAAAATACGTCCACCCCATCTTCCAGGTGCACATCTTCCACATGCCTCAGAATACTCTTGATACTGTGCAGCATATTCCATAGCTAAACGGATTACATCTACATCTTCACTAAATAATGCCACACCATCCCAGCCGATAAAAGCTTTAGACTCTCGGTGCTCATCATATTGTGCAGGGAGATTATAAGCTGATTCTTCCCACTCGTCCGCGGATTTGCCCATATTGTTTATAAGCTCACCGTTCCAAGTAGAAAAATATACTTTGCTCAAAATACAATCCTAACTATTTTTTTTACAGACGATAGTCCAATCGACTTCGTTAAATTTTAAAGAGTTTAATAACTCGTATCCACATTCTTTTACCAGATCTGCTGATCTTTGAACTGGGGTAAAATCACCCACTTCAAATAAAAAGATAGCAACTTCACCCACTTTGTGAGAAGTTAAGATCTCTTTCATTCTTGGTTCAAATTCATTTTTTAAGTGTCTTAAATCATATCTTTTCATTAGCGGTCAACCTCTCCAAATACAATGTTTGTCGTACCGATGATCGAGACAACATCCGGAATATAGTGTCCTGGTAAGAGGTCAGTTAAAATTCCCGTGTGCCAAAATGACGGTGCACGTAGTTTGAGTCTATATGGATATGGTCCACCTTGAGAGTTAATGTAGTATCCAAGCTCCCCTTTTGGAGATTCTGTTGCTACATACACTTCACCCACTGGTGGTCTCATCCCTTGTGTGACAAGAACAAAGTGTTGCATAAGTGAATAGTTTTGCGTCATGATATCAAGCTTTGGAGCTGAAATATATTTAGGCGCATGTGCCATAAGCTCAGTCTGATTATTCTTCACAGTCTCTTGATACATATCTATTGTTTGATACAAGATCTTTGCAGATTCTCGCATCTCTTCCATATAGATCTTGTAACGCGCGTAGTTATCACCCTTATCAGAGTAAGGTACATTAAACTCCACTTCATCATAAAGCTCGTATGGCTCCTCTTTACGGATATCCCAAGCTACGCCAGATGCTCTAAGCATTGGTCCTGTACATCCCCAGCTAAGCGCCATATCAGTAGGTATCACTCCCACCTCTTCCATTCTCATAAGCCAAATACGGTTTGTATCTAAAAGATCCTCATAATCTTTGATGTTTTGAGGTAGCTTGTCCAAGAACGCTTTGAGTTGTGGAATAAACTGATCTTGAAGATCAAGTGGCACACCACCGATACGAATTGCAGCATGTGTAAGTCTTGCTCCACAATACCCTTCGATAATATCCATAAGGTATTCTCTCTCACGGAATGCAAAAAGGAATACTGTCATCGCTCCGATATCAAGTGCTGTTGTCGCCAACCAAAACAGGTGAGACATCAAACGGTTGATCTCTAAAAGCATCATACGAATAACTTTTGCACGGCGTGGTACATCCACATCGATAAGCTTCTCCACTGCTAGGGCAAAGCCGTAGTTGTTTGAAGAAGAAGCGATATAATCCATACGGTCAGTTGTTGGCATAAACTCGTTGTAGATCATATTTTCAGCCATCTTCTCCATACCACGGTGAAGATATCCTATATCTGGATGTGCTTTAGTGATCTGTTCTTGTTGAAGATGCAACATCAAACGTAACTGACCGTGAGCCGAAGGGTGTTGCGGACCAAAGTTCAGAATCAGTTCATTATCATCTCTATCAAATGTGATATTTTCAAAAAACGGTGTTAATCTATTTTTTACTTGCATTTACCAACCTATCTTTGTGGGTCATCAATAACTTTTGACGACTCTTTATCAAATTTTTTAATCATGAAAACACCACCATCTTCTTGGTAGTTTTGCTCAGTACGTGGCATATCATCTGTAATCTTCGTTCCTTTAGGAACTTCAAACCCTAGACGTGCAAAACGCTCTGAATCGTATCTATCGACACGCGCAGTATCACGAAGTTCTGGTCCGATCACATCTCTTGCTTCTTTACCGTAGATCTTATCTACTTCATACCACGCTGCAAACTCATCACCTTCTAGTGGGTAAGTTTTTAAAAGTGGGAAACCTTGCCAGTCATAAGGCATAAGGATTCTTTTCATAAATGGATGTCCGTTTGCTTCAATACCAAACATATCGAACATCTCACGCTCACTCCAATCAGCTGAACGGAAAAGCTTCTCTACAGAGTTTACCGCTTCGCCATTTTCTATAAACATCTTGATACGGATACGTTTGCGCTTTTTCATACTGAGCATTTGATAGAAGATCTCAAACTGGTTTGATTTTGCTATCCAGTCAATTGCGCTGAGTTCAGAGAGTTGTGTATATTCAAGCTCATCTCTTAAAAACTCTAAAACTGAGTAGTTATCTTGTGGCTTGATATAAACCACCATCTGTCCCACTTGGATATACGCATCAACTACTTCAAACTTCGCTTTGATCGCTTCTAAGTCACTTGCAAATACTGCATCACTCGCTACATCACTCTTTGGTACTTGTGGAGCTACATAATATCTATCTGTGTAGTAAGCTTTTGCTTGAACATCATCTTTTGGTGTATAAGCTCTCATTACATTAGCCTTTTTGGTCTTTGTGCATTGCCCGCTTTATTTGCGCGGATCTTTTTTTGTAATAACATTACGCCATATTGGAGTGTCTCAGGACGTGGTGCACATCCAGGAAGATAAAGGTCTACTGGGATAATTCTATCTGCCCCTTGTACTGTTGCATAGGTATTGAACATCCCCCCAGTATTTGCGCAGCTTCCCATAGAGATAACCCAGCGAGGCTCTGTCATCTGATCGTAAAGTCTTTTGATAAACTCAGCGTGTTTTTTTGTAAGCGTTCCCGCAACGATCATCACATCCGCTTGACGAGGAGACGCTCTAAAGATCGTTCCAAAACGGTCAAAGTCATAACGAGATGCACCCGAAGCCATCATCTCGATACCACAACATGCGAGTCCATATGTAAGCGCCCAAATAGAGTTTGAACGCCCCCAGTTTACTACTTTGTCTATACTTGTAAGTGCAACAGGTAAACCACCATCTTGCGTATAATTTATTTTATGTTGTGCCATTCAAGTGCTCCTTTTTTCCATGCATATACGAAACCAATAGTTAATAACAAGATGAACATTAACATCTCAGCAAAACCAAACCATCCAAGAGCTTTAAAATCTACTGCCCACGGAAACATAAATACGATCTCTACATCAAAGAGTAAAAAAAGTAATGCAAACAGGTAAAACTGAGGAGAAACTCTATTTGGTTGTTTCGTCACCTCTGGTCCACACTCATAGACTGAGAGCTTAATCTTTTCAGTCGATTTCGCTGCTAACGCACGACTCGCTAAACGCGCGATAATCGTCGTTCCTATAAACGCACCAAATGTTATAACAAAAAGTACAAACACCCCAAAATAAGGATTTGCAGTAGCGATGTGCTCCATATAACCTACCTTTTAACTTTAATTATTTATTTTCAAACACTATGAAACACCAGCTGTTAGCAAGGCGTTTCAGTATGAGTTTACTGAAAAAACAGTTATATGCACTATATCAAAAAGAGTATTAAATAAAAGAAATTCATTTATGAAGAAAAGATGAATGCTACCTATAGAAACATCATAGAAAATATAAATTTAAAAATGAGTAATTAGGTAACACATTGGAAGAAAATTTTGAGTAAATTCAACACACTGTTACTCGCCGAGATACCTTTTTCGTTTGCTTGCTTTGAGTTTGTGTGTATCGACAAGGATAAAACCATCCACACAATTATCAAAGGCTCTGTCGATTCCAAAATCGATAAATTTCACACCCTCATCTTCACACAGATCACTATATTGTTTATAAAGTGTAGGGATCGCATAACCTTTGGCTTGAAGCAGACTCTTGAGTATAAACAGATTTTCCTCATAATTCGCCCCATCAAAAAGAGTATCCATCATTTCCTCTTGGGATGTAGAGATAAAATAGCTCTCATTATGGACAACACTTTTCTCTTTGGCGCCAAAAAAACGCATATAAAAATACACAAGTAAAGATAAAGCTTCCTCATCATACGCACGTGAAATACTTACCCCACCAAACATATAACGGATATCTGGATTCTTTTTGAGATAGGCTCCGATCCCCTGCCAGAGATAATCAAGCGCACGAGAGTTCCAGTACTTTGGCTGCACAAAACTGCGCCCTAGTTCTAAGCCATCTTCAAAATATTTTTCAAACTCCTCTTTGTAGGTAAAGAGTGTCGATGTATAGAGTTCCTCTACATCCAAAGTATCTTTTGCCTTGATAACACGATAGGAACCCACGATCTCAAGGTCCTTATCATCCCAAAGAATAATATGTTCATAGATATAATCAAACTCATCAAGGTCTCTTTTATATCCACTTCCCTCTTTGACCTGACGAAAGCTGATCTCACGTAAACGACCGATCTCTCTGAGCAGTACATTATCTTCGCTATTGTTATAGAGATAGATCTTTTTCCCATCTAGCGTTTCCCCCAAAAGCTTTGCAGTTGAGAGCTCACGCTTAAGTTCTTGACGGTTTTCTGCACGAGCGATGGCATTGTGTGTCTTAAATATCCCTCGATGCTTTTTTGCTACGAGATAAAAGTGCTTACGAAAAAGTTTTGTTTTATCTTTGAGGCTTAGCGATGGGATGTTATAGCTTTCATAAGGGATCTGTTGTCCTATACGAAAGGCTATTGTTTTATTATTGTATTTAAACATCTCATGGGGGATGGTAGCAGTTGCCAAAGATTTGTTGAGCATCGATAAGAAATAAAAGTTTTTGGAGTTCTTGGCTTTGATATAGATTGGCAAAATTGGTGCTTGTGTCTTTTGAGCGAGCTTTAAAAAACCTTTTTTCCATTTTGTATCCTTGATACCATTTGGACGAGCACGACTCACCTCACCCGAGGGAAAGATAATGACGGCTTGTTCTTGTTTGAGTGCGCTATAGATCGCATCTACCGAGCTTTTTTCCATCTTATTTCTTACATTCTCTATGGGGATCAGTACATCACTTAAGTTATCGAACTCCTTCAAAAAATTTGACGCCACGATCTTGATATCTTTTCTGATATCTTTGAGGACGTGGATGAGAGCAAGTGCATCAAGAGCACCAAGTGGGTGGTTGGCGATGATCACTACACGTCCATACGAGGGAATACGCTCTAATTCATTTTGATTGATGGAGAGTTCAATATTGAAATACTCCAAAATAGCCTCTATAAATCCGAAGCTATCTTTGTGTGCATTTTGGAGTAAAAATCTGTTGATCTCCTCTTCGTGGGATATCTTTTTAAAAAGCGTAACAATAGAGCTTTTGACGAGTTTTGGAAACTTGTCAAAAGAGGGATAATTATGTGTAAGATAACTCTCTACAGATAGTGCCATTTTATGCCACCATATAGATCGAAATAAGCTCTTTTACAATCGTTTTAACATCTTCATTTCCACGATTGAATTCCTCTTCGATATAATCATACTCATCTTCTATCATCATATCAGCTTCTATTCTATTTATATTGTAATACTTCACAATATACTCTGCTATCTTTGTCGTAAAATGCAACATTACACTTCCTTGAATAAGAAATATTTATGGTATTGTGCACTAGAGTTGTTACGAAAAGATTACATATTTGTTTGATAAAGAGAGACCCTATTTCTTCCTTTGTTCTTTGCGTCATAGAGGGCTTTATCTGCTGATCTGTACACTTTATTTACATCCCAAGCCATTGTATGAGAAACTACGATCACTCCAATAGAGACACTCAGATAAGGGCTCACGCTACTACTTTTGTGAGGTATATGCGCACTTGTGATAAGCCCTCTAATTTTTTGAGCGAGTTCGAGTGCTTGATGCTCATCCATATCTACAGCGACCACACCAAACTCCTCTCCCCCTAAACGAAACGCCATATCAGACTCCCGGTGCAAAGAGCTCTCTAAACACTCTGCTACTTTTTTGAGTGCTTCATCTCCTGCTTGATGCCCATAAGTATCATTGTATTGTTTGAAAAAATCGATATCTAAGAGCATAAAAGCAAAACTCTCTCTATGTCTATGAAGAAGTTTGAGCTGTTGCTCTATGATAAGATCAAAATAGCGTCTATTGTACAGTTGTGTCATTCCATCTGTAATAGAGAGCTTCTCGATCGTATCTATAAAACTTTTATTCGTTTGATAAAAATAGTAATATACATAAAGTATGAAGAACAAAGAAAAAAGACCTACAGCAAAAAGAGCATTGAGAAGAGTTTTTGTAACATTATATTTTTCTTGAAGTTCTTTTTGAAGATGGTTTGCGTTGCTTCTATAAAGTTTAATTATAAGATCTATATTTTTTGTAATGAGCATATAGATGTTGAGTCCTTCGATCTCTACACTTTCGTTTTGCAAGAACTCATTTACTACTATATGGATGATTTCATCTTGAGCATCTAACATAGCTTGATAATTTTCTTCAAGCTGTGCATAGACATGAAAAGAGGAGAGCATAGAATAGTGAAAACGTAGCAGATCCAAGTGATCTTCTATCTTAGAGATCTGCATGCGTATATGTTCTTTCTGTTCTTGGGTCAATCTCTTATTCTCTATCGCAGATGAAACTGCTCTGATCTGTCCGTTGTACTCTATAATATTTGGCAAAAGTGAGACCACATTCTCTGCCAGGATATAAGATTCTAAATGTGGCTCAAGTTTTAAATTGCACTCATACGAAATTTTACTCGAAAAATGGAGCAGTTCATAGATAGTTTCATTTAAACTTTTAAAATCTGTTGAGTCATTTTGTGGATCGAGACCCTCTAAATAGCTTAAAAGTTTCTTTTGAAGTTGAGAACTTTTTTTGGATCCGATACGCTTTGTAAGCGTTAAAAGATCTTGAGATATCTCTTGTTTGAGTTTTAAAATATCATTAGATATTTTCGTATTGGTGTTGTGACACGCACAATTCACAATAGAAGAGAGTCCACGTAGCCTTTGAAACTTAAAAACACTCTCTTGGACCTGTGTAATTACATGTAAACCATCCAACTCCTTGGATACAAAATCAAAGTCTTCTTTAAGATATAAAAAAGCGTAGGTAGATATCGATATAAGTCCTATAATTGGGAGAAAAGCAATAAAAACATAGAGACAAAAATTAGTAAATTTTTCTCTTTTATTGAGTTGTTTAAAAGCTTGCATCTTTCCCTCTTTGTATTGAGTCGATCTTTATTATACATAAATACGCGAGCAAATAGGCAAGAGCTCGTATTTTAGTTACAATTATAGAGTTTAATTCTATCACTAGGTTTTTTATAATAATATGAAGCAAAAAAGTCTCACCCCTTTTTCAATTCTCACTTTGGCATTTTTATCTTCTGTCATGATAGCAAGTGGTGTTTATGCTATCCATCAACGCACCACTAAGCTCAAAGATGCGAAGTATCAAGAGATCACACAAGAGATGCGAGATGAACTCCAAACACTCATCACAGAAAAAAAAGATGCGATGCTCCTCGTCGCACATACACTTGCTCAAGATACCACACTCCATCAAGCCCTCAAAGAAAAAAAAAGTGCACATATAGATATGGACTATTTTGTCTCTACACTTCTCAATGAGACATCCATCTCTCACATCCAATTTCATATCGTTGATGCACAAGCAAGAAGTTTTTACAGAAGCTGGACCGATAAAAAAGGGGATGATCTCTCAAACGTACGCATCGATGTGCTCGAGATGATTCAAGAGAAGAAAGCCACCTCTATCATTAGTGTTGGGATGTATGATATTACCTTTAAGGCGATGGTACCTATCTTTTATGAGGGGATGTTTATCGGTATCGTCGAGGCAATTTCTAAGACAAATTCGATTGTCTCTAAGATGAAAGAGAGGGGATACGATACGATCGTCCTTGTGGATAAAAGCTACAAAAAACAGCTTCTTTATCCTTTTACAAATCATTTTATTCAAGAGTATTATGTTGCTACACCTCAAATAAACGAGACATATACATCTTTCATTCAAAAACAAGGCCTTGAGAACATTTTACAAAACAGGAACTTTATCGTCAAAGAGGATGAAAATCTACTCACAACTACCTATCAAGTCCCCGATGTCTTAGGTCATCCTATGGTATATTTTACGATCTTTATCCCTTTAGATTCGATCGACTTTAGAGCTATTATGCGTGATCGTAATTTTATAACGCTTATCTTTTTTATGATCTTTGTCGTTGTAGGTGCTCTTTTCTTTTACCTCTATATCAAACGACACAATAGACTTATCCAAAGGATGAATGAAAAACTTGAGGTCAAAGTAGCAGAAAAAACTCAATCTCTGCAATACCTTGCTCACCATGACACCCTTACATCCCTTCCTAACAGGCTTCTTTTTATTGATAGACTCGAACAGGGTATCCTTCATGCAAAACATCAAAAAATAGAACTTCATGTCTTATTTTTAGATCTAGATAGATTCAAAGAGATCAATGATAGTTTTGGGCATGAAACAGGAGACCAACTCCTCAAAGCGATCAGTAAACGGCTACGCCAATGTGTTCGTGAAGAAGACACAGTTGCAAGACTTGGAGGAGATGAATTCACTATATTACTCGCGGATATGGATCAAAATAGTGTGACACAAGTACTCAAAAAAATCCTTCTCTCTATGCAAGAGCCTATCATTTTAGACGAGACCCCTTTATATACCACATTTAGTATCGGTATTAGTCGTTTCCCTCAAGATGGAAACAACCCTGATATTTTGATCCGTAATGCAGACACGGCAATGTACCGTGCCAAAGAGTTGGGTAAGAACCGTTACCAGTTTTATGATGAGCAGATGACCTATAAAACAATGCAGCGTCTTAACCTAGAGAATAGACTTCGAAAAGCACTTCAAGAGAATCATCTCGAGCCCTATTTTCAAGTACAAGTGGATGCTTTTTCAGACAAGATCATCGGAGTAGAAGCACTCGTGAGATGGCGTGATCCAGAGGTAGGTGTGATCTCTCCAGCCGAGTTCATCCCTTTAGCTGAAGAGATAGGTCTTATTACTTTGATCGATGAATGGATGATGCGAAAAAGTTTTGAGATCGTAAAAGACTTGCAAGAACAAAAACTCTTTGATGGTAAGCTTTCACTTAATCTCTCGGTCAAACAACTTGAACGTAAAAACTTTCTGCAAAAACTTCGTAAATTTTTAGATCAAAGTGATTTTGATCCAAAGCATCTCGAACTCGAAGTCACAGAGAGCCAGATCATGCAAAACCCAGAATCAGCGATCAGTGCGCTTCGCAGTATCCAAAAAATGGGGATTTCAATCGCTATCGATGATTTTGGAACGGGATATTCTTCCCTCTCCTATCTCAAACGCCTCCCGATCGACAAACTCAAGATCGATAAAAGTTTTATCGATGGTCTTCCAAAGGATGCAGAGGATGTAGCAATCGTCAAAGCGATCATCGCGTTAGCACGGAGTTTAAATATCAATCTCATTGCTGAGGGTGTTGAGACACAAGAGCAAAAATCTTTCCTGCTTGAAGAGGGATGCCACTACATCCAAGGCTATCTCTATTCAAAACCTTTGGACGCGCAAGCATTTAAAACGTATCTGCACAAAAGACAAGTTTAAACCCCAAAGCGATGCTCTCTTTTGGAAGCGATGGCTTGCCTTCGCTCTTGGCTGTCTTGAAAGTTTCTACATCCCAAGCCCACTCTTTGCCAAAGGCAAGCCATTGGCTCCTTGTTTTTATACCACTGGCACCTTTTTATTTACTCAAAAATCCCATCGATTTTTCACTATCAAAACTTGCGTCTTTTTCACGGTTGATCTCACTCACAAAATCTTTGAGCGTAAAGAGTGGGTTTTCACGAACTGCTACTTTGTACGCTGTGTTTTTAACGATCAAATTGATCTGTCCTCCTGTGAGTGAATACTGAGCAAGCTCTACTACATCCACATCCTCAGCATAGGGAGCATCTTTTGGAAGCATCTTGTGCCATAACTCTGTTCTTTGAGCGACATCTGGTTTTTTAAACTCGATCTTGTAGTTAAAACGTCTTGAAAATGCCTTGTCAATATTTTCAAGCAAGTTGGTCGTTGCGATAAGCATCCCTTTAAAGTTCTCGATCTGCTCTAAGAAAATGTTTTGCATCTGGTTGTGCATCTGATCCGCACTCGAACCGATCCCACTAGAGCGTGAGCTTAAAAACTGATCCGCTTCATTAAGAAGTAAGATCGGCTCTGTTTTTGTCTTGGTACTGAGATCATAAAAAGTATCAAAGATCTTGCGAACATTCTTTTCACTCTCACCGACATACATCGAGAGGATCTTGGAACAATCAAAAGCAAGTACTTGGCGTTTGAGTGACTTTGCAAGGGAGTATGCAGTCATCGTTTTTCCAGTTCCCGCAGCTCCATAAAAGATGATACGGGCATCGATCCCACTTTTTTTATCCTTGACACCCCATGATACAAGGCGATTGACCACTTCTTTGTCCACTTGGCGCATAAGATTTTGCAGAGTCTCCTCTGTTTTTTTATTCAGTACCACATCTTCGAGTGTTGTCTCAGGCTCTACGAGTTCAAAAATATCTTGCTCCTCAATGAGCGCATTAAGTTTGAGGCGACGTACTTTTTTATTTTTTTGTGGATGAATGATACTTTGAAGCACCTCATCGACGATATAAAAAGCACGGGAGATCCCACCAAAAGGGTTGAGCATCTCCTCATAGTCTATAATCCCCTCACTGATAAGATTGCTTCCATCTTCTAAAAGGGAGCGATTTTTGATACGCTCATATTCATCAAGTGAGATAAGATCTATGAGCGTATTCATCTCACGCAAAGAGTTGTCACTCGAGCTATATTCCTCACGTAAAAGTGCCAAAAAGATCACTTGTTCGTGTGCGTTCATTTTTCGCTGCTTAAAAAACTTATCAAGCACCAAGCTCTCAGATGTTTGAGTAATGCGCTCTTCGATGCGCTTCTCTAAGATTTTCAGCTTGTTTTGGATACGATCGATCCCCAAAGAGTGTTCATGCGTACTATGACGGATCACACTCATCTTTTGATACAACTCTATACGGAAAAACTGATCTTGTAAATATTCAAGATGATCTGCATAAGGTTTGATATCTGGAAGCTCTACATCCAAAGTCCCATCTTGTAGAAGTTTCAAGAAAGAAGGCGCCAAACCTACCGCGGTATTAAGAAGCTCAAGTGGCGTTACCTCAGAGATCTTCATCGGTGTAAAGCTTTGTTGATGGAGCCAGCCGAGCTCTAAGAGGTTTTTGAGTTCTTTGAGATAAGCAAGATACTCATAGTTTTCCTCACCATAAAGATCTTGTAGCATATCTAACACAAGTACGTCATCTTGCCCTTGCATATACTTTTTTGCTAAAAATTGAAGCATTATTGCTTCAGTTGCACCACATTTAAGATGTCCAAAAATTTGAGATTTTTCAATCTCTTTTGCTTGTAAAAAATCAACTAATATTTTCAATTGTGTCCTTAAAATTTATAACTTATTCCCGCAGAAACCATCAGAACCCCCGCGTTGGAAAACTTGCCAACAATACCATTAATATTGTTGTCTGATTGCTTCAACTCTGATTCTCTCATAGAGTAGAGTGCTGCAAGTCCCAGCTCCATTGTATCATCGATTTTATAACGTCCACCTAATGAAAAAGCGATCGAGTCAGAATCAGGAAGCTCAAAGCTAAGTGTTTTTTCTGGAACTGGTGTTCTATCGTACACAGCTCCCGCCATAAGTGTCATATCTTCTAACTCTTGAGTGATCCCCAAGCGAAAACCATTAGAGTCCTTCCAGTTTTTGGGTGTTGAAGTTCCAAAGACACCTTCAGCATAAGGGTTTTCATACTCAAAGTTTAAACTTTTGTATGCTGACCAAAAGTTTCTCTCATAAACAAACTCCACAGTGGTATCTGTCTCAAAAGTATACGAAGCTGCGAGAGAAAGTATTGCCGGAAGAGGAATACTCACACCTGCTGCATAATCTCCTTGAAGCAAAGCAGGATTAGGTCCTAAAACACTATCTGCATCATAAAAAAGATTTGCACTCCCCTCTTCTGTTAAATTTACCTTCGAACGATATGTCATCGAAATATTTGCTTGGGATGTAGGCTTATAAGCAAGTGCCAAATTATACCCATAATCGATCGAATCCCCCTCAAGATGTTGTGAATACACACCAGTTCTTGAAGCCTTAACCGTCCCCTCAGAGTGAACGATACGAAAACCAAAAGCAACTCCTAGCTTCTGCGTGATCGGGATTGCTATACTAGGATTAAACTCCACTACCTGAAGTGTAAACTCCTCTGCTTTATATATTGCAGGTGCGTCACTCCATCGCTTGGTTAAACCAGCGGGGACAACTACGCTCAAACCTACACGCGCATTTCCAAGCTTGGATGAAACAAAATGCAAAGATGGAACGATAAAGTTTTCCTCTTTTGCACTTATATTGTAAGGAGCCCCATCTACACTTCCCTCAAATTTCGTCCCCTCCAAGCCTATATACATCAGATCAAACTCTGCGTGGTTCACGTCTTGCATAAACACCATATTTGCTGGGTTATAATAGGCGGTATCCGCACTTTTATTATGAGCTATATTTGCCGCTCCAAGAGCGAGTGCATTGAGTGAAGTCTCAGGTATTTTATATCCACCCGCAAAAGCAAGCGAGCTTGCAAGGAGTGAGAGTAAAGCAATCTTTTTCATTCTATTCCCTTTATTAAAAGTTACTATACTACACAAGAAAAGCTTAATTTACAAAAGAGTATAAGAGTTCAATCTCCTCTTTCCAGATCGTCTCATCAATCGTCTCAAGCACCATCGGAATATCATCCATACGTGTATCATTCATGATAAAACGAAAGGCATCAAGCCCAATCTCTCCCTTACCCAAAGAGTGATGTCTATCTACACGACTCCCAAGTGGTGGCTTTGAGTCATTAAGATGCATCCCCATAAGGTACTCTCTGCCTACAATACGGTCAAAATCACCCCAAGTTTTGTCATAGGTCTCTCGCGTGCGAATATCATATCCCGCAGTAAACATATGACAGGTATCGATACACACGCCCACACGGCTTTTATCTTCTATTTTATCAATAATATACGCAAGGTGTTCAAACTTATATCCCAAGTTTGTCCCCTGTCCAGCTGTATTTTCTATCACTGCTTTGACATTATTTGTCTTATCAAGCGCAATATTGATCGACTCAGCGATCACATCCAAACACTCCTCTTCCACCTCTTGCACACGCACTTCATCTTTTTTCTCTTTTGCGTTAAGTTTCACGAGGTGGCTTCCTGGGTGAAAGTTGAGTCTATCAAGCCCCAAGATCTCACAGCGTTCAAGCTCATCGATAAAAGCGATGCGGCTTTTTTGAAGTTTCTCCTCCTCTGGGTGCCCGAGGTTGATGAGATAGCTATCGTGTGGCAAGATATGTTTTGGCTGTATGCCACTTGCCTCTAGGGCCTTAAACCATAGATCAAGTGTCGCTGCGTCAAAAGGTTTTGCATCCCAACGCTTTTGATTTTTCGTAAAAAGTGCAAATGCCTTTGCTCCGATCGCCACAGCATTTTCCACTGCGTTTTGCACTCCGCCACTTGCACTTGTGTGTGCTCCTACAAATTTCGCCATCTTATAAATCCTTTATCTTGAGCAGTATCTTATTTTTTCTATCTTTAAAATATATTTGCTGCACTGTTTTTTTATACACGATATCTACATCCGAACTCTCTATCATCTGTTCAAATCCCTCTGGAGTTCTTACAAGATTTTTACCCTCATAGATTACTCTGCCCAAAAGGACATTTTGCAAAAGATCCCTTGGATAAGAAGAGTGAAGATACTCGGCATTAAAGCCGCTCTTACTCATACATCCACTCTTTATACAGATGAGATGATTAATCTCTATGGTCTCTACTCTTTGCCCTGCTACAAACATCTCTAGAGCGATACTTTTATCCGTACTTCGGATGTAGCCTGTATCTGCAAACTTGATTTTTGGTGATTTGAGAATGATCACTTTTGTTTCATTACGCTCATAGTTTTTGATACTACACGCACTAAAAAAAAGAGTCAAAAAAAGGAGTAGATATTTCATAAATGAGATTGTAGCACTAAAGTTTTGCATATTGCAAAATTTTCACACTCAAATCAAAAATTTCACTACACTTGTATTTATGAAAATACACATAGATATAGATTGCTTTTTTGTCTCTGCTGCGAGAATTATCGATCCAAGCCTACACAATAAACCTGTAGCAATAGGTGGACGAAGCGATACAAAGATCTTTGACAAAGATGCCCTACACCAGAGTATCAATATGCAGAACTCGGGAAGCTTTGTTCCCACTTTTTATAAAACCTACGAGAGTAAAGATGATGATATCGATGCATTTCGAGATAAAGAGGGGCGTATTACTGGGATACTTACTACATCGAGCTATGAAGCCAGAGCCTATGGAATCAAAACAGCGATGAATATTACAGAGGCGCTCAAACTCTGTCCCCATCTCATCATCAAAGCGCCCAATATGTCTTTGTACCAAGATCTCTCCTATAAGCTCCATCACTTTCTCTCCCTTAAAGTTCCTCTCATTGAGCAAGCAAGCATCGATGAGTTTTACGGCGATCTCTCAGGCTGGGTAGAGGAGAGTGATATAGAATATTTTATCGACAAGCTCCGCCACGAGATCAAAAAAGAGCTCAATCTGCCTGTCTCCATCGGAGCTGCACCCACACGCTATCTCGCCAAAATGGCAACAAGTGGAGCAAAACCCTTTGGATGTAAGACACTCTACGCCTATAATGTCAATGAATTTATCGATCCGCTTCCTGTAGGGAGCTTTGTGGGGATAGGAAAAAGTATGCGCCAAAAACTCCAAGATGCACAGATACACACTCTAGGCGAGCTCAAAAAAAGACGTGGCACTTTAGAATCGTGGGGACCCTATGCCAAAGAGCTCTACAAACGCGTTACGGGAGAGAGTGATGCACCGATACAAACAACGAGACAAAGAAAGTCCATTGGTATCTCACGCACTATCGAGCCCATCTTTGAGAGAAAAGAACTTCGTCGTCGTATCTGTATTTTGGCAAGACACCTAAGCTTTGCCCTCCTTAAACTTGATGTAATCCCTACTGTATTTCATCTTGCAATTCATTATGAGATGAATCAAAAATCACATAAAAATCTCTCACTTTGTGAAGTTTTTACAGAAAAAAAATTCAACGCTTTGTGTCTACAACTCTTTAATGAAGCAGATACACAAAGGCGACTCAAAGTGATCCGTCTTTCGATCCATTGTTCAAGCTTTACACGAGATAGTAAAAAAGAGCTCTCCCTCATAGGCTTTGAAGAGGAACAAAAGATGAAACAACTTACACAAAACACACAAAAACTACGGGAAAAATATGGGATAGATTCTTTAAAATGGGGAAGTGAGCTTAGTTAATTTCTTTTTACAGGCTAAAGCCTGTGTTACGAAAGTGTCACACGGAGTTCCAGCATAAAATCGTAACACGGACTTCAGTCCGTACAAAGTTACAGCTCTAAACAATCAGCGATCGAGTAAAGTCCTGCTTCTTTATCAGCAAGCCATGCACCAGCACGAATAGCACCTTTGCTAAATGTATTGCGTGAAGTTGCTGTGTGATTGAGTTCGATAAACTCACCATCGTTATAAAAGCCAACCGTATGTCGTCCTACAATATCGCCACCACGAAGTGCCATCACAGCGATCTCATCTTCGCTTCTCTCACCAATATTTCCATCACGCCCACTGACACGAACCTTGTTGATATCAAGTCCACGTCCTGCTGCTGCAGATTCACTGAGAGTGAGCGCTGTACCACTTGGAGCATCTTTTTTGTGCCTGTGGTGCATCTCAACGATCTCGATATCAAAGCCTTCTAATGCTGCGGATGCCTGATAGACAAGCTTGTTTAAAAGTGCAACACCCAAAGACATATTGGTCGCGTACAAGATCGGCATTATCTCACTTGCTTGTTTTAAAAGATTGAGCTGATGCGTATTGAGACCTGTTGTTCCTATCACTAAGGGTTTTGGCGTTTTCATTGCCTCTTCTAAAAGTATTTCACATGCATCAGGAAGTGAAAAGTCGATCACAATATCACATCCATTTAAAAAAGATTTCATATCTGATGTCACTAAAACGGAGGGATCAATAGAAAAGTCCAAAGAGTTACGAACATAAACCGAGCTCACACTCATATCTGCGGTAAGTTTGAGATCATCCAAAAGAAGTTTTCCAACCCTACCGCTTGCTCCAAATACACCAACTTTAATCATTTTTTTTCCTTCATTTGTTCATACTGCAATTTATCAATTGTCAAATTTTATCGTAAAATTATTGAGGGGGGAATAAACCTAAAAAAATTTAGGTTTATTGTAAAAAGATTTAGTGATTGAGCAGTTCATCTACATAAGAGATCGCTTGAAGTGCTGCAACTGCACCATCACCTGCGGCTGAGACAACTTGTTTTGGAGCATCTTTACGCATATCACCTGTAGCAAAAAGTCCAGGAACGGATGTACGCATAGACAGATCAACGATCACTTGACCCACTTCATTCATCTCACAAAGAAAATCTCCATTTTCTTGGATAAGTGTCTGGTTATTCACATCGTTTCCAACAAATGTAAAGACACCTGGTACTTCAATATCACGCATCTCACCGCCACTATTTTTCACGCGGATTCCTGTCACACCCATCTTGTCTCCGTACACTTCATCTGGCACAGAGTTAAGAACCAACTCAATGTTCTCAGTATTTTCTACTCTTTTTACTGTATTTGGAGCAGAGCGGAATGTATCACGTCTATGGATAAGATAGACTTTTGAACATATCTTTGCAAGGTAGAGCGCTTCTTCGAGTGCTGTATCACCACCACCAATCACCGCAACCTCTTTGCCTTTGTAGAAAAAACCATCACACGTAGCACATGTACTCACACCTTTTCCAAAGAATTCATCTTCACCTTTAAACCCTGCACGACGTGGAGAAGAACCTGTTCCGATAATTACACTTCTTGCTTCATCCACTTTACCATCACCTCTATGGATTTGGAAAATATCACCCTCTTTTGTAACACGTTTGACTTCAACCATATCGTGTTTGAGACCAAATTTTTGACATTGCTGGGGCCATGAAGCCATCATCTCCATACCACTTACTTCACCTGTGACACCAGGGTAGTTTTCTATCTCAGAACTTTGTGTAATTTGACCACCAGGCATCCCTTTTTCGTACATCACTACATTCTCTAAACCACCACGTGTTGTGTAGAGTCCAGCAGTCAGTCCAGCAGGTCCTCCACCTACGATTGCACAGTCTAATATCATTTATTTTCCTTTGATTATAAGCTTTCAATTTGTTTGGATAACTCATCTAAATTATCGAGTTTTCGTATCATACTATCTTGTTTATAAAGAGAGTCTTTTACTTTCTTTATAAAAAAAATAGATGGTACTTCATAGATATTAAAGCGCTGAATAAAGGAGAGAGAGTTCCTTGTTCCACTGCGTAAAAAGGTGATGTTTTGAGTGTTTTCATAGGACTCATTATAGTAGTCAATTGCAAGTATTGGGATGTTTAGATCTAACGTAGAAAGTCTCTCTTGTGCTTTGTGCTCTTTTGAAGAATAAAAGACGACAATGTACCTCTGTTGGTCGGGAGTAAAGATATCTTTTTTCTCGTAAAAGATCCACTCTCTAAAGTCGATGAATTTATACTCAGAAAACTTGTAGTTGAAGTAAGCAAAAGCGGCAGCGATCATAGCTGCACCAAAAAAAGAGGCAAGAAGGGTTGAGAGTGAAAAAAGGCTATGACCTTTTGCCACTTAAACCAACCTCCCTTTGTGTAGAGTAGATTACGCTAAAAGTGCGTCGATTTTTTCAGCTAAAGCTTGTTTTGACTGAGCTCCAACAACTTGATCTACCATCTCTCCATTTTTAAAGAACATAATAGTCGGGATAGAACGAATACCAAATTTTACTGCGATATCTTGTTCTTCATCTGTGTTTACTTTACAGATATTTGCTTTTCCATCATAATCAGCAGCTAATTCTTCGATTACAGGAGCGATCATACGACAAGGTCCACACCATGGCGCCCAAAAGTCTACTAAAGACACACCTTCAGCTAAAGTAGCTTCGAAATTTCCAGCAGTTAAATCAATATATTTTCCCATTAAGGTTCCTTTTTCTATGTATGTTATGCAGGCATTATACATAGCTAAACTTTAAATCCATCTTTATCCTCAGACTTTGGCTTTTTTCTTAAAAGCTTTACAATTCTATGTCAATTGGTAACATATTGCTTAGAATTTTCTTGCTTGCATCGATTTAAAAATATCATCACAAAATTTTCTATATAATAAAACTTATAT
>JAGGTH010000012.1 GCA_021163845.1 Helicobacteraceae bacterium | reverse complement strand
ATTCAATTCAGAGTCTATGGAATGAAAAATGTATACTTCTATATATTAAAAAATATAAAGAGAAAGTGTTGTAAAATGAATCAAATTCGTGCAAAAGTAAAAGAGATACAAACTGAGCAAAACCTCACCATTGTAAGCTTTGCTTTTGGTGGGTATACACTCAAAATGATGGGCTTAGAACTAGATCCCTCCATACAAGTTGGGAGTGAAGTTATCCTTACATCCAAAGCAACTTCACTTGGGCTTGCCAAAGATTTTGAGGGGGTTTTGAGTTATAGTAATATACTCAAAGCAACTATCGTAGAGCTTGAAAATGGTGTGCTGTTGAGCTCTGTAAAACTCGCGTGTGAAGATATGAGTTTAGAGTCGATCATCACCAAAGATTCAGCGCTTCGTATGGATCTGCGTGAGGGTGAAGAGATCAGAGTGCTCATCAAAGCGAGTGAGCTCTCTATCTTGGAGGTGCTGTGATGTTTGAGATACTTGCAAATTTGGAGTTTACCCCTTTTATTTTATCGTTTAAACTCTCACTTATCACTACGATCATTTTATTTTTTATCTCTTTACCTTTGGCGTGGTATCTCTCACAAACCCGCTCAAAATTCAAAGCGCCACTTGAGGCTTTGACCGCTTTACCTTTAGTGCTTCCCCCATCGGTTTTGGGCTTTTATATTTTGTGGGCGCTTTCGTACAACTCGCCCATTGGGGCGTTTTTTGAAGAGCAGTTTGGTATCAAGCTCGTGTTTAACTTTACAGGGCTTGTGGTGGCGAGCTGTTTTTATAGTTTGCCGTTTATGGTGCAACCACTGCAAGGGGGCTTTGAGAGCATTAACAAAAATATGCTTGAGGCGAGTTATATTAGCGGAAAAAGCAAATTGATAACGCTCTTTCGTGTGGCACTTCCCAATATGAAGCCTGCACTTATGACCGCACTCATTGTCACTTTTGCCCATACGGTAGGGGAGTTTGGCGTGGTGCTGATGGTGGGTGGAAGTATCCCAGGGGAAACCAAAGTTGCCTCTGTTGCGATTTATGAGATGGTTGAGATCATGGACTATACCCACGCACATATCTATAGTGCCATTATGGTGGTGCTGAGCTTCTTAACGCTCCTTGGTGTGTATATATTTAATGGCAAACAAAATAAAAAGTTTGGGATCTAAGATGATAGAGATAGATATAAATAAAAAACTTCACGGAAGTGATGGGGCTATGGATCTACGTGTCCATCTCAGCATCGCTGAGGGTGATTTTGTCGCCCTCGCTGGCAAGAGTGGAAGCGGAAAAACAACACTTTTGCGCATTTTAGCAGGGCTTGAAGAGGCAGAGGGAAGCATCAAAATAGCAGATCAGATCTGGCTGAGTGGCAAAGAATCTTTAGCGGTGCAAAAGCGACGTATTGGTTTTGTGTTTCAAGACTATGCACTTTTTGAAAATATGAGCGTGATGCAAAACCTTTTGTTTGTGTGCAACAACAAAACACTTGCACACAAACTACTCGAGCTCACCGAACTCTCAGAGCTTCAAAACAGAATGCCAAATACACTTAGTGGTGGGCAGAAACAAAGGGTGAGTCTGTGCCGTGCGATGATGAATGAGCCGCGCCTTTTACTGATGGATGAACCACTCTCTGCACTCGATCCTACTATGCGCACCAAGCTTCAAAATGAGATCTTACTTCTGCATAAAGAGTTTGGAACCACTACGATTATGGTGAGCCACGACCCAAGTGAGATCTACCGCCTAGCACAGCGTGTGGTGATGCTCAATAAAGGGGAGATCATCAAAGATGGCACGCCCAAAGAGGTTTTATTGCAAACAAGTGGGAGTCAAAAGTTCTCTTTTGAGGGGGAGCTTTTGGATATTGCCAAAGTAGATCTTATCTTTGTCGCGATCATCTCGATAGGGCAACAGCTTGTTGAAGTGGTGATTAGCAAAGAAGAAGCTCAAAACCTCAAAATTGGGCAGGTAGTGCGTGTGAGTACCAAAGCATTTAGCCCAATGATACACGCCTAAAGGAAAGTGATGCGCATAAGCGATGTAGAACTAGAGGTAATTTTGCAAGAGGATATTGGTTATGGAGATATTACATCCCAAGCGCTTGGACTTGATGCACAAAAAGGGGTGATGCGTTTTGTCTCCCGAAGCGAGATCTTAGTGCTTGCATTGATGCCAGAGGCTGCGAGGATGTGTAGTTTGCTTGGGCTAGAGGTGGTTTTTTGCCAAAAGAGCAAAAGCCTTGTCAAAAAGGGTGAGTTACTCTTGGAGGTGCGAGGAGAAGCGAGTGCCTTGCATCAAGCGTGGAAGAGTGTGCAAAACTTGCTTGATTATAGCTGTGGGATCGCGACTTACACCCATGAACTCGTGACAAAAGCAAAAGAGATAAACCCTGATATCGTCGTAGCTACAACGCGTAAAAATCCCCCATATCTCAAAAAAATAGCACTGAGTGCTGTGCGAGCGGGTGGAGGAATTGTGCATCGTATCAATCTCTCTGAAACGCTTCTTATCTTTGGGCACCACCGCACTTTTTTCCCAACACAAGAGGCGCTTGAAATAGCAGTGCAAAAGGCAAAAAAACAAAACCCAGAAAAGAAGCTCGTCATTGAGGCAAAAACACCAAGTGAGGCTTTAGCGTTTGCAACAATGGGAGCAGATGCCCTGCAACTTGATAAGTTCTCCCTTGAAGATCTTGCATATACATCCCAAGAACTTCGTGAGTACAATCCAAAAATAAAGATCATAGCAACAGGTGGCATCACAAAAGAGAATGTCCAAAGCTATGCCGCTTTGGATGTAGATATGATCGTAACCTCCTCGCCATACTTTGCAAAACCTGCGGATGTAAAGGTGGAGATGGAGAGTATAAAAGAAAAAAAGTGAATTGAAAGCTTGATTTTGTATAATCACACTCTTATTTTAGAGGAGTCTTTTTGCCACTTTCGCGTCTCAATGAAGAACAATACCTTGCCGCTACATCCCAAGCGAGACAAAACCTTATTATCGCCTCAGCAGGAACGGGAAAAACCTCTACCATTGTAGGGCGAATAGCGCATTTACTCGGGCAAGGCGTACAAGCACACGAGATCCTTCTTCTTACCTTTACCAACAAAGCTGCTGCCGAGATGGTGGAGCGTGTCGCTGCATTTTTTGGCAATGAGGTCGCAGGCAAAATTGATGCAGGAACCTTTCATGCAGTGAGCTATCGTTGGCTCAAAAAACATGATAAACGTGTGGTGCTCAAACAACAACGCGAACTCAAAACTCTTTTTCGCTCTGTCTACGAAAAACGCTCTTTTATGCATATAGAAGCAGAAGTGAGCCCTTATGGAGGCAATCACCTCTATGATATGTACTCCTTTTATCAAAACACAGAACTCAGTGAAGATTTTGAGACCTGGGTGATCGGCAAATACCCTGAGCATGAACTTTTTGCGATGATCTATGCAGATATCGTCGATGAGTTTGAGCGACTCAAAGGGGAGTATGGCTTTGTCAATTTCAATGACTTACTCCTTCATTTTCGCGCGATGTGTTTTGAGACAGAACTTGGATACAAAGAGGTGCTAGTCGATGAGTACCAAGATACAAATGCCTTGCAAGGTACACTTATCGATGCGATGGATCCACCTTCACTTTTTTGTGTAGGGGATTATGATCAGAGTATTTATGCGTTCAATGGGGCTGATATCTCGATCATCGGTTCTTTTACACAAAAATTTCCAGAGGCGATGGTCCATACGCTCACCAAAAACTACCGTTCTAGTATGCCGATCCTCTCCCTTGCAACGCGCGTGATCGAGCACAATGAACGCATCTATCCTAAAAAGCTCGAAGTGACACGCAACTACGATGCGCAAGCGCCCAAACTCTTGGCATACGATGAACTTTTCGATCAGTACCATGCGATGGCTGCGATGATACGTGACTCTGCTACGCCACGTGAAGAGATTGCTGTGATCTTTCGCAACAACTCCTCTGCTGATGGGATAGAGGTAGGGTTAAGAGAGCTTGACATCCCATGTAAACGTAAAGGGGGAACAAGCTTTTTTGATGCCAAAGAGGTTAAAGCGATACTCGATCTTTATACTTTGCTAGTCAACGAATCAGATATGATGGCATTTATCCACCTTTTTGAGTTTGCCAAAGGGGTAGGGAGTGCGATGGCAAAAGAGATGTACACTGCACTTAAAACTCTTGGGCATGGGAGTATTTTTTATGGACTCTATGCTCCTGATATTTCCATTACTAACCCTTTTGAGAAGCGTAAGCTCAACCACCAGCTCGGACTCTTTGATGACTTTTTAGAGCTTGGAGCTGTAGGGAAATTCGCTAAGCTTGGTTTTGAGGATAAGTTTATGAAAAATCCGATTCTCAAACATCCAAAACTTGCACGTGATGGAGCGATCTTTTTGCATGAGTTTTATCTACTCTTTCGCGATCTCAAAGGGATCAAACAGCCTCGCACGATCGTCAAAAAAATTGCTGCATCAGCCTTGTATGGGCATATTGCTGATATTTTGGCAACCAAGCGCGCGACACTCAAAGATGGCAGCACTGATGAGAAGCAAAAAGAGGAAGCGCTGATCCGTATCAAACGAAAAAGTATCTTACTCGAAGAGCTCTCCAAACCTTACAGCGAGCATGAACGCTTTTTAAATGCGATGATACTCGGCTCCTCTGATCTCACCCAAGGCGAGGGGGTCAATTTGCTGAGTGTTCACGCTTCTAAGGGACTTGAATACAAAGAGGTCTATGTGGTCGATCTCATGGATGGGCGTTTTCCAAATAGAAAACTGATGCATCGTGGCGGTTCGCTTGATGAGGAGCGACGTTTGTTTTATGTCGCTGTAACACGCGCCAAAGATATCCTCTATCTGAGCTATGCAAAATACGACAAGATCAAAAAGATGGACTTTGCCCCCTCACAGTTCTTGTATGAAGCGGGGCTTGTTCCCAAAGATGAGATGTATCGTGCGATGGTGGAGAAAGAGGCACAAAAAGAGGAAGATTCAGAGTAGTTTACGTATATTTTACACTTGGGATGTAGAATAGGTGTTATTTTAGATTCGAGGAAGAAAAGATGAAAAAAACACTTTTGGCGCTACTTTGCGCAGCACAACTTTTTGCGAGCGATGTACAAAAGGTGATCTATGATCTCTCTACATCCGAACTTGAAACGATTGAAAATCGCTTTATAAAAGGGATAGTTGCAAATAAAAACCACTATGAAAATCAGCTTCAAGAACTCGATGTTCGCGTGATCATCCACGGTGGAGCGTATAAATTTTTTGTGAATGATCTGAGCAAAACAGTTTTCAAAGAGGACAAAGAGGCACAAAAGATCAATAATGAACTCAAAGCACGCCTCAAATCTCTCGCTACAACCTATGGAGTGAAGTTTCAAATGTGCCAGGTGGGAGCGAACTCTAAAAAGCTCACACGGGAAGATATCGCTTCTTATGTTGAGATGGCTCCAAATACTACCATCGCGCTTATCAATGCGCAAAATGATGGCTACGCGTATGTCCCCGTACGCTAAATTCTACTCTTTATTCGCTCTTACTTTTTGTATCTCTAAAAAGTAAGAGTGCCCCAAATAGATTACAAAAAAAATAGCTCCAAAGAAGATCACAAAAGGGATCAAAGAGACAAGATAGAGTGCAAGTGTCTTGAGTCTAAAAGAGTTTGCTTTTGTGTATTTGAGGTATCCAAACTCCTCTCTTGAAGAGATCGTAGAACCCACATCATAAAGCATCATCTTGTGAAAAAAGTAATACAGCGGAAAGTTGAGCGCGATAATATTGACAAGTGGGATGAGATATAAAGGGATGAGTAAAAGAAAAAGCAAGAGCATGATCGCTGCCCACTTGATCGCTAGAAAAAGAGCTTCAAAAATATTGGAAAAACCTATCATCTTTACATTACTGTAATGTCTTTTGTGAAGCTCTTTGAGCACAAAAGGGGTGAGAAAACCGATCACCAAAAGTGCCACAAAGATAGAGAGATAAAGTGTCAAAAATCCACCCACAGCATAGAGAAAAAAGGTCACGATCCAAGAAGTGATCGCATAGCTCATTAAAAACTCAACAATAGCAAGCCCCTCGAGTTTTGCCGAAAGAGTTTCAGTGTGTGGCACTCCGTTTTCAATAGTGGTTTGACTCGTCTCTACATCCAAAGAACCCAAGTGTTCTATTCCAGCACCCGCGAGAACAAAAAAGAGAACATACATCAGCACAAGGGTGATGATAAAAGGGAGTAGGGCATATTTAAGCATTTTAGGTGTAAAGAAGTCTTTGATACTTTGTGAAAAAACTGAGATCTCTTGATTCATTTTTTGCTCCATAATTTTTGATTGAGTTTGAGTTCGTTTACTATCCCGATCGTCATATTGAGAGTCTTTATATACTCCATAGCTATCTTGTAATCAAGCAAAGAGCTAAAAAACGTAGGCTCAAAAAGGTCTTTACCATACTCTATGGCGATATAGATATGACTGCCCACAAAAGCGATAGAGAGGGGATGTGCACTTTTGTGTCTGAGCTCTAAGATCTTTTGCATCAGCGAGGTAGAGAGAAGATAGCGCGCTTCTATCTGATCTTCTGAATAGACGACAAATTCTCTCTCAAAAGCCACATCATCCATTTTGATGAGTTCACCACGAGTAAAGTTCTTGGATTGTAACCAATTTCCTAGTAATGAACCAAATGTTTTTTGTGCACTATCTGGAAGAATAAAGGTCTTACCATGAAAATGTTTGGGAAATTCGCTGATGATAAAAAGCCCTTGAAAGATCGTGCTCCAGCTTGTGCGCCCTTTAGAGTCCTTATGTTTTTTTTGCGCGTGAAGATCGGAGAACTCTATCTTGACACTATCGATCACCCCTTTGATGTGGTCGTTTCCTCTGAGTCTGTCAGGTGTGCTAAAAAGCTGACTTGCTTGAAACTGATAGGAGTTGACGTGATTGTTTTTGAGATAGTGCAAGCTTGGATCTATCTCGTATATCAAAGGCTTGATGATCTGATCTTTAAAGCTTTGGATGTAATCAGCTGAGAGATACTTGTAGATAAAGCCTATAAGCCCCACCGAAGCGATGCCTATAAAGACCAAGAACTCAAAACCGATTCTATTCTCCTTTGCAAGAGTTCCTAGTAGAATGATCCCAAAGAGTAGGATAAAAGCACTGATAAGGAGTACCCGAAAACGCACTCTTTTTCTTTGAGATTCGAGCTCTTGAAGCTTTGGATAGAGCTCTTTGTAGTAAAAGTCTGTAAGCGCGCTAATGCTTTTCATATTTAATTAAAAAGCTCTTTTACATTGACATTTTTTCTCTCATTTTCTGGGATCACAAACACCTCTTTGCGTTTGTAGTTCATCGCAGATGCCATAAAGTTCGTCGGTATCATCTCAATGGCATTGTTGTAGTCTGTCACCGCTTGGTTGTACGCACGTCTTGCCGCTGAGATTTGCTCTTCTACCTCATTTAAAGAGCGTTGTAGATGCATCACGTTCTCATTTGCTTTGAGATCTGGATACTCTTCTACAGCGACCATGAGTGAGCCAAGTGCTGCACTCATTTTTGCATCCAGAGCGATCTTTTGTGCATCACTAACATGAGGTTTGTTCGCCTGTGCACGAAGCTCTGTGACCTCTGTTAGAAGTGATTTTTCATGTTCCATATATTTGCTCACCGAAGCGACCAGATTTGGGATAAGATCATAACGTTTTTTGAGCATCGTATCAACGCTTGCAAAGATATTTTCTACCTGATTTTTCTTTCCTACAAGTGAGTTGTACATAAAGACAAGAATGATCACGATGACGATTGCAATAATGAGAGAGACTGACATAAGAATTTTCCTTCGTGTTAAATAGTGGCTATTTTAATATATTTGTTCTTAAAGTCTTGGCTAGTAAGATTTTTCTTAATCAAGTGATGCTATGATGCACTTATGAAATCAATATTACTTTTTATCTTTTTTACAGTACTCCTCTTTGCACAAAAGGCAACACCAAAAGAACTTGAAAAAGTCTCTGTGCAGTTGCATTGGAAATATCAGTTTGAGTTTGCAGGCTTTATCGCTGCAAAAGAGCTTGGCTTTTATGAAGATGTAGGTTTGGATGTAGAGCTGAGAGAATATGAACCAAATCTTAATATCGTAAATGAAGTGCTCTCTAAAAAAGCAAACTATGGAGTCTATAACTCTAATATCCTCCTTGATTATCTTCGCTCAAAACCACTTGTTCTTTTATCCTCTTTTTTCAAGCGTTCAGCGCTTATTCTTATTACAAAACCTTATATAAAATCACCGCAGGACCTTATAGGTAAAACAATTCTTTCAAGTGGAAAAGAGGACTTTGAAATCAACTTTGACTCTCTCTTTGAGAGGCATGGTATTGATACAGACCTTTTTAAGTTTAAATCACATACTTACCAGATTGAAGACTTTTTAAAGTCAGATGTTGATGCAATGACAGCCTTTATCTCAGATCAACCTTATGTACTAGATAAAATGGGATACAAATATAATGTGATTAATCCAAGTGATTATGGTACCTTTAATCTTCAACTTGAACTCTTTACATCCCAGGAAGAGGCGCTTACTCATCCTCAAAGAACAGCCAAGTTTCGTGATGCTACGATACGAGGATGGGAATACGCTCTTTTGCATCAAGACCAGATCATTGACATCATTTATACGAAGTATTCACAGCAAAACTCTAAAGATGCTCTTAAAAATGAGGCGAAAGAGATCGCAAAGCTTATTCTCCCTTACACTTATAGTGTGGGATATATTGATACCAATTTTCTGCAAAAACAATTAGAGATTTTCAAATCAAAGTATGATAAAACAAGTGATAAAAAGATAGATGAATTTATCTTTGAGACTGAGAAAAATGGAAAGCTTGAACTCACTAAAACAGAGCATCTTTATATCCGCTCTTCAAAGCCAATCAATCTGTGTGTTGATTCAAACCAGTTTCCTTATGATGGATATGAAAACCAAAAGCATACAGGTATTATGTCGGATATCTTTCGAGAAATAGCAAAAAATACAGACTTGAAATTCAGTGTTACTTTAGCAGACACCAAAGAGGATCTGGAACTCAAAGTAGATCACAAGGAATGTGATATTGTCTCTATATTACCAACAACGAGTACTAGGTTCTCAAATATTGTGACAAGCCATGCTTTTGCAAGAACTCCTTTTACGCTTATTACAAAACTTGATAAATCTTTTGTTCAAAGTGCACAACAGCTTGAATCTAAAACACTCGTCGTGGAGAGAGAGGAATATAAAAATTATCTACAGTATATCTATCCAAATCTCACAATTCAAGTGCAAGAAGATATGAATGAGATGATGAAAGCTCTTCTACAGGGAAAAGTATTTGCTGCGATAGAACTTGATGAAAAAGCGGATTATGTTGTCAATAAATATGGCTATGGAAAGCTTAAAATAAATGGATTTCTTGCAAAAGATAGACCTATCCCTTTGAGTATTGGTGTGCAAGAGGATGACCCTATTTTGCTCTCTATTATAGAAAAGTCACTTGCAAAGATATCGGAGCAAAAGATCGATAAGATATTTCATTCATGGAGATTAACGCGCTACCAAAACCAGACAGATTACGACCTGATGATTAAAATACTTATCATTGTAGGTTTTATCCTTTTGACCCTCTTATATTATCAAAGAAAGCTCAAACGTTTTAATATTGAGCTCAAAGAACAGGTTGCAGAAAAAACGAAAGAACTTAGAGAGATCAATCAGTCTTTAGAAAAAAGTGTGGAAGAAAAGGTGCATGAGATCATCCAAAAAGATAAACTCCTTACAGCCCAATCTAAACAAGCAGTAATGGGTGAGATGATCAGTATGATAGCCCATCAATGGAGACAACCGCTCTCTACCATAACACTTCAAATCTCTAATTTGCAGATCAAAAAAATGATGGGGGAAGATATAGATGATCTTTATATTGATAAAACACTTGCACAAATAAGTGATACCATCATCTATCTTTCTGATACGGTTGATGACTTTCAAACTTATTTTCGTCCAGATAAAAAAGCTAGTACAATAGAGATACATGAACTTCTAAACAAAGTAATTAACTTTGTGCAGCCTAGACTGAAAGGGAAGCAGATCAGCATCTTGATCAAAAAAGAGAAAGATATCTTTATTGATGTGTATGCAAATGAGCTTACTCAGGTGATACTCAATATTGTCAATAATGCTATAGATGCTCTTGAAGAAATTGACAAAGAGGGCAAAACGATCTGTCTTTCTGCTGCATTACATGGCAAAAAAGTGGAGATTATCGTCGAGGATAATGGACCTGGGATTCTTGAAGAAAACAAAGAAAAATTGTTTGAACCTTACTTTAGTACCAAAGGGAAAAATGGAACAGGGCTAGGGCTTTATATGTCACAGATGATCGTAGAAAAGCAGTTCAACGGCAAGATTGAAGCACAAAGTTCAGAGGAGGGGAGTACTTTTATTGTAAGTATCGATAAGAGTATCTCTTAAGCTTGTAAAGCTTTGGTGATGATCGATTGTGCCACTTGGTAACCGCTCGCCCATGCAAAAGCAAAGTTGTATCCCCCACGTGCTCCCACAACATCAAGTACCTCTCCACAAAAATAGAGATTCTTTTGTTTGAGGGATTCACAACTATGAGGATCAACTTCAGTGGTATCAATGCCACCTCCACTCACTTCTGCATGACGAAATCCATGGGTATCACTTACCTCAAACTTCCACGCTAAAAGAGTTGCAGCTATTTTTTTGATCTGCTTTGTATGCAGATCTGTCAGTTTGAGATCAGTATCCAATTCAATATATTCTAAAAAATGTTTGGCTATCTTAGAGGGGAGAAGTCCTATAAGCATATCTAACACGCTCAGAGCTGGAGCATTTTTACACAGCGAGCTGATATGAGATGCGAGCTTTTGTGGGTTGTAGTGTGGCAAAAGATTCAGAGAGATTAAAACTGGCTCACCATACTGGAGCGCTTGGCTCGCTCTTTGTGAAATATCCAAAATAGCAAAGCCTGAGATCCCGTAGTTGGTAAAGAGGATATCTCCAAGGCTTGAGAGCTCTTTTTGACGGTTTATAAAAAGTGTCACCTCTGCATCTATTTTTGCTCCAGACATTTTTGGTGCGAGTTGGGATGTAAGGTGGAGCTGTACTAAAGAGGGATAGGGTGGGATGATGGTGTGAACAAACTCTTTGGCAAAATCATAACCACTCCCATTGCCTCCAAGATGTGAGGCTGCATCTGAACCTGTTGCGATCACAACAGCGTCATATTCTTCAAAAAGTGTTTTGATCTCTTCTATTCTTTGATCGGTTTTGATCGTTACATCCAAAGCTTCTGCAGTGTGTAAAAGCAAAGACGCAACACTTTTAGCTTCGTTGCTTTGAGGGTAAACTCGCCCATCCGCTTTGACATCTAGAACTAAACCAATAGAGCTACAAAACTTCTCAAACTCCCTAAAACCAAAACGCCTGATAAGACCCATTGCAAACTCTGGATTGGAGCTAAAGAACTTCTCGCTTGTGAGATTGGTGTTGGTGATATTACAGCGCCCATTTCCTGAGACGAGTATCTTCTTAGCACATTTGTTGTTTTGTTCAAAAACTGTCACATCCAAAGATCCACGCGCGCAGATGATAGCACATAAGAGTCCTGAAGCACCACCGCCAACTATTGCTACACGCTTCACTACAGACTCACGATTTTTGCGCCAAAGCCACCCATATGTTGTGGGGCATCTTCAAATTTTTTTACTTTTGGATGTTCTTTGAGAAAGTTTTTCACCGCATAGGAGAGTTTTCCTGTGCCTATACCGTGATACACGATCACTTCATCCCAACCATTTACAAGGGCGTCTGAGAGAAATTTATCGAGCACTTCACACGCTTCATCCGCACGCATCCCATGGAGATCACACTTCAGACCTGAACGTTTTTCTATATTGACTTGTAGATTAGTTTGTGGTTTTTTATGGATGATCTGGGTGTGTTTGAGCTGTTTTGTTTTGACTCTTAGGCGCATCCCCTCCACTTCGATGATCGCATCATCTTTACCTTTTAGAGAGACGATCGTTCCTTTCTGAGAATGATATTTTACACTCTCACCCACATGAAAATCTTTTTTTTCTTGAAAACTTTCTTTGGCTTTTTTCTCTTTTGGAAGCTCTTTATTTGCTTTGTTCATCGCTCTATGGATCGCTGCACTATCCCCTGCACGTGCCGCTTTTTTAGCTTCATTGATAGCGAGTTCATATTCTGCTTTGAGTGTTTGTTTTTGCTTCTCTAACTCTTGAGCGAGTTTCTCTCTTTGCTCTTTGAGTTCGCGCTCTTTGTATGTAAGAGAGTCGAGTTTTTCATCCACTTGGCGATGTTTCTCTTTGAGTTCACGCTCGAGTTGCGAACCTCTTTCTATAAGAAGATTGAGCTTTTCTGAGTTGTCGCCATACACTTTTTTGGCTTCCTCGACGAGGCTGTTTGCGATACCATATCTGCTTGCTGTCTCAAAGGCATAACTTTTACCGATGATCCCTTGCATAAATTCATAGGTTGGACGGCGCTGTTCTTCATCATAAATGGCAGCCATAAGTTCTACATCTTCACGATCAGCCATAAGCGCTGCTAGGCGTTTGTGGTGGGTGGTGACAAGTACTTTTTGCCCACGACGAATCAGGTCATCGAGGATCACTTTAAAAAGTGCTGCTGCTTCATCACTATCGGTTCCAAGCTCGATCTCATCGACTCCGACAAGAGCTGATTTATACTCAAAAATGCGTGCAAACTCTTGCATTCTCCCTGCAAAAGTAGAGATGTCATTTTTGACATTTTGAGGGTCATCAATGATAGCGAGGATATTTTTAAAGTTTCCAATATGGCTTTTATTTTCATTGAGCGACATCGGGATGATATATTTTGCCATAAAAGCTGCTGCGAGGATCGATTTGAGAAGCATCGTCTTTCCACCCGCATTGACCCCTGTAATCATCAAGATGTTTTTAGAAAAATCAACATCAATAGGGCGCGCATTGTGTAACGCGGGGTGAACAAATTGATTGAGAATTATTTTAGAGTCGTTTTTGGATTTAATAAGCTGATAATTTTTGCTGCGTGCAAACAGTACACGGGCTTGGTAGTTATCAAACTTATCAAACTCTTTATCGACAAAAGCGATAAAAGGCTGCAGACCTGTGAGCTTGGCAGAGAAACTTTTTGCATAGGAATAAAAGATAGCTTCACGCTCTTGCTGGATGTAGCGGATCTGCTCTTTTGATTTGAGAATAGAATCAGGTGCGACATAAAAATAGCCACCACTACTGCGTGCAATGACCGCACCTTTGAGCACGTGATTAAAGCCACCACGTACCAAAAGACACTCTTCATCATTGATGTAATGCACCTGAGAGTCGATGAGATAGCTTGAGAGCTTGGATGTAGATAAAAGGCGTTTGAGCGACGAGCTAATGTTGCTTTTATGCTCTTTTATCCTTTGGGCAAGTCCATAGAGTTGCTCATCAAGGCTTTCATTAAAAAGCCCATCGGCTCCAAAATACTCTTCGATCTCGACAAAGCGCTCATCAAAATGAAACTTCTCCATCCATTCACCAAGAAGCCCCTCAAAATTTTGGTTTTTGAGATAGCGAAAATAACGTACCACCTTGATGATCTCAAAAATCTGTTCAAAACTCAGCACTCCGTTTTTTTTGAGGTGTGCTTTGATGATGCTAAAATCAGAAACCTTTGGAGGGGCTTTGAACTCTACTTTGTCAAGGGCTTGGATGTAGCGAAAATGAAGCTCTTGATCCCCTTGCATAAACAAGGCAGTCTCACGTGAGAAGAAGTTGGCAAAACTGTTGATATGATCTGTGAGGTCGAGCTGCTCTAAAAGAAGCTCGAGTTTTGCATTTGGAGTGGGACTCATTGACACTTAGAGGCGCTCACCATTTGCCCATAATAAGGCGAGTCTTTTTTCCCAATAAAAGTATAGGTACCTGTACTAAGTGTAAAGTTTGTACTGTTCACATCGATCCCCTCACAACGCACCGTTTTGTTTTGTTCAAATTTTGTAACTGTTTGCATGATCGATTCTCTTTGTTGAGCACTATAACTATTGTAAGCGATCGCCGCAACAATAATACTGAGTGTAAGAAGAGAGATGGTGATCTTTTGAGATCTTGTAAGCTCAGTAAAATAGTGAAGGCTTAAGAAAAAAAGTGCAACTACGATAAGTCCGATAATATATGCCATTACGCTTCTCCTCTGATTTGATAGGTGATATCTCCCGCACCAAAGCCGATGATAAGTCCATCGTCTAGTGTTTTGATATTTTGTTTGTCTTTGACAACTGTGATGGTGTTGTTAGCCCGTGTGATCGTATCTGCCATCGTAAGATTATAGCGTTTGAACTTTTCTACAAAGTCGATATCTCTTATGCTCTCTCCCGCAGACCAAACAGGTAAGATAATGAGCTCTGCAGCACCCTCAAAACATTTGATGAACTCTTCGAGATTATCTATTGTTCGTGAATATTTATGAGGTTGCCAGATCGCTGTGATCTTATCAAAACCTTTGAGAGATGCATACTCTTTGACAGAATCAAAGGTCGCTTTGATCTCTGTAGGGTGATGACCATAATCATCGATAATGACATTTTTCTGATCAAATCCTACGATATCAAAGCGCTTTTTGATCCCTTTGAATTTTAAAAGATTCGTGCGGATCGTATCTACATCCATAGATTCTAAGGCTGCTAAAATGGCCAAAGAGGCATCAAGAGCTATATGGCGTCCAAAGCCCCAAACATCAAATTTCCCAAAATCTTTAAGTCTAAAACGTGTATGAGGCTCATCATCGATGAGGATATACTCAATATCTGTAATATCTACAGATGGATACAACCAACAAGCATCCACTTCCCCTTTGAGTTGCGTGAGAAATGGATCTTCACCATTGAGAACACGAACTTTTGCAGATTTGATAAAGGTTTTGTAAGTTTCATAAAAAAGGTCGAAGTTGTAGTCATAATATTCCATATGCTCAGGCTCTGCATTGATTACAAGTGCACAGTATGGATTGGAGTTGATAAAGCTTCCATCGCTCTCATCCGCTTCAAAGAGCATCACATCCGTATTTGCATCGTAGCGCACATTGGAGCCAAAAGCTTTGGATTGCGCGCCGATAATAGCAGAACCATCCATAATAGCTGTGAGAATGGCAGTCGTAGTACTTTTACCGTGCGCACCAGCAACAGAGTAAACCTTTTTGTCTTTGAGGATATCCACAAGTGCTTCACGACGTGCAAGAACTTCTATCCCTTTGGCTTTTGCTGCAACGATCTCTGGATTTTCAGGGCGAATGATAGCAGAGTGGATCACGAGATCTGGATCACCAATAGCCTCCGAATCGTGAGGGACACTTACTTTGATTCCAAGATCACGTAAGCTTTTTGTAATAAGACCATCTGAAATATCAGAACCGCTTACCTCGTGTCCTCTAAAGTGCATATATTGTGCGAGTCCTGAGATACCTATGCCGCCAATTCCGATAAAATGAATCTTCATACGCTATTCCCCTTTGCTTTGGGAGTCGTCTAGCAATCTTTGTGCCTCTTTTGTAAAGGCGCTGATATAAAATGTTCCAGCAGCCTGTGTAGCATCTACATCGGCAATACGATCTAAAAAATCATCTAAAGAGAGATTTTCTTTGGATGCGATCCAGTGAAGTTTAAGAGCCGAGGAGAATTTTGCATCATTACTCAGACCACTAAGAACCTCAAAGAGCGCAGAAGCATCTGATGTGGCTCCTGCTGAGTAGTGCTCTATAGCATATTCATAAAGTGCGCGCAGTGTTGCAAAGTCTTGTACTTCGTTCATATCCATCACACGATGCGCTTCAAGTGTGTCTGTGAGTTTTTCAAGAGCCAAGTCAAGAATATTCGCATAAAAACCATGAAGTGTCTCTTCATCAAAAACTTCGTGTGCACGTTGTTCTAAAATATATAAAGAGGCAATATCACCTTTTTGTTGCGCTTGTAAAACTTCTTCTCTAAGGGCTTGGGCTTTATCCATTGAGACACTCCTTGATTCTTTGTAATGCATCTTTTGTTTGGGTAACACCCTCAACTAAAGCGATGCGTATATAGCCAACTCCTGGATTTTGCCCCTCACTATTTTGGCGTGCGAGAAATTCTCCTGGGAGTACTTTGACATTGTACTCTTGGTAGAGTTTTGTGGTAAATTCAAGAGCATCACCTACATAAAGCCAGAGATAAAAGGTCGCTTCTGGGATATCTACTCCTAGGATCTCATGCGCGAGTTTGAAGTTTTCTTGATAGATACTACGTGCACGCTCAACGTGTTCTTCATCGAGCCAAGCTGCTGTGGCCGCACTTTGAAGTGGAAGAGGAGAGGCGCATCCGATGTAGGTTCTATATGCCATATATCCCTCTAAGATCTTTGCATCTCCAGCGATAAAACCTGAACGAAGTCCTGGGGCAGAAGAGCGTTTGGAGATGGAGTTTATCACAAGGATATTTTTAAAGTCGGTGTTGCCTACATCCAAAGAAGCTTCAAGCAAAGAGGGAGGCGCTTTGGATGTATAGATCTCAGAGTAGCATTCATCGTTTAAAAGAACAAAATCATGTTTAAGTGCGAGTTTGACCCACTCACCAAGAGCTTGGAGTGAGAGTGTCGAAGAGGTTGGGTTATTTGGAAAGTTGAGTATCACTAGATCACACTCACTAAGAACTGTCTCATCTATAGTAGGGGTAAAATTATTGCCTGCATCAAGGTTTAAAAGTACAGATTTTGCACGACTCGCAATTGCTGCACCCTCATATATTTGGTAAAAAGGGTTTGTGTAAGCGATAAGTGGATCTTTTGTATTAAAGAGCAAATATTGAGGAAAGTTAAAAAGTACTTCACGCGTCCCAAAGGTAGGGATGATCTGGGAATTATCGAGGGTTACACCAAAGCGTTTTTGGATAAAAGTGCGCTGTGCCTCACGCAGGGTCTCTTCACCACTTGTTTTTGGATATTTTCTAAGCAGTGGGGCACTCTGTGCGAGTGCATCTTGGATAAATTGAGGTGTTTGAAATTGAGGTTCACCGATCGTTAAAACAGAGGGGGTGTAATTTGGATTTGGAGTGATATTTTCGAGTAAAGTATTCAGTTTTTCAAATGGATAGGGTTCAAAATTCATAGTAATATTCATAGTAAGTAAGCCTTTAAAAAGTAACGCGTAATTATATCTAAAATCTCTTTGTCTTAATAAAAAAACGAGTTATAATGATTACGAACATAATAAAAAAGGATCAAATGATGCAAAATAATCGTAATTTTTTCAAAGGTGGCATTTTACTCTCTGTCGCGGTTTCTTTCTTACTTCTTGGATGTTCTGAGGAGAAGAGTAATGAGGTTGAGAAGAAAATAGAAAAAAGTGTAGAAGTGGTAGAGGAAAAGATAGAAATAATAGAAGAAAAAACCGAAGCAATTGAAGAGGAAGTACAACAAAAAGCTGAAGTAGTAGAGGAAGAAGTAGAGCAAAAGGTGGAGGTTATCAAAGAGGAGACGCAAGCTCTCAAAGCAGAAGTGGTAGCAGTAGTGGAGCAAAAAACAGGTGCAGATATCTATAAAACCTGTGCATCATGCCACGGACAAAAAGCGGAAAAAGTAGCGATGGGAAAATCACAAGTGATCCAAGGTTGGGATGAAGATAAAATTGTGGCAGCACTTAAAGGGTATAAAGATGGAAGTTATGGTGGTGCTATGAAAACCTTGATGAAAGGGCAGGCATCAAAGTTAAGTGATGAAGATATGAAACGTGTGGCGGAATATATCTCAAAACTCTAAATCTTTTGAGGATATGCCTAGGATGTAGGAGAAAAACTACATCTTAGGGAGTGAAAACTTTTGTGTGATGAGTTCTCCCTCTTCATTAAAAAAGAGATAATAAAGTAGGTCTTTTTTGATAGAGAGTCCTGCAAGAAAGCGAAGAGCGATGTTTGCTTGCAGGGATGCGATATGCATCACGATAGGTGCAGCGATTCCTGCGGGGGTTTTTTGAGTGATCTTAAAGACATCATTAAAAGAAGAACCTTCAAAAAAGCAGACCTGTCCGTTAAAAGCTTCTACACTTCCATAAAGCCACGGAAGTTTTTTCTCTTTTGCATAGATATTGATCTCGCCACGTGTTGGGAGGTTGTCTGTTGCATCGATGATAAGATCTACTTCGATATTTTTGGCACACCACTCTTCAAAATTACATGGATGTGCTATCGCTTTGACATAAGGGCATCTTTGTTCAATAAGCTCAGTGTTGAGCAGGGCTTTGTTTTTTCCCTCATCTCCCATTTTAAAAGCGATCTGTCGGTGGATATTATGTAGACTCACTTCATCAAAGTCGATCATATGGATCTCTCCGATCCCGCTTGCTCCTAGTGCAAAAGCTAAAGAACTTCCAAGCCCACCAGCACCTACGATAGCGATCTTTTTGTCGCTTAATGAGCGTTGGGTCTCTTCCCCCCAAAGTTGTACTTGTCTGTGAAAGTATTGCATCATGATTTTGCCTTTATCAAAAAAATGTGATTATAGCATAAAAAAATCTAATATCTTTTGTGAAGCATCTCTTTAAAGCCCCATGTTTTTCTAGCATTTAAAACCTCTGTATGACTCATATCCGCGATCATGAGTTCCTCTTTGTTGCCAAGGTGAGAAAGGAGTTCACCGTGAGGGGAAGCTAAAAGTGAATCTCCATAAAAGTTCCAAGAGATATCCTTGTCCTTATATTCCCCTATTCGGTTAGCTCTTAGGATATAGCAGTTATGTGTAAAAGAGCGCATTAAAATAAGGCTTTTCCATCTTTCATACGACTCAAAAGTAGAGACACTCGGCACGATCACACAGTCAACATTTTTCGCATCACACTCAGCAAAAAAATGATCAAAATGGAGCTCAAACCCTGCTAAAAGAGCAAACTTAAAACCATCTACTTTAAAGATCAAAGGGGAGGAGAGTTCGGTGATCTCATTGTCAAAAAACTTCTCTTCATTCCAATGACTATAGTTGATAAGGATCTGTTGATGATAATAGGATGTGGACGAGGGAGCAAACTTGGCAATTGTTTTATAGATCTTTTGCTTTTTGACAATCACCAAAGGGGCGATAATGGTCATATTATAAGTAGTGGAGAGCTCTTTGAGTATCTTGATCTGATGGCTTGAATGCTCGTGAATCATAGCATGGGACATCTCTTGAAGCTCTTTAAAAAAAGGGTTGAGAATATATTCACCAAGCACTAAAACTTTAACATTTTGTTTGTGTGCAATTCGGATGTAGTTGTAAAGCTTTGTGCTACTCATCCCCTGAGAGCTAAGCTGTAAAACGGCAGTTCTCATTGTGTGTTTTTGATCTCTTGGATCTTTATTTGAGCTTCTTCGAGCATCTTTTGTGCGCTTTTGAGCTCTTGCATCCCTTTTTCATATGCTTTGACACTCTCTTCGAGTGTGATATCTGGATTCATAAGGGTCTCAAGGATCTTTTTTGCTGCTTCGAGTTTTGTCTCAAAATCTTCTTTCTTAGCCATTGAGTACCTCCTTTATATAGGTGTCAAATTTTTCTACCTCTACTAAAAAGGCATCGTGTCCATAATCACTCTCTACCTCTAGGTAGTGGTGGTTTGTATTGCCAACTTCATTGAGCACATTATCGAGCTCTTTCATCTCATAGCTTTTAAAGAGCATATCATTTGAAAAGCTAATAAGATGTAACTCTGCTTTGATCTTTTGCATCGCTTCTTGCAAGGAATCATACCCGCGAGAGAGATCAAAGATATTGATCGCCTTGGTGATATACAAATAAGTGAGAGGGTCAAACCATTTGGTGAAATTGTAACCATTATATTCAAGATAAGATTCTACTTGAAACTTTCCAAAAAGCTCGTAGAGTCCATCATCTCTTTTGTACTCACGCCCAAATTTTCGTTGCATCGACTCATGCGATAAAAAGCTAATATGTCCTGCCATACGTCCAATTGCCATCCCACTAAGGCTTTGTTCTTTGATGATATCAGGATCATAGTAACCTTGCTTGAAATCTGGATCTTTTAAGATAGCCTCTTGGGCTACTTTGTTAAAAGCGATCGCCCAAGGTTGGGTCGCGTGTGTTGTGGCAAGAGCTATGATCTTGTTAGAAAAGTTTGGATAATGCAGGGCGAACTGTAAGGCTTGCATCCCTCCCATTGATCCACCGACAATAGCATGAACTCTATGAATATCAAGTCTATCAAAAAGTATACGTTGGGCTTTGACCATATCTTTGATAGTGACCACGGGAAATTTGTAGCGATAAGGCTCATGGTAAGGATGACGTAGGCTCATCGGACCTGTAGAACCAAAACAACTTCCTATCACATTAGAGCATATCACAAAATATTTGTCTGTATCGATCGCTTTGCCACTTCCTATAAGTGCATCCCACCAACCAGGCTTGTTATCACCTTCGTACATCCCAGCCGCATGATGTGAACCTGTGAGTGCATGGCAGATTACGATCACATTACTTTTGTCTTCGTTAAGTGTTCCATAGGTCTCATAAGTGATATCATAGGGCTCTAATATACGTCCACTATCAAGGTAAAGTGGGTTGGTAAAGTGCTCTGAATGTATTTGTAGGTTTAATGACAAAGTGCAATTTCTCCAAAAAAAGTGATGTTATTTTAGCGAAACACACTTAATACTAATTTGATTATGCAAAAGTTTTGAGAAAGAGAGGAATTGAGAGCCAATATGTAAATACATTGACTCTTTATAAAAGATCTATTTTATATCAGAAAGTGACTTAAACTCACACTCATCAGGATCGTAATACTCAATATCTCCGTTTGCTATATCATACATCCAACCATGGATATGAAGCTTTCCTGCATCGACTCTCTCTTTGACAAAAGGGTAGGTAAGAAGATGCTCTATTTGAGAGACCACAGAGAGCTTTTCAGTAAGGCGTAAAAGCTCATCTTTTTGTGCATCTTCACCGAGTGTACGAAGAGCAAGTGTTTGTGCATCTTTTCCAAGTGAGAGCCATTTTTTTGTGTGAACAAAAGGTTTTTCATCGATATTTGTATAAAGCGAAGCTATAGCACCACAATGTGTGTGTCCACAAATAATGATCTCAGAGACCTCTAATGCTGATACAGCATATTCAATCCCAGAAGCAGTTGCATGGTAATCTTCATCAGGTTTATAAGGTGCTACAAAGTTTCCGACATTGCGCAGTACAAAAAGCTCTCCTGGAGCTGTTTGTGTAATAAGGTTTGGAATTACGCGTGAATCAGCACACCCTATAAATAAAGCTTTTGGACTCTGTCCAAACTCTACGAGATCAAGAAGCTCTTTTTCATGCTTTTTGAAATAACTGTTTTTAAACATCTCATTGCCATTGAGTAGCGCACTTTTTATTATCATGGGATTTTCCTTGTTTTATATTTGTATTATAGTATTTTTCATTGATGATTTTAGGAAAATTCTCTAGGGGGTTTGATGGGTATAAATGGATTTGGTTCTGAAATGTGGAGAGGATCGTGGTAGTTGTCATTAAAGATCATAAATTCTTGATAATGATGAGAGATTCGGATGTGAGAGGGTTCCTCTTTAATATCACTGATCTCATTTGCATCAATAATCTTTACTTTATTTTGCATCACCTTGAATGAATCAAAGGGTTCATAACCAAATAAAGAGGTCCCGATCGATGCAGTGGAAAATAGTAAGATCAATAAAAGAATTTTTATCTGTTTCATAGAGATGATTGTAGCTGTTTTGGGTTAACAGTTTTTAAAAAATCTCTTTAAAAATCCCCTTATTCTTCTACACATATCTCTTTTTTGAGCATATGCTGAATAGTTCGTAGTGCTACAAAGAATACCACCACGACGGTACTGACTAAAAAAAAGAGTGCAAAGTATTTATAGAGTACGACAGATGTTTTCATATACGCAACAATGGAGGCAATACTCATCGCTGCAAGTGGAAAGGTAAATGCCCACCAAGAGATAAAAAACTTGAGCTTGACAAAGTTTTTGATCATGAACAAAAGCAAAAAACTAAAAAAGATGCTTAAGTTATAGAGGAAGCTTGCAAAGATATCGAATGTATCAAACATCTTGACATAGGCAATGAGCGAAACTGCAGGTGGTGCAATAAAAATAAAGAGTGTCGGCACAAATTTTACTGCAAGCTGATGATGAAAGATGATACGATTGATAAGTACGGATGTAAGGATGATCCAAAAGAAGATCCCCACACTAAAATAATACATTAATAGATTGACATCTACAAAATTAGCCCCCGCGACAGGAACTAAAACATTTCCAACAATAGGGATAAACCAAGCAGGATTAGAGTGTTCAATCTGCATGTTTTTATTGATCCAAAAGCTGATCGTATAAAAAGTAAAAAATGTCTGCATCACAGCACCGATGACAAAGCTATACAAAGCAATCGTTGTATTGATCTCTTGATACACGATGCCAATAAGTAAAAAAGAGATCGCCGAGGCTGCAAAAAAGTTGATGCGCACAGGATGTGCGAACTCTTTTTTCACTTCATCGAAATATTTGAACATCTTGAGCGTATAAAAAAACAATACCGCTAAAAATACAAGGCTATCGATCATTGCTAAGAGGTAGGCAAGAGCGCCTAAATCCCCGATAATATGTTCTATTTTTTGCAAAGCGATGGTAAGCCCTGAGAGCCCCATCACAATCGCGAACATCATAATAGGGAAAAATTGTAATCTCCCTACAGGTACTTTTTCACATTTTTGTGTTGTGTCCATTTTTGAACCTTATACTTGATAGAAATAATAAGACTAAGAATAGCAAATATACATTAAAATAATAATAAAAATAAGTTAAATAAATAATTTTTTTACAATAATAATAGCTAGACTATTCTGTGCTCTATGTTATAATCTTATCATGTGTGTTTTGGTGATACTTAGCTCAAAAGGATAGAAGTGTTCCAGCTAAATTTGACAAAAAAACTTTTTTGGATTGTTGCTCTATGTATTGTAGTGGTCAATTTAATAGGTACTTTATATCTTTATAAACAAACACATGACTCAGTAGAAGAGAAAGCCTTTGCTCGTGCGAGCTTACTTGAAAACTATTTTTTATCTATGCGCTATGTATACCATCATCAGTTTTTACAAAGCGGTTTTGAACTCAACGATACAACGGTAGGTTTTTTACCAGCACACGCATCAACGCGTATCAGTAATCATTTTGCTCAAAAGATGGGTGATGGCACCACTATACGTAATGTCTCTGATAATGCCCGTAACCCTGATAACAAAGCAGACTATTTTGAAGAACAGAGTATTCGTTATTTTTTACAAAATCCTACACAAAAAGCAAAACTCGAGATAATTAAACAAGAGGGGGAGGAACTCTTCTTTTATAGTGCACCGATCAAAATGCAGGCGTACTGTGTAGCTTGTCACGGAAATAAAGATGAAGTGCTTCCTTTTGTCCTTGAAAAATATGATACTGCTTATGGGTATAAAGAAGGTGATATAAGAGGTGTGACAAGTGTGAAGATACCTTTAACAAAGATCCATGAAGCGACAATGGAACCCTTTTATAAGAATGTGGTGCTTAACTGGTTTATCATGTTTGTGCTCCTTATCGGTGTGTATTACATAGTAAAACTTTTTACCCTCAAAGAGGCTCAGAAAAAGCGTGATCTTGAGCTAGAGGTACAATTGGCAACGCAAGAGCTTGTAGAAGCGAACCAAGTACAAAAGCATCTCTTTTCTATTTTACGTACTGTAGCAGATTGTAATCAAGTGCTCATTACGGCGCAATCCCTTGATGAACTTCTCCTTAACGCTGCGAAGGTTTTGCAGGAAAATGAAAGCTTTGATGCGGTGAAAGTTATTGTGCGTGAAGGGGATACATTTAAAGTAAAGGTTTCCTTAGGACTTGAAGAGTCATATGAGATTTATCCACTTGAAAGAGAGGTTTTAGAGAGTGGAGTGGAAAAGGTAATCACTCCTCTCTCAGAAAATGTCCCGCAAGAGTGTCTTGATAGAATAGAGCATTATGATATCAAAGAGATATACTGCCTGCCACTGAAAAAAGATTTCTCTACATCCCAAGTATTAGGGGAAATTACAATCTATGCGAGCAAAGACGTAGGAGTGGATGCGTCTGAGAAGAAGATGCTTCAAGAGCTTGCAGGTGATATCGGTTTTGCGATCAACTCTTTTTTACAAAAAGAGACGATACAAAGACTCTCATACTATGATACTCTAACAAACTTACCAAATAAAAAGATGCTCTTTGCACAGCTCTCAAAGCTTTTACAAAAGAGAGCAACGCAAGCATCTTTTAACTCTATTCTTTATGTCAATATCGATAACTTCAAAACGATCAATGATCTTTTTGGAATCACTATGGGGGATGCTATTTTGCAAAGTATCAGCGAAAAATTTCAAGAGATACTAGAAGATGGGGAGTATCTTTTTCATAAAGGTGGAGATGAATTTGTCATCCTTTGTGAGCGCCACTTACAAAAGATGGATCAGGCTATCAGTTACTCACAAAATAGAGCGCAAGTGCTACTTGATACCGTTAAAGATTCGTTTGTTTTAGAATCACAAAGTGTATATATCACGTTGAGTGTAGGGGTGATGCTCTTTAAAGATCAAAGTATGAATGCAGATGAGCTTTTAAACGCCGCCGAGAGTGCGATGCGTATGGCAAAAATGGGTGGAAAGAATAGCATACGTTTTTATGACCATGAATCTCAAGAACTTGCGATCACACGCTCAAGTATGATGCAAGATTTGCAAGATGCGATCATAAAAGATGAGTTTTTCTTGGTGTATCAAAAACAAGTGGATACGATTGAAAATATCGTGGGAGTCGAAGCGCTTATCCGTTGGCGACATCCAAGTAGAGGGATCGTCTCGCCGATGATCTTTATTCCACTTGTAGAGGAGGCTGGGCTTATTATTTCCTTGGGTGAGTGGATACTCAAAGAGGCGATCGCACAGCTTAAGATCTGGAGCACACAAGCACAAAAGCAACAATGGCGTATCTCTATTAATATTAGCTCGATTCAATTTACCCATGAAAGTTTTGTACAGAGGGTTAAAGAGTTTGTCTTAGATGCTAAGGTTGATCCATCAAAGGTACGACTCGAACTCACTGAGAGTATCTTGATTAGTGATGTAGCAACTGTCACGCAAAAGATCAAAGAGCTCAAAGAGTTTGGATTTAGTATCTCTATTGATGATTTTGGTACCGGGTACTCTAGTCTCTCCTATCTAAAAAATCTTGAGCTCGATGAGCTCAAAATTGATCAATCTTTTGTGAAAAATATTAGTATCAATAGTGCAGACCGAACCATCGTGCAAACTATCATTGCAATGGGAGAAGCTTTTGATCTAGAGGTTATTGCTGAGGGCGTGGAGACACAAGAGCAGTATGAAATACTCAAACAGATGGGATGTACGAATTATCAAGGCTACCTTTTTGCTAGACCTCAAAACTCCCAAGATCTTTAGGAAAAATCATATGTTTAAGCTCGAGGTAATTCGCAGTTTTCTTCTCCTTCACATGAGGCTTGTTCTGCAATATTAAAAAGATAGTTGTTGATAAAATTAAAGGTGTTGTGGTTTTCGTTTTCTAACTCATCAAAATAGATAAAATGCTTGGTGTTGAGTAAAAAATCGTTGGCAAGGAGTTTGATATAGCTATGTGTATCCTCAGCATCTGTAAATGGAAGGAACATAAAGTTAAAATAGCCACACGGGAGTTTTATATATTTTGCTATGTCTGTAAGTCTTTTATGTTGATTGAGCTTTTGAGAGATATCTTCATAACTTACGATCAATAGAAGCGTCACAGGAACCTTGTATCGTCTCATATGATATAAAAAAAGCTCGGTGAGCTCGTGTAGATCATCAACAATGAGTTTTGTACACTCTGTTTGGCTAAGGTTACTTTGTAAATAGTTTGAATTCATAAGAGTTCTCTACCTTTGTGTAGCATTATAGAATAAAATTATTTTATCATAAAAAAAGGGAGGATAAATTGAAAAACCTATTTGAAAAAGATTTTGATACAAGAAGAGCTGGTCAAGAGCACTTTGAAACACTCTTAGAGAGAAAGAATATCTCTATTAAGAAAATAGTCTCTTGGGATCTACGCGATGGGGAATGGTATCTTCAAGAAGAGGATGAGTGGGTCGTGCTTTTAGAGGGGAGTGCGTTGATCGAGTATGAATCGGAGTTAAAAGCTTTAAGGGCAGGGGAGTATCTCTACATCCCAAGGGCTACAAAGCATCGCGTCAAAGAAACATCTTCAGATGCTCTTTGGCTTGCTGTGTATATCTCTTAGTTGGATCTTTTTGCGTAAAACTCAGCTTTGAACGCAGTAAAGCGATCTTCTAAGATAGCTTCTCTCGCCTCGCGCATAAGGTTGAGATAGTAGTGAAGATTGTGAATCGTTGCAAGGCGAAAATAGCTGATCTCACGTGCACGAAAGAGGTGGTTGATATACGCACGTGAGTAGGTTTTACAGGTGATACACTCACACTCGCTATCTATTGGGTTTGGATCCTCTTTGAAGCTCGCTCCCTTGATATTGAGCTTGCCAAAACTTGTAAAAAGAGTACCATTACGTGCGTTTCTCGTTGGCATCACGCAGTCAAACATATCGATCCCGCGTTCGATATTTTCTATGAGGTCCTCAGGTGTTCCTACACCCATCAAATAGCGTGGTTTATCCTCTGGCATATATTGGACTGTATGCTCCACCGTATCGTACATATCCTGATTTGCTTCCCCAACAGACAGACCTCCAATAGCAAAGCCATCATAGTCAAGTGCGCAAAGTTCAGTTGCACTTTGGGTACGAAACGCTTTATCGGTTCCCCCTTGAATAATAGCAAAGATATTTTGATCTACCCCTACACCCTCAGTTTGTTTGGCGCGAAAATACTCGATAGACTCTTTTGCCCAAGTCGTGGTGCGTTCAATTGAGAGTTTGATACGCTCTTGTGTGGCAGGAAGGGCAACAAGATCATCGAGGATCATCATGATATCGCTTCCAAGGTTGTGCTGAATATCGATCACTTTTTTTGGAGTAAAGAAGTGTTTGCTTCCATCGATGTGGCTACGAAACTCTATCCCATTCTCTTTTGGTTTGGACATATCTGAGAGTGAAAAGGCTTGAAATCCACCACTGTCTGTGAGAAAACTCTTTGGGTATTTGGTAAAACCGTGAAGCTTGCCGAGTTTTGCGACCGTTTCATCTCCAGGGCGTAGATACATATGGTAGGTATTTGCCAAGATGATCTCAGCACCAAGCATATGAAGCACATCATCTACATCCAAAGACTTCACACTTCCAACTGTGCCCACAGGCATAAATACGGGAGTTTTTACGGTAGAGTGGGCTGTTTTGATAGTACAGGCGCGGGCTTTGCCACTTTTTGCTTCAAGGGTAAATTGCATTGATATATTCCTAAAATTGCTAATTTTTGCGTAATTATACCATCTAAGAAGGTCAGCTTTCTTAGCTGACACTTCTTTTTAAAATGCTTTGGATCATATTTTTAAAAATAAAATAGTGAAGTGGTTTTAATGTGTACCAATAGAGTCTGCCCCATAAGCCTTTTGGGTAAAAATACGCAGACTGGATCAGCGTGTCACCCTTGATCTTAAACTCAAGCCATGCCAGACCAGGAACTTGCATCTGTGCAAAAAGAAGGAGCCTTTCATTCTCTACGATATCCTCTACCCTCCAAAAGTCCAAACTCTCCCCAACTCTGAGCTCATGCTGATCTCTTCTACCTCGGCGCAGTCCTACACCGCCAAAGATCTTGTCGATAAATCCACGCATAACCCACAAAAAGTCATAGTTAAACCAGCCATTTTCACCTCCGATAGAGAGAATGGTTTTAAAAATCTTCTCTTTGTCGTACGCACTAATATCTGTCTCTTGTCGATCAACAAAAATGGCATCGTTGATCTGATCGCCATGTGTTTTATCCCAGATCGTGCCATCGGCATCACTCCATCGGCTAATCACTTGATTTTGTTCTATTTCAAGAATCGCTTTTTCAACGGCTTGGATGTAGCTAAGAGGAGTGATGTTAGGATAGTACTTTTGTGCATTGTCATTTTGCATTACCACCTCAGATTTGAGCCCATCTATGAGTGCTCGCGCCACGCTAATAGGAACAGGTGTAAAGAGATTGAGCCAATGAGAGGAGATATTGATGCTCATAAAAGGAACAGGGATAAGGTATCTTTTAAGACCTAATGCTGTTGCGGTTTGAAGCATCATCTCTTTGTAGGGCATCTTTTTTGAACCTATATCTACTACGAGATTTTTGTTATGTTCGAGGTACAAAGATGCAAGAAGATAGTTGATCACATCATCAACGGCAATCGGCTGAGCGAGTGTATCGACCCATTTGGGCGTTATTAAAAAAGGGATCTTCTCTACAAGATTACGAATGATCTCAAAGCTCGCACTTCCCGAACCGATGATCACCCCTGCACGTATCCAAAGAGTTTGCACATTATCAGAGGAGCTTAAAACCTCACCTGTTTCAAGTCTACTTAAAAGATGCTCGCTTGTATCTTCGTTCTTGACCCCAAGACCCCCGAGATAGATCACTCTTTTGACCTTGCATTTGCTCGCTATATCGATGAAGTTTTGTGCTGAGAGTTTATCAAGCTCTTTGTAGTTTTTTTTGTTGAGTGAGTGGATGAGATAGTACGCGGTATCAACGCCCTCGAGAGCTTTTTCTAAAGCCTCTTTGTCAAAAGTATCCCCCTCTACCACCTCACAACGATCCAAGGCTTTTTGAGAAAGAGTCTTTTTGTTGCGCACAAAGATGCGTACATCCACACCATCCAAATCAAGAAGCGCTCTTTTGAGTCGTCTCCCGATATAACCATTTGCACCCGTTAGTAGTACTTTCATTCTCAAGCCTCTTTTTTGTAAATTATAAATGGTTTTGCTTAAGGGGTGATTATTTTCATAGCTATCAGCTATTTGCAGCATCCTATATTCAAGTTATGATATAATTTTCTTTAGTTTGATTGTAAAAGGATTCGCGTGGATACAGCCCGAAAGTTAGCTCTACATTTAGAAGAGTCTATGGTGCATATAACTAGACTAAGGGATGTACTCGCTAGCTTAAAAAAAATCTATACCCTGTAGAAGATAAAAACTTTTTAGAGCTTTTAAAAGAGCTAGATAAAGAAAAGATTGTTAACCTTGATCTTTGGAGCGAATTTAGAGGTGTAAGAAATAGTATATCTCATGATTATCCCTCAGAAGAAGAGGAAAAAGTGGAAGCGATTAATTACATTATACAAAATATAGAGGAGTTGATACAAATCACTCAAAAAATAAAGGAACATTTTGAGACTCTCCAATAAAGAGATTGCCATCATAAAAGAGAAAATTAGTGCGATATTTGGTGATGCTGTTATTTATCTTTTTGGAAGTAGAATAGATGATGCGAAAAAAGGGGGCGATATAGATCTTTATATTATTCCTCAAACATATGAGGATATATTCAAAAAAAAGATGAAAATAAAAACTCTTTTAGAGGACGCACTCTACAAGCCTGTTGATATTGTTATAGCAAAAAACAACAAGAGACTCATTGAACAAGAGGCGCTAAAAGGTCTAAAACTTAGTTGATCAAGAAGTTTTCAAGATTTTCTCTTAAGCGATGTTCAGCTAATATTTCAAAAATTTTTGCAAAAAGGTTTGTTTATGGCAACTATTGGAATGGGTGATATTAAGAAGAATGTTCGTCTGATTATAGGTGAAGTTCCTTATAAAGTGACTGAGTTTCAACACGTAAAACCAGGAAAAGGTGCGGCATTCGTTCGTATGAAAGTGAAGAGTTTTTTAAACGGAAAAGTGGTTGAAAAAACTGTTCATGCCGGAGATAAGTTCGAGGTTCCTGAGATTACCTACACAACGATGCAATACCTCTATGATGATGGTGAGATGTATCAGTTTATGGACAACGAGACATATGAGCAGTTAGGTCTGACTTACGATCAATGTGATGATGCATCTAAATGGTTCAAAGATGGGATCAATGTAGATATCGTATTTTACAAAGGGGAACCTATCACGGTAACTGCACCAGAGACGATGGAGCTTGTGATCGCTGAGACTCCACCAAACTTCAAAGGGGATACTTCAAGTGGAAGTAAAAAACCTGCAACACTTGAAACAGGGGCTGTAGTACAAGTTCCTTATCACGTTTTAGAGGGTGATACTATTAAAGTAAATACTGTAGAGTGTGAATACCTCGAAAAAGTAAAATAGTCTCTTCTTACGAGACTATTGATCGATACGCTCCATCAGTTCACGCAAAGGAGCGTAATCTTTATCTTCTCTCTCTTCTAAGCGAAAATCACTTGTATTTTTAAAATTATTTATCGCTTTTTTGAGCTTTTTTTGAAGATTGGCATCTATTTTTGTGCTCATAACAATCGAAAAATTTGGTACTTTTGGACTCAGAGCGATTATCTTGAGATAGGCTTTATATTTTTGAGCCACAGAGTGCATCAGTGCTCCCGCATCGTATTTACCCATAATCACGTATTGTGCTACTCTATCATGTCTTCCTAAGAAGTCATAACGCAGGAGTTTATTGAGTATATTATTTTGCAAAAGCATATCAAAAGGAACGTAGTAGGAGAGTGTTGAGAGCGGTGAGCCAAAAGCAAAAGAGCATCCTCCAAGGTCTGCAGGAGTATCAATAAAAGAGTCTTTGCGTACTACTATTGCTGTTTGAAAAGGTACAGGGCTTATCTCTTGGACACCAGCGATGATCTCAAGTGCATCGGGATCTTTTTGGCTTGCTTTAATATAAGGGATGGGTCCAATATAGCCTAGATGAAAGGTGCCATCGTTAAACTTATCAATAGTATCCGCATAATCAAAACCACTTTGAAGCTCTATTTTTATATCTATCTTTTTTTCTAGATACTGTATAAACATGGAAAACTTTTGTTCAAGAAGCTTCATGTCTGTAGTAGGTGTAACACCAAAGAGAAGTTTCTCTTGCGAATGAAGTTGTAGGAGAAGAAATAAAA
>JAGGTH010000082.1 GCA_021163845.1 Helicobacteraceae bacterium | reverse complement strand
CTATTTATTAGTATTGCATTATATACAACTCAGCTATAAAAACACTTAATATCCTATCATTGAAAGTGTAATACTATTAAGGAGTGTTGCATATGCTAAGCAAGGGATTTTAGTCTAAAAATATTATTTGAAATTTTTTGTATTGTTTTTTATGTACAACTATTAACGTATATCTGTAAATGAAACATAGCAAAGACGTCAATGTTCATTCAAAGACATTAGGAAGAGATATAAAAGTTGCTTCACAAAACGCATCTAAAATGACTTCGTAAATTATGGTAAAATTCGCCAAAATTTAAACACAAAGATAGAAGATGAAGATAGCATTTATCGGAGATATAGTAGGGCGTCCCGGGCGTGATATGATCGCAAAGCATTTGCCAAAGATCAAAGAAGAATATGCTATTGATTTTGTGATAGCCAACTATGAAAACGCTTCGCACGGCTTTGGACTTACTAGCAAAAATGCGAGTGAACTATTCTCTTATGGGATCGATGTGATGACTGGGGGGAACCACTCTTGGGACAAAAAAGATATCTTGCCACTTTTTGATACCCTCGAGATATTGCGTCCACATAACTATCCGCAGGAGCTTCCAGGAACAGGATGTAAGGTCTATGAGGTAGCAGGGGAGAAGCTCGCTGTGCTTAATCTTATGGGTCACTACTCTATGCCTTATACAGATAATGCTTTTCGCTGTGCGCAAAATACTATCGAAGAACTTCATGCAGAGGGGATTAGCAATATTTTTATCGATTTTCATGCAGAAGCTACAAGTGAGAAAAGAGCGATGTTGATGCTTTTAGAGGGGCGTGTGAGTGGTATTATCGGGACACATACCCATGTGAGTACAGATGACTTTCAGATCTCTAAAGGAACTGCCTATCTCACAGATATCGGGCTGAGTGGATGTAGGGATAATGTGATCGGGATGGATAAAAAAGTGCCACTCCAGCAGTTTCTCACAGGGATGAAAGGGCATTTTGACATCCCAAAATCGTGTAAAAAAATACTGCAAGTAGCTGTGATGGAGATCTCAGAGGGCAAGTGTAGTGAAGCGTTCAAACTTAAATATTTTGATGATAGCCGTGTGATCAAAACCCAAGCGTGGCACGAAGACTAGGCGGTCACTTTATAGTATCTATCGTTTGCCACGTAGGTCGTCACCATAAGGTTTCGCATAATTTTCTCTTTGAGCTCTTTGATCTCATCTGGGAGTTTTTTATCTATTTTTGGTGTGAGATCAAGACTGCTGTGGTGTTTGGATGTAAGTGAGAAAAACTTTGCACTTTCTGTATAAGCTTGTTTTGCATTTGTAAGTGTTTTTTGACCTTCTAGTGCTTTTGTCTTTTCTAAAATATCTTTACCAAAAGTATCATCTTTTTGTCTTTGAAGTTCAACTTTTTGCCAAAAGGCATTGTTTTTAGCAATATAATCTACTGCACTTGGCGAAGATTGAAGTGAGTGCGGAGCAGTTTTTTGTAAGAAGCGGGTAGAAAAAGAGTTGTTTTGTTTTTCTCTTTCTTGGACTTGTGTATCTGTATTTTGAGATTTGTTTGTATGGATGTATGTGTTATACGAAGATACAAACATAAGAGACTCCAATAAAGATTTTATACATCTCTGATTATAAGGCAAGTTAACTTTGTCTTATATAAAAGCTTTTTACTGGCTGGCTTAAAGTGATTTATGTTAGTATCTTTGAAAAAAAAGGTCCTCATTGTGTTTGAAGTGCTTCTTCTTGCTTTTACGTTTGTGCTTTTGGCTCTTTTCTTCTTTATCTACAAAAATCACAAACTAAAAATACAGTGCCACGCCTTAGAAAAAAAGATAGACCAAGAGCTTCAAGAAACGCAAGCAAAAACACGAATACTCCACCATCAAAATAAGCTGATCTCTATGAGTGAGATGATGGAAAATATTGCTCATCAGTGGCGTCAGCCCCTCTCTCAGATCAATTCTGCTGTTTTGGTGATCGATGATCTTTTGTATGACAAAAAGGTCAAAGATAGTGTGATCGAGGAGAAGCTTTTAGAGGTGGAGTCACTGACCAAATATATGTCTAAGACCATTGATGATTTTAAAGATTTTTTTAATCAAAATAAAGCCAAAGAGTATTTTAACCTCCAAGATCTTGTAGAAAAATCTATCTATATCGTGCGAGGAACGCTGAAATCTCATAATATCGAGATCCAAAGTGAGGTCAAGAAGTCGATCCAATGTTATGGTTATCCAAGTGAACTGCAACAGGTGGTCGTGGTGATCCTCAATAATGCCAAAGATATGTTTCTCTCACGTAATATCTTTCGACCCAAAATACATATCGATGTCGAACAAAAAGAGCAAGAGATCCAGATCAATATCTGTGATAATGGGGGAGGGATCGATGAGAAGATCCGTGAAAAGATCTTTGAACCTTACTTTACTACAAAGCATAAGTCTCAGGGGACAGGCTTGGGGCTTTATATCTCCAAGATGATCATTGAGGAGAGCATGGATGGAAGTCTTGAAGTGAGTGTGAATAAGCATGGAGCATGTTTTCATATTCGAATAAAGGGGCATTATGAATAGTATCTATGAGAAGTCATTTGATATTTTGTTTGTAGAGGATGAAGATGCGATTCGTCAGAATTATGTGCGCTATTTAAAGCGACATTTTCATGAGGTGTATGAAGCTGCAGATGGGCAAGAAGCGTATGAGATCTATACGCAAAAAAAACCTCATATACTCATTGTCGATATCAATCTCCCAAAGATGAATGGTTTGGAACTTGTGCGAAAGATACGCCAAAAAGATCATGCAACAAAAGTAATCATGCTCACCGCACACTCTGACACATCCTATCTTTTAGAAGCAACCGAATTAAAGCTTAGCAAATACCTTATCAAGCCTGTAACACGAGATGAGTTGAGTGGGGCTTTAAAACTTGCAATTCGGGAACTCTCCCATTTTGAAGTTGCATCAAAACTCCATATCATTTTGAGAGATGGTTTTGTCTGGGATTGTGATCGCAAAGAGCTTTTGTATAAAAATACCGAAGTGCTTTTGACAAATAAAGAACGCAAGGTACTCATTCTTTTACTTTCAAACCCTAACTCTACATTTTCTTATGATGATATTATTTTTGATGTGTGGTACGATACATCCGAAGATAGGATCGATGCGCTCAAGACCATTATCAAGAATCTCCGTAAAAAAATTCCTAAAGAGTGTATAAAAAATGTCTTTGGAGTAGGGTATAAGATAGAGTTGCATTAAGAGTAACCTATTGAAACCAAAATGTAATCTACAACGTGCTAAAATACGCAATAAATAATTTCTAAGGCATAGTAAATGAGCGCAAATATCGTTGTTGTTGAAGATGAAGAAGATTTACTTGAACTCATAGAATACAATCTCTCCAAAGAGGGGTTTGAGGTGATCGGCTTTTTAAATACCAAGACAGTAGCCCAGATCCTTGAAGAGGAAGAGATAGATCTACTCATTATGGATAGAAATCTCCCTGGTGTAGAAGGGAGTGAGTTTGTCACCTCTTTGCGTGAAGAGGGTGTAATGATACCTGTAATCTATTTGAGTGCAAAAAATAGAGATAGTGACATAGAAGAGGGCTTTATGCGTGGGGGTGATGATTATATCACCAAGCCTTTTAATATGAACGAACTTATCTTACGTGTCAAAGCGATCCTCAAACGTACTACAAAAAAACATGCAGAGGGTAAAGTGAGTCATAGAGATCTTTTACTTGATAAAAGTACGAGAACACTCCTTGTAGATGGCAAAGCTGTGGATGTAACAAAGCTAGAGTTTGATCTGCTCTATGAGTTTATCATCAACAAAAATAATGTACTCGATCGCGATTATCTTTTAGAGAATGTATGGCACGATACGCAGATGTATCAGTATCGAACTGTCAACGTCGCTATCAATCGTCTCAAAGAAAAGATCGACCCTGACAAAACAAAGGATTACATCCAAACAGTTCGCGGTGTTGGGTACAAACTGTGCTAAAGATCCATCAGGTATTTATTACAAAATTTTTACTTCTCTTTGTAGGTGTTTTTTTGGGCTCAGTGCTCATTAGCTACATCGCTCTCAAATCAATTGTTATCAATCACAATACAAATCATCTCAAAAGTGCGATTGAACTTATTGAACTTGAATTAGACCGTGTGCAAAATCTTGATATTTTTGCAAAGAAAGTTCATGAAGTGAGCAATTTGAGATTGACATTTATTGACACAAAGGGACTTGTCCTTGCCGAATCCAATCGGGAAAAAGAGGAGATGGATAATCATCTTTTAAGAGAAGAGATTCTCAATATAAAAGATCAAAAATATGGAACGAGTATACGCTACTCTAACAGTGTGCATGAAGATTTTTTATATGTAGTTAAACTTTCCTCGCATAAAGATCAAAAAATTTATCTGCGACTCGCAATGAGTCTTGAACAGGTTATGAGCGATTTTTACTCTCTTTGGTCGCGTTTGATCTTTGTCTTTTTATTTATTGTTGCAATCGCTTTATATTTTACCAAGGCAATGAGTAATCGTATTTTATATGATATCAAGCAGATCACATCTTATCTTGATGAGGTCTCAAATAAAAACTACAAAGCGATACTTAAAACAAAGTACTTTTTTGAATTTTTACAGATCTCTCTTATTTTGAAGAATCTTGTAAAAAAACTTAGCAATCGAGATAAAAAGAAGAGAAAATACACGGCAAAATTAAGGCTTATAAACAAACAACGCAACGATATCCTCTCTGCAATATCCCATGAGTTTAAAAATCCGATCGCTTCGATCATGGGATATGCACAAACCCTACTTGAAGATGATAATATCAAGCCTGAGATACGTCAGAAGTTCTTGAGTAAGATCAACGCTAATGGAGAGAAGATCTCTCAGATGCTCGATAGACTTGCACTCTCTGTCAAGCTAGAGAACAATGATCTTGATCTCAAATTCAGCGATTTTGATCTTTATGCCTTGTGTAATGAAGTAATCACAAATCTCAAGTCAAAATACAAAGACAGAGAGATAGAGCTTATTGGCAAGAAGAGTATGATCCATGCAGACAAAACGATGATAGAACTGGTGCTCATCAATCTCATCGATAATGCTTTAAAATACTCTCAAGAGGATGTAAAAGTAGAGATACAAGAAGAGAAGATCATGGTGCGCGATAAGGGGATCGGGATCAAAACAGAACATCTCGAACAAGTAACACATAAGTTTTACCGAGTAGACAAAAATACTTGGGACAACTCTATGGGAATAGGGCTTGCGATGGTGAGCTACATCCTCAAAGCACACCACACCTCTTTGGAAATCGATTCAGAGTTTACAAAAGGCTCTACTTTTAGTTTTAGTATAAGTTCTATGAGAAAAAAATAGCAAGGTGCAATATTTTTGCCCTTGAGTGATTCTTTAGGTTATATTTTCACGACGTACACAGAGGAAAATATATGAGAGACTTTCACTCCATCATAGAGTATTTAAAAGAGTATTTAGCAGATGCCAAAAAAGTAAAGATACTAGACAAAGATGTTGCCAAAGCCCTAGAGATATCTCAATCAAACTTTGCAACCATCAAAAAAAGAAACGCGACACCCTATGAGAAGATACTACGTTTTTGCCAAAAAGAGCAACTTTGTTGCAGGGAACTTTTTTTTGATGAGGTCTAGATCTTTGACTGGATGGTGATCTTATTGGCTTCAAAAAGCTCTATCGCTTTTTGTATCATCGGCTCTTGGGTGATATCTCCACCATTGAACTCTTGATTTGAGATATCATCTTGTGAACATCCCGTGACACAACTTGCCGCTCCACCGATCTCAGCCTCTTCTATCATCGAACTTGCCGCTTGATCTTGTACTTCTTGTTGTGCTTGTGGGTGTGTTTCTTTTAGGGGCTCATCCTCTGGGGGGTAGCTCCTTTGTGCAGGCAAGACCTTTGATCTTTGTCTCAAATCCATATACTTCACGCACGAGCTGTTTTATTGCTCCATAACCGTGTTTAAGTGCTTGTTTGCACTCCTCATCTGCACAACTCTCCCAGCTAAGAGTATTGTTTTCATAGGAGATAAAAAAGACACTTTTTTTGAAACACTCACCAAGTTCATAGCTTCTATCTTGGATCTTCTCGATGAGTTCTTCAAACATCTTCTCTTCGATGCTTATCTCTTGTTTTATCTCTTGGATCGGCTCTGGTGTGGGCTCGGAAATAGGCTCTTGAATGCTAGGCTCTGTTTGCGTATTTTGTGCCTCGGGAGTGACAATATTTTCCTCTACATCCGAAGCTTGTTGTGTACTTGTGTCACATTTGATATCGACTCTATTGGTCTCTTTTTGCAAAGACTCGATCATCTGATCTACCTCTTTGATACGAAGCGCTTCTATCATCTTGAAAAAGACAAGCGAGAGGACGAACGAACCATCTGCATTGATACTAAAGAGCGATTTTGCATCACTGAGAATTCTAAAAAAGCGATCAAGAACGAGGGTAGAATAGAGCGCATCTTGGTTGAACATCCGCTCTTTGAGATAAGCGATCAGTTCATTGACCACCATCTCTGATTCATAATCTTGGAGAGTTTTGGTGTACTCTACAATGCGCGCATAATCTTTTGCAAAGATCGCAGTAAATATCTCACTGATAAAGTTGGGATCTACAAGACCGAGCATATCTGTCACAGTTGTTACATCCACATGATTTTTGGAGTAGATGATCGCTTGGTCTAAAAGGGTGAGGGTATCGCGCAAGCTTCCACTCCCACTACGTGCCAATATCTCTAAGGCATCATGCTCATAGGCGATATTTTCGAGGTTAAGAATATGTGCGAGATGATCGACAATCTTATTTGTCGCGATACTTTTAAAGCGAAAATGTTGCGTTCGGCTGAGTATCGTCGCAGGGAGTTTGAGCGGATCTGTCGTAGCGAGGATAAACTTCACATAGCTTGGAGGCTCTTCGAGAGTTTTGAGCAAGGCATTAAAAGCCTCTTTGGTGAGCATATGCACTTCATCGATGATAAAGATCTTAAAGCGTGCAGATGCGGGCTTGTATTTTGTTTGCTCTATAAGATCTCGTATATCATCTATCTTTCTAGAAGATGCCCCATCCATTTCGACAATATCCATGTGACGGTTCTCGATCGCCATGGTGCAGTTTTGGCATACGCCACAGGGCTGGTGTGTGATCCCTTGCTCACAAATAAGTGCTTTGGCAAATATTCTCGCTGTAGATGTTTTTCCACTTCCGCGCAAACCCGAGAAAAGATAAGCGTGAGAGAGCCTGTTAGAGTCAAGTGCTAAAGAGAGCGTTTGCGAGATGGTCTCTTGACCAATGAGCTCATCAAAATTGGATGGTCTGTATTTTCTCGCTAAAACTTCTAAACTCTCTTTCACTCAAACGCTCCATCTGTAAATTGGCTTGATTTTAGCATTTTGTGGGTTAAAGTATCATTACAATAGAGAACTTATCGCAAGATGTGAATCCTGCTCTTTTGCGACCTTTTTTTGTAAAGAGAGTACTTTATTGATATTCTTTAAAGTTCGGTTTTTTGTTTTAGATGAAATGATGAGTGCAGAAGCACTCACTGTTAAGAGAGGAAACTCTTTGAGTTGATTATCTCTGTCTTTGGCTGTGATGCAGTTGTTCTTTTTATCCTCTTGAGAGTAAAAATCCCTTACATCGGTTGTAAACTTTTCTATGACAAGCTCTATCTTTTGGAGATATTTTTGAGGATCTTTTTCAAGTTTGATCGCGGTGAAAAAATCATCTCCTCCAATATGGGCATTAAAAAATGGTGTCTCAAGGATTTTGACCATTGTCTCTGAAAAAAGCAAGATCACTCTATCCCCATTACGAAAACCATATACATCATTAAAGGCTTTAAAGTTATCAAGATCAAAATAACATAGGATGTAAAAATCCTCACTCACAGAGCAGTTCTTAAGATAGCGTTCGATCATCGTATTGCCCGGAAGTTTTGTGAGAGGATTTTGCTCCCTTGCAAAGATAAGGTTTTGCTCATTCATAATGGTAATGATCGCACGAGCTGATAAAAAACCGTAATAGCGCCCATCTTTCGTGATAATGATCCCTACAGATTCTGGATGGTTTGAAAAAAGTTCGATGATGGTGGAGATATCGCTATAAAGATCCGCACTTGCGCAATGTTCGATAATACTTTTTATTTTAGATTTTGTTGATGTCTCATTAGAGAGAAGTGAAAGCCCAAAAGGTGAATAGAGGTAGTCCTTAATTTGGGTCTCTTTGATAATACCTAAGGGTTCACCTACATGATTAACTATTGAGAGTATAGAGCTTTGTGGATTTTCTTTGAAATAGTTGATTACTTTATTGACCTTACTTTTGATAGGAAGTGAAGGTGAAAAATCAAGGTGCTTCCTGATCTGTTGGTAGGTTTTTGACTCTCGGTTAGAGCTGTTGATAATTTGGGTGATCTCTTGATATTCTTTACGAATCTGAGAAGTTTCGAGTGTAGGCTTTTGGATGAAATAACCTTGTGCTAAATGACATCCAATCTCTTTACACGTGAGAAGTTCCTCTTGGGTCTCAATACCCTCAGCAACTACTTTTATCCCAAGTATGGTTGCAAGATGGGTGATGTTACGAACCATAAGTTTCTTTTTCATATTCTTTTGGATCTTATGGATAAAAAAACGATCGATCTTGATCACATCAGGAGTGATGTCATAGAGAAGTTTGAAACCTGCATATCCAACACCAAAGTCATCAATAGCGATACAAAAGTCCTCCTCTTTATAGTGGCGGAGGATCTCATCTATATCATGAGATGTTTCATGTCGCTCAGAGATCTCAAAGCAAAAAGTATCTTTTTTGATACCGTATTTTTGAAGAATATCAGAGGTATTCCCTCTTGAAAAATTGTCCATATCAAGGATTCTGTTGTCTAGATTGTAAAAAAGTTTGAGGGAATTACAGTGTTTTATATGGATAAATTTTTGTATTGTTTTTTCTCGAAGATAGATATCAAAGGTATAAAGGCATCCATCTTTATAGGCATCATCAAATAGGGCAAATATCGAATGAAAACCAGCTTCTTGAGTATTGCGTAAAAGTGCTTCAACAGCATGTGTAGCAGCTGTGTTTATATTGAGTATGGGTTGAAAAGCGATATCTAAAATATCTAAGATATCGATCCATTTTTGAGGAAGTTTTGTTTTCATACAATGATTATAAACACTTAATGTTTCTTGATGATTACAAAGCTTTTAAAGAGCCTGTGGCGTCTCCCCTTCGATTTTTTTGGTTTTTTTAGCAAAACCAACACCTTTTTTTGTTTTTGCTTGAAGTTCGAGAGATTCTATAAGTGATTTGTAATCAATATCATGTTGCTTCATTGAAGCGAAGCAGGTAGCTATTACGGCAATCGTATTTGGAACCTCTTGTTTCTTTTTATAAGATTGGATGTTTTTTTCACTTACTTTAATGAGTTTGCTAAATTTTGGTAGGCTTATGTGGGCATCTAAGAGTTGTTTTTTAAATTCTATAAAGGTCATTATCTATTCTTTGAATTGGTATAGTAAAAAAGAAATTATACCATATCTCTATATTATATTGACATTAGTATATAAAACATATATAATGACCATATATTATTACTATTATTAGTGATAAAAACTATCTAAGGAGTCTAGAATGGCTAAAGAGTTAAAGAAAAAAACAGTAAAAAGTGTTGCAAAAAAAGCGGTAAAAAAAGCTGATATTGCAAAAAAAGATACAAAAAAAGCGGTAAAAAAAGTTGCGAAGAAGATCGTTAGCAAGGGTGTTAGTGCTAAAAAAGATGCAAAAAAAGTAGCGAAAAAAGTTGCGAAAAAAATCGCAAAGTAAGTTGATGGACTAGCGAAGCGCCAACCAGCGTTTTGCTACCCCACGTAAAGCTTCTGGGTTTTCTGAAGCAAAAAACTCCAGTTTTGGATCATCATATTTTTTGCTAAATGCAAAAAGCTGTTCTAAATGTTCCACAATCGCCTCTCCCGAATGAATCAATACTACGTCCTCCCCAAAATACTCTTGAAGTGCATCTGAAATTAATGGAAAATGGGTACATCCCAAGATGATCGCATCTGGCTTTTTGATATCTTTAAAATAGTGTGCAAAAGTAGCATCCAAGATCGATCCATTATAGATATCCTCTTCCACAATAGAGACAAAGAGTCCCGTTGCTTTTGCTTGAAGATTATCAAAGGAGAGCTTACGTAGTTGCGTTTCATAGGCTTTTGAGTTGATCGTTGCCTTGGTGCCAAGAATCAAAATATTGGAATCTTTATGTGGCATCTTATTGGATGTCGCAAGTACTCCTGCTTCGACTACACCTATCACAGGACAAGGTGCATGCTCCCGCATCTCTTCAAGAGCGTAAGCGCTCACAGTATTGCAAGCAACGACAATGAGGTCAAGCTCAAAGTTTTTGAAAAACTCTACAGCTTCAATGGCATAACGGATGATGGTGTTTTTGTCTTTGATCCCATAAGGGACACGGGCAGTATCCCCAAAATAGATGATTTGTTCAAAGAGTTGATGTTCAAGAAGTGATTTCACAACTGTTAAACCACCTATACCACTGTCAAAGACACCTATTTTCATTATTGGTTGGTATTCATACTTTCAAGAAATTCTTCATTCGTCGCTTTTTTGCCCATAGTAGAGTAGATAAATTTAAGCGCTTCGACTTCATTGTCTTGTTTATGGAGCATTTGACGGAGGATAAATACTTTTTGGAGTACATCCGGAGTGAGAAGAAGTTCATCTTTTCTTGTACCAGATTTGAGGATATCGATCGCAGGGAAGATACGACGTTCTGCAATTTTTCTATCAAGAACCACTTCAGAGTTTCCAGTTCCCTTGAACTCTTCAAAGATAACTTCATCCATACGGCTTCCAGTATCTACAAGTGCAGTTGCGATAATTGTTAAACTTCCACCTTTTTCAAGGTTTCTGGCTGCTCCAAAGAAGCGTTTTGGTTTGTGAAGGGCATTGGCATCCACCCCTCCTGAGAGTACTTTTCCACTTGATGGTGTCACAGTGTTGTATGCACGTGCAAGACGTGTGATAGAGTCAAGTAGGATCACTACATCTTTGCCAAGCTCTACGCGACGTTTTGCACGCTCTATCACCATCTCAGCCACTTTGACATGGTTTTTTGCCGGCATATCAAAGGTAGAGCTATATACTTCCCCTTTGACACTTCGCTCCATGTCAGTTACCTCTTCTGGGCGCTCATCAACAAGAAGCACCATGAGTTCGATCTCAGGGTGGTTGTGTGTGATCCCGTGAGCGATCTCTTTTAGAAGTTCTGTTTTACCACTTCTAGGTGGTGCAACGATGAGTCCACGTTGCCCTTTTCCGATAGGGGAGAAGAGATCCATCATACGACCTGTAAGTCTGTCTTCTCTGTATTCTAGTTTGATTTGATCAAGGGCATAAAGTGGAGTGAGGTTTTCAAAGAGAGGTCTTTTTTTACTCTCTTCAGGCGGGAGGTAGTTGATAGCTTCTATCTTGATAAGCGCGTAGTACCTCTCTTGGTCTTTAGGAGGTCGCACTTGCCCTGTGACAAGGTCTCCATTTCTAAGAGCAAATCTACGGATCTGTGTATTGGATACATAGGCATCATTGATACTTTCGTTAAAACTTTTGTCGATAGAGCGGATAAAACCGTACCCATCAGGCATAATCTCTAAAATACCACTAAAGAGGATAAAACCGCCTTGAGCAGTTTGTGCTTTGAGAATCTCAAAGATCACATCTTGACGTTTGAGCTCATTTGGATGTTCGATCTCAAGCTCTGTAGCGATTGCGATAAGTTCTTCGATTGTTTTTGTTCGAAGTTCATCGATGTTTGTATTATGTGCTGGAGTATGAGAACGATTTGTTTTAGGTTTTGTATTTGCTTTTGTAGTTTTACGCGGTGTTGTTTGTGAATTGTTTTCACTCATAGAGTAACTGCCTTAATTTTTCTGGATTTAGTGCATGAAGAATGTGGATTTGAAGATACCTTACGTATCTTGTTGCTGTGTAATTTTACACTAATTAAATCTCTAATGTCAAGTTTTTAAACGAAACTTAATTTTGAAGATGAAAGCGTGCATTTTTCAGTGCTTCTTGTGTTCGCTCTGAGAGTTTGCGCACCTCGTCTGCAACTACTGCAAAGCCACGTCCATGCTCCCCTGCACGTGCAGCTTCGATAGCAGCATTGAGAGCGAGGAGGTTTGTTTGATTTGCAATCTCTGAGATAGTGTTGAGAATCTTATGGATCTCTTCGGTTTGCTGTGTTAAACTCGCTAGTTCAGCATCCTCTTGGGTAGTTTGTTCTATTTGCCGCGACTGGAGCGCTTGCTCATTTTCTTGAAGTTTTTCTTCAAGAAGCTCTTTTTGTCGTTGAAGTACCTCATAACTTTCTTGAAGCTTGAGTTCTTCAAGTTGTGCTTGTTCTCGTGTTTGAATGAGCCTCTCTTCAAGATTTTGCAGAATCTGTGTTTGCTCTTTTTTGGATTCTTTGAAAGAATGCAACGCTTTAGTTTTCTCCTCTAAAGAGTTTTGAAGCGTATAGACTTGGTTCTGGAGCTCTTGGATCTCTCCTTGTCTGTCATCTTGTCTCTGGGTAAATAATTTTGTTTCTCCTTGTGTTTGCTCTTTTTTTGAGGAAAAAAGAAAAAATCCAAGAATGAGCCCAATAAGAAGGGATGTAGCAACGGTAAATATCTCTACAAGAAAAGAACTTTTCTCTGTTGGTATCTCTGGTGGAATTTGCTTGGGGGTATGTGTGACTTCATTAATAAGTATTTTTCCCTCTTGGTTCATCTTGAGGTAAAGCTCTTTGATCTTATAAATAGTATCTGCGTTTAGCTTATCGTTATTTTCATGTAGACTTGCGAGTGCTAAGAGTGTTTGATCTTGGAGCATTTGAAGCTTTGATATTCTTGTATGATCGAGTGAAAGTGCTGAAGCTATGTTCTCATGTGTGGAGAGGATAAGATAATAAAGAGTAACCTTTTCTTCTGGACTTAGATCAATTGCGATGCGATCGAGCTCATTATTGAGCTGTGTATAGCTTTGTTCTAAAGTTGGAGACGCAAAGAGTGTAAGGACAAGACAAAGCGATAAGAGTAGTATTTTCATACACTCTTTAAAGCATTTTTTATACCAAAGCTATGCGTAAAGATTTTGTCCGAAAGTATCAAAAGCTTGAAGTGTTTTTTCGAGAAGTTTTTGTGTTTGTTCAAATATTTTGTCAAGTCTATTTTCTTGATCTGATTTTTCAGGTATCTCAAGTTTTTGTAGTGATTGGTCAAACATTTTGACGATGTTTGACTTTACATTGTTTTGTCCATTCTCATCTCTTGGACGTGAAGGCTCAAAAGTACTTGCTATGTCTTGAGCGAGTTTACTCACAGGTGATTTAGGAGCATCTTCTTGAAGCTCTTGTAAAAAAGAATCAATAAAAGGCTGTGCTTGCTCCATAAAAGATGCGATCTCTTTTTTGTCTTGCTCATCCAATCCGTTGGAGTTAATCGAGAAGCTAAAAGATTGCATGGAAGAGAAAGAGAGAGAACTTTGCATGCCAAAGTTGTCTTTTTGCTGTGACATAGATAGAGATTGCTTATTTGAAAAATCCATCTCAATAGTATCACCACTTGACGTACGCATCATAATATTGAGATCATGTGATCGATAAGCATCGAGTCCATAAGAAGTGTTCATATTGCTCTCCTAAGTTTATAGATTCTATATCGGATAAACTTGGAGAATTTTTAATTTAGATAGAACGTTTAAATTCAGGATAAGCCTCAACCCCACATTCACTCATATCCATACCTTCAAGTTGATCATCATCCGTAGCTCTGAATTGAGAGACTTTGTTGATAAGGTAAAGGACAATAAAAGAGAGAGTAAAAGCATAAAAACCTATGAGAAGAACCCCTTTGAGTTGATCGACAAAAGAGATATTCTCTACAAAGATACCTACAGCTAATGTACCCCATATTCCATTGACAAGGTGGACTGAAAGTGCTCCGACCGGATCATCAAGGCGAAGTTTGTCAAAAAGGGGAACGGCAAAAACTACTAAAGCCCCACCAACTGCACCTATGAGAATCGGTGTATACATATCATAAAGATCAGGTCCTGCTGTGACAGCCACAAGCCCACCGAGTGCACCATTGAGGATCATCGTGATATCAAAAAGCTTATAGCGGATATGCATTAAGATACCTGCGATAATAGCTCCTGAGAGCCCTGCAGTATTTGTATTCATAATAGTTTTAGCAACAGCATTCGCGCTTTCGATACTTGAAATAGAACCTACACTCCCACCATTAAAACCAAACCAACCTATCCAAAGCAAAAATGCACCAAGGACTACGAGTGGGATATTCGATGCAGGGATAACACGGATCTTATCATCTTGATAACGTCCTTTTCTTGCTCCCACGATGAGTATAGCTGCTAAAAGTGCCCAGCCACCTGTAGAGTGGATCACGGTTGAACCTGCAAGGTCATACATATTGATATCTAAAAATGTTCCCGCTAAGAGGTCTGCACCCCACGTGATATTGACAACACTAGGGTAGATAAATGCTCCCATAATCACCGCAAATAAAGAGAGAGGGATAATACGCACACGTTCACTTACCCCACCACTCATAATATTGATCGTCTTTCCTACAAATGCCATCTGAAATAAAAATGCAGCCCACAAGCTCATCGAGCTATTCTCCCAAGCTCCAAATGCTATGGTATAGCCAATCAGTAAAAAAGAGATCGATGCGACTGCGTAGATCATTACATTGATAGTAAGTACGGATGTAACGTTTTTTGTACGGACAAGTCCTGCTTCAAGCATAGCAAAACCAGGAACCATAAAGATGATGAGCACCATAGAAAAGAGTGCAAAAAATGTGTCGATGATGTATTTGAAATCAGCTTCTAACATACGAAGTATCCCCTTTAAATGAAAACCATATTGTATCAGAACAAAATATGCATAGAGGAAAAAAATGATTAATTTTTAATCAGAACTGGAGGAGTTTGGGATGTAGAGAGTCTACATCCCAAGAGCAAAAAAGAGTGTTTATATAGCTTCGTTGTCTGTTTCACCAGTACGGATACGGATGATCTTGTCAATATCACTTACAAAGATCTTTCCATCACCTATTTTTCCAGTGCGTGCAGCTTCAACGATTGTGTTAGTCACTTGCTCTACGCTTGCATCGTCTACAATCATCTCTAGTTTGATTTTTGGCAAAAAGTCTACAACATACTCTGCACCACGGTAGAGTTCACTGTGTCCTTTTTGACGACCATATCCCTTCACTTCACTCACTGTCATACCAGTGATCCCGATCTCTGCAAGGGAGTCTTTGACATCTTCTAGCTTAAAAGGTTTGATTACCGCTTCGATTTTTTTCATAATTATCTCCATTTATTCATTTTAAAATTGTATCTATATTCGTGGTGAAAATCAACTATAAGTTGAGTAATTTTTCACCATGTACAGCTTCATCAAGACCAGCACTTTCAACTTCTTCGCTGACTCTGCCACCACCTGTAAGAGCTGAAGCGATATAGTACACTATCACTGTACCGATTAAAGTAAAGAGACCTACTACAACTACCGATTCAACTTGAACAATGATTTGTCCCATTCTATCACCTGCATCTTTAAGTGGACTATCCCAAAGAAGATCTTTATCATTAAGAGCAAAGATACCTGTAGCAATTGCACCCCAAAGACCTGCTAAGAAGTGAATACCAAAAGCATCTAATGAATCATCATAACCAAGTTTTTTCTTCAGACCAGCTACACCCCAAAAAGCGATAGCAGAACCAAGAGCACCGATAATGATAGCACCAGTTACATCTACAAACCCAGCTGCAGGAGTGATCGCAACAAGACCTGCTACAACCCCTGAAGCAGCACCAAGAAGTGTAGGTTTTTTATACACCATCCATTCGATAAGAACCCAAGTAAGAGCCGCTACAGCTGTTGCAAGAGTTGTTGTAAGATATGCAAGTCCAGCGATTGCGTTTGCACCAAATGCAGATCCACCATTAAATCCATACCATCCAAACCATAAAAGAGCTGCACCTAAAGCTGTAAGCATTACACTCATTGGTTTCATAGCAATTTTAGGATATCCAGTACGTTTTCCTACAAGATAAGCAAGGACAAGACCAGCCAAACCACCATTCATATGGACAACAGTACCACCCGCAAAGTCAAGAGCACCCTCATCAAATAAGAAGCCTCCACCCCATACCATGTGTGTAATTGGAGCATAAACCACAAGAACCCAGATAGCTACAAATACAAGCCATGTAGAGAACTTCAGTCTCTCAATCACAGAACCACTCGCAATCGCTACAGTGATTGCTGCAAATGTTCCTTGAAACACGATAAATACATAAGTAGGATAACTTCCACTTAAGTCATTCCAGTTGATTCCACTTAAAAACATATTGGAGAATCCACCAATAACCGAGTTCATACCACCCTCAGCCGTTCCAAATGCGATCGAATATCCTGCGATGATCCAAACGATAAAAGCAACTGTAAAAGCCATTAATACCATAGCATACGTATTAAGTACGTTTTTACTGCGTGTCATCCCCGCGTAAAAAAGAGCAAGCCCAGCAGGCGTCATAAGCAATACCAAAGCAGCAGACATCATCATCCATGCAGTATCACCAGTATCGAGTACATCCTCAGCAAAAGCTAAAGATGGTAAGAGCATTAAAGCCACTAACAACCATTTTTTCATTGTACATCCTTATTTGTTCTACGTATTGTAGAAATTTATTTACTCAAAAATTATAGCATTAGCAGTATATAGATTAGTCAATAAGTTGCCTAATTTTTAATCATTATTTTGAGAGTTTTCAAAAAATACTCTAAGTGTTTGAAATCTATATATATGAAACTCTTTTTCACACTTTTAAAACTATTTTAATAATTACTTCTAAGTTTTTACAAATATTAAGGGAGTTTGAGATACCATGTATCGATTATATTTTTAAAGATTAGGTGTTATATATGAGCGATCTGTTAAACAACGACGAAATACATACTATAAATATTGAAGAGTCTCTTCAAAATAGCTATCTTGATTATTCAATGAGCGTAATTGTCGGTCGTGCTCTTCCTGATGTAAGAGATGGACTGAAACCCGTGCATAGAAGAATTCTTTATGCGATGGATAAGTTAAATCTCTCCCACGGTGCAAAGTTCAAAAAATCTGCACGTATCGTTGGTGATGTTATTGGTCAGTACCACCCACATGGAGATACTGCTGTATATGATGCACTTGTTCGTATGGCGCAAGCATTCTCTATGCGAATGCAACTTGTGGATGGTCAGGGAAACTTTGGTTCTATCGATGGGGATAGCGCAGCGGCTATGCGTTATACTGAAGCAAGAATGACAAAGTATGCAGGGGAACTTCTCAAAGACTTAGAGAAAAATACTGTCAACATGATAGACAACTATGATGGGACAACAAAAGAACCTGATGTTATGCCTACTCGTGTTCCAAACTTACTTATTAACGGTTCGAGCGGTATCGCAGTTGGTATGGCTACAAATATTCCACCACACAATCCAACTGAGATACTTCATGGACTCAAAGCTCTCTTAGCAAACCCTAATATTACTCTTATAGAACTGATGGAACATATCAAAGCACCAGACTTTCCAACAGGCGGAACTATCTTTGGAAAAAAAGGGATCATGGATGCATATGAAACGGGTCGTGGTCGTATAAAAGTACGTGCAAAAACACATATCGAGAAAAAAGGGAACAAAGATGTGATCGTCATCGATGAACTCCCATATCAAGTAAACAAAGCACGTCTTATTGAAAATATCGCTAATCTCGTAAAAGACAAGATGATCGATGGTGTTTCAGAGATTCGTGATGAGTCTGACCGTGAAGGTATTCGTGTGGTCATAGAGCTCAAGCGTGATGCGATCAGTGAGATCATCCTAAACAATCTTTTCAAACAAACAAGCATGCAAACGACTTTTGGTATTATTATGCTCTCTATTCTCAATCAAGAACCTCGTATTTTTGGATTGATTGATATTCTTAAACATTTTGTGAGTCACCGTAAAACTATTATTATTAGAAGAACGATCTTTGATCTTGAAAAAGCAAAAGCACGTGCGCATATCTTAGAGGGTCTTAAAAAAGCACTCGATATTATTGATGAGATTATCCGTGTCATCAAAGCGAGTGGTAATGTTGATGATGCTCGTGATAATCTTGTAAGCGAGTTTGATTTTACACCGATTCAAGCGCAAAGCATCGTAGATATGCGTCTTGGAAGACTCACAGGGCTAGAGAGAGAAAAAATCGAGAATGAGCTTCGTGAACTTCTTGAACTTATCGAGTACCTTGAGTCTATCCTCAAAAGTGAAGAGGTCCTTCATAAAATCATTGATGAAGAGTTTGATGAGATACTTGCAACCTATACAACTCCAAGACAAACAGATATCGAAGATGATTATGATGATATTGATATCGAAGATCTAATCCCTAATGAGCCAATGGTTGTAACGATCACACATCGTGGTTATATCAAGCGTGTGCCACTTGTAAACTATGAAAAACAACGCCGTGGTGGCAAAGGAAAAACTGCTGTTACAACCTATGAAGATGATTTTATTGAGCGTTTCTTTACATGTAACACGCACGATACACTGCTCTTCGTTACAGATCGTGGACAGCTTCACTGGCTTAAAGTGTATAAGATCCCAGAGGGAAGCCGTGTAGCAAAAGGAAAAGCAGTTGTGAATCTCTTGAGTCTTGTGGCTGATGAGAAGATCCGCTCTATCATTCCTACAACAGACTTTAGTGAAGAGAAATCACTTGTATTCTTTACACAAAGAGGTATTGTCAAACGTACGAATCTCAGTGAGTTCTCTAACATCCGAAGCAATGGGGTACGTGCGATCGTTCTTGATGACGATGATGCACTTATCACAGCAAAAATTGCTGAAAATGATACGAAATATCTTTTCATTGTGACAAAACTTGCACAATGTATCAAATTTGATATAGAAAAAACGCGTGACCAAGGGCGTAGTACACGGGGTGTTCGTGGTATCAAGTTTAAACACAAAGATGATGAGGTCGTAGATGCTAATATCATCCGTGATGATGAAGAAGAGATCCTTATCGTGAGTGAAAAAGGGATCGGAAAACGTACAACATCTGGAGAATATCGCTTAACAAACCGTGGTGGTTCGGGTGTGATCGCTATGAAAATGACTCCAAAAACAGGGAAACACGTAGTGGGTATCTTGATGGTAGATGAGCAGATGGATATGATGGCATTAACAAGTGCTGGTAAAATGATCCGTGTAGATATGCAGACAATCTCAAAATCGAGCAGAAATACGAGTGGCGTTTATATCGTTAAGGGGGATGATGTTGTAAGTATCTCTCGTTGTCCTAAAAAAGAGGAACTCGAAGATGAAGATGATGATGGAGATGCAACATTAGAGTTGGACTAATAGTTGCTATGAGTACCAAGAAAATAACACAGAGGTAAGGTATGAGAAAACTATTTATTATTGCACTATTGGCATCTGCATTACTAGCTTCAGAGAAGCAAGTAGCATCTGAAGTGTTAAGTCCAGATGATACATCTTTGCAAGAAGTGGTCTATCAAGAGGTACAAGAAGAACTAGATACTAATCTTGGTTCAGAAGGTGACAACTTTCCTAAGCAAGACATTTTAAAGTCAAATCAAGAGATACGTGTAAGTGTTATCGGGCAAGGTGTGGCTCCTACACAAACCATTTCACCTTCTCAAGCTTATGCTTTGGCTAAGCGCGCTGCGATTGGTGATGCATATAGACTTATTGCCGAAAAAGTTAAGGGTGTCTATGTAGAGGGTCAAGATGTGATTCGTAATATGATGGTAAAACGTACAGATGTAAGAACACATGTACGTGCTGTTGTAAGAGAAGCAAGCATTGTTGAAACAACTTATAAAGAAGGTTTATGCGAAGTAGAGATGGAAATAGTTCTTTATCACTCTTTATTTGCGGAGTAATACTCTTTAACTCGTTTTCTCTTTATGCGGATGAATATTTAATATCGTATCGCTATGTACTTCAAGATGCTCGTTTATATAATGAGTCTCTATCGATCTCTCGTGCTATGAAAAAGTGCGAGGGTGAAAAACTAAAATCTTTTACTCTCGATTATGATAAAACAAAAGGTTTTAAAGAAAATATTTTAAAAAAATCAGAAGATTTTTTAATGTATCTACACAAGCTCGGTCTCCATGTAGAACATCGTGAACATGTGCGAAATTTCACTACAAGCTCCCAAACTATCCTTACCCTCAAGACTATGTGCTTCAAAGTCGATTTTAATGATAATTTAGCTATCATCACTCCATTAAAATAAGGGTTTTTTGAGTGAAGATTGCAATCGTTGAAGATGATATAAATATGAGAAAATCTCTTGAGATCGCTATGAGTGATTATCAAGAGTTTGAAATAAAAACTTTTAAAAATGCCAAAGATGCACTCAAGGGAATTGATAATAGTTTTGATCTTATCATTACAGATATCAATATGCCTGGGATGGATGGGATCGAGTTTATCAAAGAGCTCGGTGGCGCTTTTGAAGTGATCATTATGACTGGAAATGCAACCTTGCAGCGTGCGATAGAATCGATTCACTTAGGTGTAAAAGATTTTCTTCTGAAGCCTTTTGATGTGGACACTCTCATCAAAGCGATCAAACGTGAAAACGAGATCCAAAAGGTGAGCAAAAAAGTAGCTCCCAAGAAGCTCAAGCAAAAGAGTGAGGGCTTTTTAGGAACTTCTGTAGCACTAGAGAAGGTCTTAAATATTGCGAACAAAGCAGCTTTGACTGATGCAAGTGTTTTGCTCTTAGGTGAGAGTGGTGTTGGAAAAGAGGTCTTTGCCAACCACATCCATCAAAACTCTCCTCGTGCAAAAAAACCTTTTGTAGCGATCAATATGGCGGCACTGCCTGACAATCTCATTGAAAGTGAGCTTTTTGGATTTGAAAAAGGTGCTTTTACTGATGCACAAGAAGCAAAAGCAGGTCAGTTTGAACTTGCAAATGGTGGAACACTCTTTTTAGATGAGATAGGAGAGATGCCTTATGGTGTTCAAGCGAAGCTTTTGCGAGCCTTGCAAGAAAAAGAGGTACGACGTCTAGGCTCTTCAAAAAATATCAAAATAGATATTCGCATCGTCTCAGCAACCAATGCGAATCTCCATGAAAAGATCAAAAAAGGGGAGTTCCGAGAGGATTTGTATTACAGACTGCATACAATTCCCTTAAATATTCCCCCTTTAAGAGAGAGAAAAGATGAAATTATACAAATTGCTGATAAAATTCTAGAACAAAATTGCATCAAGTATGATTTTGAACAAAAAAGCTTCTCTAAAGAGGCACAAAATCAGCTTTTATCTTATACATGGCCTGGAAATATTCGTGAACTCATCTCTGTGGTGGAGAGAGCTGTTATTCTCAGTGATAGAAGTGAGATCACACCAAGCGATCTTTTTTTAGAATCACGAGGTTTGAATGAGACAAAAGATATTGCAACAATGGAAAAAGAGCTGATATCTCAAGTGCTTACATCCCAAGCAGGGGATGTAGAGAGTGCATCGGAAGTACTTGGTATGAGTAAAGATAATTTAACACAAAAAATACAAATATATAATCTGTAAGGAGCACGCGTGTCAAAAAAATATAATGTAGCAGTAGTTGGAGCAAATGGAGCCGTAGGTGAAGAGATATTATTAATTCTCTCTGAGATTGATTTTCCTATAGGCAAGCTCGTACCACTTGCAAGTGCAAGAAGTGCTGGTAAAACTGTTGATTACAAAAATAAAGAGCTAGTAATTCAAGAATTGACGCATGATATCTTTGAAAAAGAGGAGATCGAGATCGCTCTTTTTAGTGCGGGTGGAAGTGTGAGTGCCGAGTTCGCTCCATCTGCTGTCAAAGCGGGTGCCGTAGTGATCGACAACACATCACATTTTAGAATGGATAAAAATACTCCATTAGTTGTTCCTGAGGTAAATCCTGAGGATATCGCTCTTTGGAGACAAACAGGAGTGATCGCAAATCCAAACTGTTCTACGATACAGATGGTGCAAACGCTCAAGCCACTTGATGAAGCATACGATCTTGTACGTGTAGATGTAGCAACATACCAAGCAACAAGTGGGGCTGGAAAATCAGCGATGGAAGAGCTTGTGACACAGATGCAAGCTTTTTTTGCTTTCAAACTTGATGAAGTGGAGCATAAAGCTTTCAAGCACCAGATCGCACTCAATGTTATCCCTCAGATCGATGTATTTATGGACAATGACTACACAAAAGAAGAGATGAAGATGGTGAATGAGACAAGCAAGATCATGCATAAAGATCTCGAACTTAGTGCGACCTGTGTACGTGTTCCAACACTTCGTGGGCATGCTGAAGCACTCACACTTACTTTCGCAAACGATGTCGATGCAAGCGCGGCAAGAGCACTTTTGGAAAAAGCGCCAAATATCGTAGTTGTGGATGATCCATCTGACTCACTTTATCCGATGCCAGCAACTTGTATGGGACTTAATGAAACTTTTGTTGGACGTATCCGTGTGGATAATTTTCGTAAAAATATGCTTCATATGTTTGTTGTAGCAGATAACCTCAGAGTAGGTGCCGCGACAAATGCTGTGCGTATTGCTCAAAAATGGGTCGAGATGGAAGGGGATAAATAGATGCTTGAAAAGATATTTGAAAATACTCTTTGGAATTCACGCTTTATCATTATTCTCGCTGTAGTATTTGGTCTGATCGGCGCTGTGCTTTTATTTACAGTCGCAAGTTTTGATATTTATGAAACAGCAAAGTATGTAATAAATGTTTATGTAGAGCATAAGCATCCTGAACATTTTCATGATGAAGTGGTTGGGGGAATTATTGGAGCCGTTGATCTTTACCTTATAGGTGTGGTGATGCTTATTTTCTCTTTTGGTCTATATGAGCTTTTTATCTCTGATATAGATCCTGCAAAAGATAAAAATGGTGATGAAAATCAGCTTTTAGCAGTTCATTCTCTAGACCAGCTCAAAGACAAGATCTCAAAAGTGATCGTGATGGTACTTGTCGTTGGCTTTTTTCAAAAAGTGGGACATACAGAGTATGCAGGTGCATTAGACCTTCTCTATTTAGCGCTCTCTATCACAGCAGTTTCAGTTGGACTTTACTTTTTAGGTAAAGTGGGAAAAAAAGAAGAAAAACACTAGAAAATTTTAAAAGTTACAAGGACGAAAATGGGTAAAATATTTGTAGATGCATGTAAAGGTTTAGAGACTCCGTATACTCCTGTATGGATGATGAGACAGGCTGGAAGATATCTTCCTGAGTATATGGCTGTGCGTGCACAAGCGGGCAATTTTCTCAACCTTTGTCATGACCCAAAAAAAGCGGCGGAGGTTACACTTCAGCCACTTGATATTGTGGGTGTGGATGCTGCTATTTTATTTAGTGATATCCTTGTGATTCCTGATGAGATGGGGATGGATCTCTCTTTTGTAAAAGGGGAGGGACCAAAATTTAGTGATCCTGTTACATCCCAAGCTGACCTTGATAGACTTCTTGGTGGTGAAGAAGCGGCAAGTAAACTTACCTACGTGTATGAGACGATCGAGCTTCTCAAAAAAGAGCTTGATGCGCGCGGTGGGGATAAAGCTCTTATCGGATTTACCGGAGCACCTTGGACGCTTGCGACCTATATGATCGAGGGGCAGGGGACAAAAACATACAATGTATGTAAAAAGATGCTCTATGCAAATCCAGAGCTCCTACACGCGATACTACGTAAAGTGACTGAAGTGGTCAAACACTATATGATCAAGCAGATCGAAGCAGGTGTGGATGTAGTACAGATCTTTGATAGCTGGGCTGCTGCTATTGAGCCTGGGATGTACGATGAATTCTCATGGAGCTATATGGTCGAGATCGCTGAGTATATCAAAGAGCGTTATCCTGATGTACCCGTGATCCTTTTTCCAAAAGGTATCCCTGCATTTTTAGACAAAGTGTATGGTAACTTTGATGTATTTGGTGTCGATTGGTCTACACCAATGGCATTTGCAAAAGAGCGCTTGGGTGATAAGTATGTGCTCCAAGGAAACATGGAGCCGTGCCGTCTCTACTCTAAAGAAGCGACAACGAAATGTGTCGAGGTGATCCAAGAGACTATGGGTGGCAAACGCCACATCTTCAACCTCGGGCACGGAATCCTCCCTGATGTGCCTGTAGAAAATGCGATCCACTTTGTGAACGAATGTCATAGAGTTAGCAAGAAATAACCCTATGCACACCATCTTCGGTCCTATCCACTCAAGACGCTTTGGAAGCTCTTTGGGTGTGGATCTCTCTCCTAACAAAAAACAGTGTAATTTTGATTGTCTTTATTGCGAACTAGCCCCTATGGCAACTGTAGATCATCAAGAGGATGTTGTCTCCGTAAAGACCGTCGTTGATGAACTAGGAGAGCATCTGCATGACAAGATAGATGTGATCACACTCACAGCCAACGGAGAACCGACACTCTATCCCCATTTGGAGCAGCTCATCGATGAGATTGATAAGATCAAGGGGCAAACACAAACGCTCATCCTTACCAATAGTGCTGCACTTGTAGATGAAAAAGTATTTCAAACCCTTCTCAAACTCGATCAAGTCAAACTCTCCCTAGATGCTGTGAGTGAAGATATCTTTAAAAAGATCGATAGACCACACCCAAGCATACAGATAGCAAAGCTTGTTGACAAAGTGATTGAATTTAGCAATGTATACAAAGGGAAACTCTTTATCGAGATACTTTTTGTACACGGACTTAACGATACATCCCAAGAGGTACAAAAGCTCAATGAGGTACTTTTACACATCAAAGCATCGCGTATAGATATAGGGAGCATTGACAGACCTCCAGCGTATCCTGTAGTGGGTTTAAGCTATAAAGAGCTCCACGACATCGCGATGATGTTTGATAGCTCCTTGCCTATCCATATCGCTTCTCGCATCCATGCCGAACCAAATAATCGATACTATGAAAAAGATGAGATACTCAACACTCTTGATAAAAGACCATTGACCCAAGGGGATGTAGATCTACTCTTTGACGCTAAGAGTAAAGAGAACTTAGTAGAGCTAATGCAAGAGCAAAAAGTACTCAAGCAGATGGTGGGAAATTTAGAGTTTTTTATGCCACAAACAAATATCAAAAGAAAACGCAAAAAGTAGCCAAATTTACTTGACTTTTGTGATGCCATGAAGTATAATTTCGGCTCAATAAATAATCCGGATTAGCTCAGCGGTAGAGTAGGTGACTGTTAATCACTTGGTCACTGGTTCGAATCCAGTATCCGGAGCCACTTATTGAAACTTCTTAACATATTCCGGATTAGCTCAGCGGTAGAGTAGGTGACTGTTAATCACTTGGTCACTGGTTCGAATCCAGTATCCGGAGCCACTTATTGAAACTTCTTAACATATTCCGGATTAGCTCAGCGGTAGAGTAGGTGACTGTTAATCACTTGGTCACTGGTTCGAATCCAGTATCCGGAGCCACACTTCAATAGATTCTTAAAACACAAACTTTCAAACCATTATTTATATAAATATACTACAAAATCTACAGCCTTAGTAACAGTCTCTTGACATTCATCTATTTATTACTTAAAATAGTATTACTTAATTAAGTAAGGATGTCATTATGAAAACAATAACACTAAAAACAGAAGACTCATTTTTTGAAAAAGTTACATCTTTAGCTAAAGAGTTGCATTTAAGTAAAAGTGAACTTATAAGACAATCTATAGCAGAATTTGAGAAGAACATAAGAAACCAAAGGCTTAAAGAAAAAATGATGCGTTCCTCTTTGAAAGTTAGAGAAGCTAATAGAGAGATAGTTAATGATTTCGATGGAAGTGTTGAAGATGGATTAAGTGATGCTTGAGAGAGGAAGTATTTATTTAGCAAAACTATATCCATCAAAAGGAGCAGAACCAGGTAAAACGAGACCAGTACTTGTTTTGCAGGATAATGCATTAAACGAAATAGGTCATGAAACAGTTATAGTTTTGCCTTTGACTACAAATCTCATTGATGATGCTTTTCCATTACGAATGAGAATATCAAAACGTGATTTATTGGAACAAGAGTCTGATATTTTATGTGATCAAATAAGAGCAATCGACACAAAAAGAATCATCCATGATAAACTCGCAACTGTAAATAAAAATGAGCTACTTGAAATTGAGCAAATGGTACAACTTGTACTTGGAATATCATAAAGCTCTGTGCTCCAAAAAGAACAGATAATTGAACTAACTTTCATATACAAAATTTTCTTTAATTGGATTTTCAAATCATTATTTTATTTTAAAAAAAGGAAAAAACTATGAACTAATGTAACCATCCCTTATAAATTAGACACTATTTAACTCAACATCCTCTTATATTTGGAACAACACTACTCAAAGAAATTTTCTGTGTTCCACAAAGTGTTCAAAAAGTAAAAACTGCAAAATTCCACAAACCTTAAGGGGTTATGGAACAAAAAAAAGATGTTTTTTTTAGATGAGTATACCCAAAACATTGATATTAAAATAACTTCATAGGCAATTTTAAACCACCACTAGATGATGGAGAAAAATTTGTGTTGATGCCACTGAGTGTATCTTGTTTTGAATCTAGAAGTGAGTCTACATCCCCAAGGTCTGCTGATAGCCCTTTAGTAGATGCTCCTGCTTTTTTTAAGATCCCAGCTTTTAACTCTTTTTCAAAACCAGCCGTTTTTTTGGCGATCATAGAGTTCAAACCTTTTGAGAGCTGTTGATCTAAGTCACTTTTTACTACTATGCTAGGCTGTTGAAGTGCACCATTTATAGCGATATCTACGTTAAACTTTGATATGTCAGAGAGTAAGTCGTTTATGAGCTTTTGTGAGGGCATCTCAAGTTTGACATTACTTACATTTACTTTGCTTTTTGCATGGATGCTTCCATCTTCTACTGCACCTTTTAAAGTGCTTGTTGTCACGATGTCATTCATACTGAGTGTTTTCATATCTATGTTTGCTGTTTTAAACTTTGTGACTTTGATATCAAAGCTTGTCTTGGCTTTCTCACTTCGTCTATCATCCACTACATCCGCTACTATATGTGCGTATTGCACCCCTTTTGCATCCGCGTGAACAATCATAGGTTTTTTGTAGAGCTTTTGGTTGCTTGAGAGGTCTGTTACATCGATATCGAAAACATCATTTTTAAGTTTGACATTTATCTTTGCTTTTTTTATGACAAGATCGGGAACATTAGAGAGATTTGCATACTTGATCCATCTTCCTTCACCACGTGGAGGAGGTGCATCTTGAAGCTCTTCTTGTTTTGCATCGCTACGAATATAAGGAGCTAGCATCTCGTAGTATTTGAGTCCCATATGCATATACTCACCTATTGCATCACTCGTGAGTGTTCCGATCAGGTTTGCACCTCCACTTGCATTGAGAGAGTATTTCTGTTTAAGACGGTTGATGTCTTGTTGTGGAAGGTTTTTAAGAGTATTTATTTGCTTTTGCAAACGTTTTTGATCTGCATTGAAATCTTTTTGTAGAGATGCGTACTTCTCTTTGAGGGAGCTGATCTTCGCTTTTAGTTTATCTATGTCACTTTTCGCTGATGCTATCTTTGTTATATCTGCACCTTTGAGGCTTTGTTGCAGTTTTTTGGCATCTGCTTTTATCTCATCTATCTCATTTTTGTTTTTGAGCTCATCAGATATCTTCGACCATTTCTCTTTTGTTTTCTCTATATCTGCTTTGAGTTTTTGTGCTTCTGTTACAGACTTGAGTTCCTCTTTTGCCAAAATAGCGTTAACATCTGGGAGGGTAAATGGGTTTGCACCTTGGGATGTTGAGTGTGTATCTACATCCGAAGCTTCTGCTTGTTTCGTTTCGTTTGTTGGAGCAGGTGAGTCATCATAGGGTTTTGCCATAGTCTCTCTTTTTTCGTTAAAAGCCAGAGCATCTATGTTTAGCATCTCTATCATCGCTTTTTTCTCCAGTAGAGCAGAGAAACTGAGATCAAACTCCATATCTCCTATTTGAACAAGGTTATGGCTAAGGTTCTTTTTATCAGCGATCTCGATGCCAGATATTTTGATACGTAAATCTGAAAAGCTTGAGTCTAAATCTTTGATATCTACTTGAGTTTGAAGAGAGTATGCTAGAGATTTTTCTAAAGCAAGCCGAGCAAGGGGATCAAAAAGAAGGATAAAGACAAGTGCAATACCAGCAAGTAAAGCACCAAATACACCTACACCCCACCAGCGAAACAGAGAGCTTGTTTTTGCTTCCTCATTAAAAAGTTTCATCCAACGAGTCGCTCTCCATTCGTTGAGCTTAGCACCTATCTGATCTCTATAAAGTGTAATGACTTTGTTGAGTATCAGTAGCAGTGGAAGAGCTAATATAGTAGATACGATGAGCGATCCAGTGACAAGTGTATAGTTAAACGAGCTCCATCTAAAGAGTGCGGAGTTATACAAAGATGTGAAGAAACCTTGTAGAGCATCATTGGTTAAAACGGAGTAGCCAAGAGAGTCAAACATAGGGTCAAAAAGGTACCCAATGGCACTAAATATAGCAGTAAAAAGTAGGAAAAGTCCAAAGTTTATGTTGAGAATAAGTGCTAAGAATAAAATATCCAAAAGTATGAGAGAACTTGTCGGTAAAAATCCAGCAAACATCGCTAAAACAATCGCTCCTGAGAGCTGCCATGACTTAGCTGAAGAGTTAAGTGCTTTAAAAAGCTTACGAATAAAATTGAACATAATCCACCTTTAATGAGTTATGAAGATATTATACACCAATTTCGTAGTTATGTATTGATAAGCTGTTAAGCTATTTTTCCCTTACTTCACGTAGTTTTTCTTTATGTATTTCAGCACTTGAGCCACCTGCTATATCTCCAGCTACAAAGACAAATGAGATGAGATAGATGAGGCATGAAGTATAATTTCAGCTCAATAAATAATTTGGATTAGTTCAGCCTTGGTAATTTAAGTATTTAGAATGTCAAGTGTTTTTTCATACGTTTGTAATTTTGAAAGCTCCTCATTGAGATTTTCGGTTAGTAATGATTGAGAACGAAGTTCATGAGAAATTTTTTGGCTTTTTTGTGAGAGCTCTTGTATCTCATTTGAGAGTACTGAGCTTTTTGAAGCCATATCAGTGAGCCCATTACTAAGACCTATCATAACTTCGCTAATGCTCTCAACCGCTTGGATTGTAGTGCTAACGGATGCATTGGTTTCTAACAAACTTTTTTGGGTCCGTTCCGCGAGTTTACGTACTTCATCAGCGACTACGGCAAACCCTCGTCCATGCTCACCTGCTCGTGCTGCTTCGATGGCTGCATTGAGAGCGAGTAGGTTTGTTTGGTCGGCGATATCGGCAATCACTTCTAAAACAGCACGTATTTCTCGTACGTCTCCCGTAAGATTTTGTACTTCTGAGGATAGATGGCTATTCTCAGCACTGTTTTGCTCCATGCTATTTGTAAAAAGAGTAAATTGATCTTTGACCTGAGAAAGTTGCTGACCGATGACATCGATAGAATCTACTGCGCTACGGATAGAGTTTCCAACTGTTTGGATAACTGGCATACTCTCTTTCATTTGAGCGAGCATCGCTTGATTGATAGAATCGATCATATTTTGGCGGTTGATTTTGCGTAGAAGAAAATAGCTTTTAAATCCAGCATATTTTTGAACAAAATTATCAATATACTCATCATTAAAAGGCTCATTATCGGTATGGTAAAAGAAAATTGCCGTTAGGGTTTGGTTGATATTGACTCCTAAGAGTTCTCCAAAGGTTGAAAAACCTGCTACAGGTATATCACTAAAAGTACGAAGAGAATTAAGTTCTTTGGCGTTAAACAAGCGTCGTAATATGCAGTCATTGAAGATTGCCCCGATTGCTTTAGGTTTATTTTTGCTAAAGTCCGCATAGTTTGTTGCCGTTGTCTGCACAAAATTAGTTTTTTCAAGAAGAATAAGTTCCTCACCTGCTTCGATATCGCAGTAAAAATTGATAGATCCACTAGTTGTGTCGATCGATGCGATAGAGCGAACATAGATCTCACCATTAATCTCAATTCCGAAAGTGTAATTGGAGAGTTTTGTATCAAGTTGTTGTGCCGTGCAGCCAAAATGTGCCGATAACGCTTCAACAGCACCAATGGAAGTATTTGTTTTTGTATCCAAAAATGCACTAATAGTTCGCTTGATAGGCTCAGCATCAAGTACAGAAAATTTGATTGTGCTTTTGCGAAAGTTTTGGCTTTTGAAAATACCAAAGCGATAAGCAGGTGCAAATTTTATAAAAGTGATGATAGCATGGTGACGCAGTGTACGTGTACCGTCAAAAATATAGGTATCCTTAAAATCTAGTTTTCCACCTGCGCTTCCTCCGACGAGGAGGCATGGAAAACTACCAACATTATAAACTGCTTCCATAAAAAAACTTTCACTAGCGGAGAGTCCATCAATGAGGGTATATCCAAGGGTGTCTTCATGGTTCATTTTAAATGGAACATGGATCTTTTGAAGTTCTTTTGAGATGGCTGAAATTTGTTCTGCAGCAGTTTTGGAGTGGCTTTGCATCTCTTCACTTTTTAGTGCAACAGATGCGACAAAAACATCACTTATCATCTCTTTTGCAAAGAGCATCAATACGATATTATCACCCGTTCCAGGATCGGATTGAGAATAGAGGTTTGGGAGAGGATTGTTTTGATCAAAACTACATAGCTCCCCCGCAGTCGTAGAGAGGATAAGAGTTGTATCATTGGGAAGAGTTTGTTTTAGTTGAGAAGAGATAGTCGGAAAATGAAGAGATGGAGAAACAAATCCTATTACTACTTCTGGTATTATTTCTAATTGGTCGAGCTTTCCAGAAGTGATATCAGTTTCACGTAATGTGATCGATACCATAGGAGCGCCATTAGGACGTTTAGTTTCCACAGTTTTAAAAAAATTAAACATGCTACCGCCTTATATTAATGTAATTGTAAATAATAACGTACAAACGGTCATGTAAGGGTCACAGTTTATTTCTCTCTCACCTCACGTAGTTTTTCTTTATGTATTTCAGCACTTGAGCCACCTGCTATATCTCCAG
>JAGGTH010000015.1 GCA_021163845.1 Helicobacteraceae bacterium | reverse complement strand
AACTTGACAATGTGCTTCCTGGTATGCTTTTTAAACTCTGCTTAGGTCGTGGTCTCACGAATGCAACTGGTTGGGCAAGTCAAGCTGCAAACTATTTAGCTCCAACTGGTATGAGTGGAATGGTTGGTGGTTCTACACTTCCAAACTATGTAGAAGATAGTAATAACTTAGATACTGTAGATATGGCAGGATTTATTTTTGTACCTTATGATGATGGACAATATTCTGTTAAAACTACTTGGTATAGAGGATTTAATGTTCCTGGTCTTGTAGGAACAGATGTGAATGCTTATTACAATGGAACTACAGGTCAACAAATGGGAATGGAACCTACAGCTTTTGGTATGCAAACAATAGGTGATATGGATGGAATGGCTCTTTCTGTAAAAGTTTCTGGTATTGGTGATGGTATTTCTGACTTTTTAGATGCAACCACGCTTTTCGCTTCATATGCTGTATCCAAATCTCATCCAACAGCTGATATTTCAAGAAATGTGACAATGATTGACGTAACGGGAACAAATCCAACTCAAACACAAACTATGACTGGCAAATCTATGTTAGGAAGTGCTGAATCTGAAACTGGTAACTCTATTTGGGTTGGAGCAGTTATGCCAAACCTTACAGGTGGTAAATTTGGACTTGAGTACAATAAAGGAAGTGAGCATTGGAGACCATTCACATATGGTGAAGATACTATGATTGGTTCTAAACTAGCTGCTCGTGGTAGTGCTTATGAAGCATACTGGACACAACCACTTATCAAAAATGTTTTCTCAATGCAAGTACGTTATACATACATTGATTATGACTATACAGGTTCAGATGGTTTCTTTGGTGACGGTGGTACACCATATAAAATTGATTCAGCTGAAGCAGCAGCAATGAATTCAATTGAAACAGCTTCAGATCTTCGCGTTTATTTCCGCTATAGATATTAATCTTCATACAATTAAAGAGCACTTTGCTCTTTAATTTTACAATATTCCACTTATAATAAAAATACAAATAAATTATACTTCATCTCTATTCTTTCTTTTTACACATTTCAAGCTATATCTTACCTATATAAAAGAATTCTTAAGTCTTAAACTTGTACAATCGGAAAAGTTGATTTTTAAAAAAGGAAGAAAAATGAGTAAAAACCAAATATTAGAAGAGATTCTAAACGAAGTTGACAAACATCCAGAGATCATGTCTCGTCGTGATGCTTTAAAATATATGAGTGTGTCACCATTAGCAGCTTCGGTTTTAGCTGGAGCTACTGTTGGTGCTACAAGTGTAAGCGCGTCGGATGCACAAGGTAAGATCGTTATTGTTGGTGGAGGGCTCGCTGGTATGAGTACAGCTGCACGTCTAAGTAATACTTTATCAAATCCTGATATTACAGTGATCGAACCAGATCCTACATCTGTTTCTTACCAGCCAGGTCAAACACTTATCGCTGGTGGTGTTTGGGAGAAAGAAGATATCATCTACAATAGAGATGAATTTGTACCATCTGGTGTAACTCTTATCAAGGGAAGTGTCACTGCTTTTGATCCAGAGAACAATACGGTTACAGTAGATGGCAAAGATGTGATCTCTTACGATCAACTTATCATTGCTACAGGGCTTATGCTTAACTATGGTGCGATCAAAGGACTTGAGGGTGAGATCACATCAAGTGGAACAGATAACGCTATCGTCAAGCAAAAAATTGGAAAAGATGGTGTTTACTCTATTTACTTCCGTGATGGTGCAGCAGATACTTACAAAGGGATCCAAGAGCTTATCGCGCAAGCAAAAGCACACACAGGTGAAGGGAAACTTCAAGCACTCTTTACGCACCCAAACACACCAATCAAATGTGGTGGAGCACCTAAAAAGATCATGTATCTAACGCATGACCTCCTTACAAAAGCAGGTGTAAGAGACAAAGTAGAACTTATCTTCAATCCAAACGGTGGAGCGATGTTTGGTGTACCTGAATACCATGAGGCTATCTTACAACAATTCAAAGATAGAGACTTCAAATGGAACTATGCACACAACCTAGTAGAGATCGATACAGAAAATAAGGTAGCTGTCTTTAATCACCATTGGAAAGAAAAAGGTGAGTACGATAAAGATCTCGAAGAGTACATGATGGTTACGAAGAGTGAAAAAGTTGAATTTAAATATGACTTTATTCATGTTACACCTCCTATGAAAGCTCCGGATGTAGTAGGAAACTCTGCTGTTGGTTCTGAACAAGGATGGGTACCTGTTAAAAAAGAAACACTTCAACATGTGAAGTTTTCAAATGTATGGTGTCTTGGAGATGTTGCTGCTGTTCCTATGGGGAAAACGGGTGGATCAGTTCGTAAACAATACAAAGTACTTGTAGACAACCTTGTTGCAACAATGGAAGGGAAAAAAGAGCTTCCATCTGCATACGGCGGATATACAGTATGTCCACTTATTACAAGTATTGGAACAGTTATGCTTGCAGAGTTTGACTGGAGTAAAAAACCAACTCCTTCATTCCCACTTGACCCTACGCAAGAGAGATGGATCTGGTGGTTACTCAAAGTATACGCACTCAAACCAATGACTATCTACGGAATGCTTCCAGGTCGTGCATAAAAGCTCAAAGCCCTCTGGGGCTTATAGGCTAAATTTGTAATAAAATTATAAAAATATCACATAAATAAGAGAATAAATCTTATTTTTATATTTACTTAGTTAAAATATTTAAAATTTGAAGGAGATCTATAATGAATAAACTTACTAAAATAGCATTAGGTGCGGTATTGGTTTTAGGACTTGGTGCTAGTACTGCTACTGCTGATGTTGCAAAAGGTCAAAAACTTTTCGCAAAAAAACTTAAGAGCCCATGTGGAATGACTGGTGCAGCAATGGCTGGAAAGCACACTCAATATGAGTGGCAAGTAATCCACGAAGATGGTGAGCTCGCAAAAGAGATCAAAACAATTTGTCCAAATGTAAGTGATGCTGATGTAAAAGATAGCTATATACAACACTACTTTGACTTTTTCCATAACTTTGCAAGTGATAGTGGAAACGTTCCATCTTGCTAATTTCTCTTTGAGTCACTTTTGTGACTCAAAACCTTCCTCTTTTTTCTTTCATTCAGCGCTTTTACTACTTTTTTCTTTTATAATCATTCTATGAAAACATCGATATTTTTACTCGTAATACTTCTTTTTTTAGCATCATGTTCAAAGCAAAAAACAAAACCACTTCATACTCTTGTGCTCACTGATAAAGGTGTCAATACACTGAGTATCTCCACTCCCTTTTTAGAAAATATCATTGCACCCAAACTCGTGGGATATGATATTGAGCTCTTCTCTGCCTTTGAAGCGGGAAAAGTGCAAAGCATCATGCGCGTCACACACTATGATGAAGAGGTGATGCTCCTCTTTCCTACCCAAAGTAAAAAAGACCAAGAAAGCACTCTTGAAAGCATCGCTATTACAAGTAACTTGGTTCAATACCCTTTTGATATACAAATAGGGGAAGAATATCACTCTGAGCTCGATCTCCTATGCAATAAAACGCTTGATGAGATGCGATGCAATTCAAAAGACTACAAACATATCCAACTCATCTTTATTCCAAAAGATACAACAAAATGGGAACTCCAAGAAATACTCTGGAATAAAGATGCTTTGCACTGAGAAATTCTTAAATACCCATTCCAGAGTTTCTCATCTTGAAGTACTTCATGAGAATATTTTAGCTTTTAGCACGCGCTATCATGGTGCATATCTCTATGATACAAAAGAGAGAAAAATAGTTTCACACATCACACATGAGCATCTCAATTCACAAACAACGGCCCTTTGTTTTAGTCCTGATGCATGCTTTATCGCTTTTAGTTCCCCTAGTTTTATTTACATCCTAGAGACACAAACGGCGACACCAATCCAAAAGATCCCACATCATAATATCCAAACACTGCATTTTGATCCAAGCTCACGCTATCTCCTCGTAGGCACACAAGACGGCCGTGTATTTCAATATAGAATCTATGAGCGTTCATTACTCTCAAGACTTTGCTCTTTCGAAGCGAATGGATCCAAAAAAGCTGTAGAAAGTTTTGCCTCTTTTCGTAATATCTTGGGATGTGGGGCACAAAATGGAATGATTCTTGTCATGGATCTTTATACAAAAGCAAGCAAGATCAAGATACAAACAACGCATCAATCGATCAAGGCTCTGCATTTTTTAGATGAAGACACACTTTTAAGCGGAGATGGGGATGGAATACTCGCCCTTCATACGTTTAAAGAGCAGAGAAAAGCGCATACGATCCATACCCCACTTGAGCAGATTTCACAGATTCTCCCTATCAAAGAGAGTGAATATCTCCTCGTTCATGGGGGTGGCTATGATATATCTCTTATCGATAGAGCGAAGAAAAAGCTGCTTCAAGCAAAGTTCATTCATACATCTGCTCCTATAGAAAAAATCGCTTTACTTGGAGAAGATCTCTATATTGCACAGAGTGACAGTACTTTAAATAAAGTGAATATACTAGGTACAGAGTCACTTTATTCTGCGATGCTCCACAACGAGCTAGAGGATGCGTACAAGCTTGTAGAACGTAACCCCCTTTTGAGAACAAGCCACTACTACAAACAACTAGAGGAACGCTATAAAATAGCCTCTACATCTGCACTTGCTACATTTCAAAAAAATAACAAGAATGAAGCCTTAGAGTATCTACAGCCCTATCTAAATATCAAACAAACCCGAGAGGAGGTGAAGCTTTGTATCAAGGCGTTTGAAAACTATGAGAGGTTTTGCGATCTTTATCGTGAGGAAAAATATTCGCTCGCTTATGCTCTGTGTACAAAATACCCGCTCTTGCAGCAAGTTCCCCCTTATCAAAAGATGGAAACTCTTTGGCGCCAAGTACTCCAACAAGCGCAAAAACGTATCCTCGCAGGCAATACAGCTGATGCAAAAGAGTTGCTACATCCCTTCATCACGATAACTTCAAAACGTGATATCATCAAACTTATCCTCCAAGAAAACAGCCTTTTTCTATCTTTTCTCAAAGCGTGCGAATCACAAAACTTTCTCCAGGCAACCCAGCTCGCACAAAAACATCGCTCTTTGCAAAAACTTCCAAACTATATCACTCTAGAAAAGCGTATGCAAGAGAGGATAGTGACTATCAAGGATACACTCAAAAAAGGGCAGGTAGAAAAAGCTGAAGAGATGCTAGAAATACTTCATGGGGTTAAAGAAGTACAAACAGAGGTACAAAGACTCCAAAGAGATTGTGCAGCGATGAGAGAGCTTCAAAGGGCCTATGAGTACAATGATTTTACAAAATGCTACGAGATCCTTGATGCAAACTTTTCGCTCCAAACAACCCAACTCGCAAAGCTTCTTGAGCAACACTGGGCAAAACTCATAGCACGGTGTGAAGAGTACGCACTCCAAGCGAATATTGCGCATATCAAAAAGGCTCTGGGAGAGCTTCTTACCCTCCCCTCACGCCTTGAAAAGATCGGGGATATTTTGCGTCTCAGTTTTCAGTCAAAGATCCTCCATCTTTTGGACGTTCGGATGTACCACAATGCACAAAATATTATCTACTCTTACATTGATATTTTTGGGATAGATAGTGAAATTTTAGAACTTATGAAGCAGTATGAGGCACTTGCAGAAAAAAAACTCGCCATTACCCACGAACAAGATACTCGAGACAAACGAGATAGCTGGATCTATTCCTCGATCGTAGATTAAGACATCAGCGCTATAAGGGCTTGGGAACTTTCTTGATAAGGGATCTGTTGCATCGAATCTTGAGATAAGAACTTCTCCATCGCCTCTTTTTTATTCATCGCTTCATCAAATTCAGGATCAGTTCCTTTGGTATAGGCACCAATGCGAATCAGCACTTCATTCTCTTTAAGTATCGTATAAAGCCGACGAAATTTGAGGACTGCTCGCAGATGTTCTGAGCTAATAATATCTCCCATCACCCTTGAAGCAGAGTTGAGAATATTCACAGGTGGATAGATCCCAAAGTCTGTGAGTTCACGAGAGAGCACAATATGTCCATCGAGAATAGAGCGCGATTGATCGGCGATTGGATCACTCATATCATCCCCCTCGATCAAAACGGTAAAAAAAGCGGTAATGCTCCCTTTACCCTCCTCTTTTCCTGCACGTTCCATCAACTGCGGCAAAAGAGTAAGTGAAGATGGTGGATAGCCTTTGGATGTAGGAGGCTCGCCAAGAGAGAGGCCTATTTCGCGCTGTGCCATAGCAAAACGGGTCACTGAGTCCATAATAAAAAGAACATCCATCCCTTTGTCTTTAAAGTGCTCAGCAACACTCATCGCGGAGAAGGCACCATATTTACGCATCAGGGGAGAATCATCACTTGTTGCAACGATGATCACTGTATTTTCCAAGTTTCCACCCAAGTTTTTCTCGATAAACTCGGGAACCTCACGTCCACGTTCCCCAATAAGAGCGACCACTTTGATCGGAGCATCAGCACCACGAACGATCATCCCCATGAGTGTTGACTTCCCAACCCCACTCCCCGCAAAGATCCCGAGCTTTTGCCCTTTTCCACAAGTAAGAAGCCCATCTACACTCTTCACACCAACACTAAAGATCTCATCTATCATGCCTCGCTTCATCGCTGCGATTGGGGCCTTGATAATAGGGGAGAGTTTTGCTTGTCCGATAGGACCTTTGCCATCAATGGGATTCATAAAAGGATCGACCACACGCCCCAAAAGAGAAGAACTCACAGGGATCGTCATCCCAGTTTGATCTAAAAAGACGCGATCACCAGAGCGAAAACCCTCTACAAAGCTAAAAGGGGTAATGAAAAAAGTGTTTCCATCGATCTCTGTAACCATCCCGATCGTCTCTTGGGATGTAGTGTTTGAGACAACACGTACCATGTCACTGATGCTCACATTTAGACCGCGAGCAATGATTATAGTAGCGTTGATCTTGATGATCTCACCAAAAGGGGTAGAGTGGTTTTTGGAGGATATCTTCTCTTTGAGGGATGAAAAAGGCATCTGTTTTTAGTATCTCGTTCCAGTAGGTGAATTGATAAGAGAAAAGAACTCTGCACGTGTTTTTTCATCACGTTTAAAGAGTCCACGAAGCGCTGAGGATGTAGTCGTAGAGTTGATCTTTTCAACTCCTCGCATCTCCATACACATATGACGCGCTGCAACTACAACTGCAACACCCTTGGGCTCGATCGCATCCATAATAGCATCTGCGATCTGTTCTGTGAGCTGCTCTTGGATCTGCATACGGCGTGCAAATACATTAACCACACGTGGGATCTTTGAGAGCCCTACTACTTTACCATCTGGGATGTAAGCAACATGAACACGCCCGATAATAGGTAAAAGATGGTGCTCACACGTAGAGTAAAACTCGATATCTTTAATGAGTACCATCTCATCATTAGAGCTTGTAAAAAGTGCTTTTTCGAGGATCTCTTTAGGATTCTCTTTGTAGCCGCCAAAAATAAACTCATACGCTTTTCTCACACGCTTAGGAGTTTCCAAAAGCCCTTCACGCTCTGGGTCTTCCCCTACGTGAAGCATCATAGACTTTACCGCTTCTTCAAATATCGCATCTTCTTTTTCTTTGCTCACTGTATCTACCTCAAAAGTTTTGTTGATGATAGAGTAACACTAAAATGCTGAGAAAAAGATAGGTTTTGAAAGTTTGTTATTCACCCTTACAGGCCTAAGCCTGTATTCTTCGGATGTAGCGTGGACTTTGGTCCATAAAGTTATTTTTAGGAGATAAATACGTGTGGAACGATAAGTGGATATTTTTTCATTTTACGGTAGATGTGTTTACGAACGATCTGGCGTAAGTCATTCTCTAGGGCTCTAGGGTTGTCAATGAGTCCCTCTTTCATGTTGACCAAGAAGTGCTCTAGTACATCTTCCATCTCTTTAGCAAAAAACTTATCTTGTTTATCTGCTACGATACCAAATGTTGTAACACGTGGTTTTGCTACCATTTTTGAGCTTTGTCCATCTATTTGAGCAACAAGCATAACGATACCCTCAGATGCAAGTTTTTGACGATCTAAGACGATGTCATCCTCGATCTGATGGTTGTTTTGGTTGTCGATATAAGTTTTCCCTGTTTTTACAGTTTTCACTTTTCTCATATATTTTGGTGCGACTTCGATCTGCTCTCCATCTGTCATCAGTAAGATATTTCTCTCAGGAACACCACACATAATCGCTGTTTCTTTGTGCTTCATAACATGGTTATATTCCCCATGCACAGGCAAGAAGAACTTAGGATTGACAAGACGAAGCATCAGTTTTTGCTCCTCCATAGAAGCGTGACCTGATACGTGGATCTCTTTATCTGTTACAACTTTTGCTCCTGCTCTTTGGAGGAAGTTGAGCATATTAGAGATACTTCCCTCATTTCCTGGAATTGCACGAGATGAAAGTACGATCGAGTCGGTTGGCTTGATCTTGACATGTCTATGCTCACCGATCGCCATTCTAAAGAGCGCAGAACTTGGCTCTCCTTGTGATCCTGTTGTTACAATGAGGACATCTTTATCGTTCATATGCGCGATCTCTTCAGTATCCACAAAAATATTTTTTGGAAATCTCAGATAATCGTACTGAAGTGTTACCTCAAGGTTTCTCTCCATAGAACGCCCGATCACACACACTTTACGTCCATACTTGATACCATACTGGATCGCTTGTTGCAAACGGTGTACGTTTGAACTAAATGTAGAGAGGATCACACGCCCTTCTGCTTTTGCAAAGGCACGATCAAGTGCTGGTCCGACTGTAAGCTCTGATGGGGTAGGAAGTGCATTGTAAGAGTTTGTAGAGTCACTCAACAAACATAAAACGCCCTTATCTCCATAATAAGCAAGTCTGTGAAGATCTGCTGTATATCCATCAACTGGTGTATGATCGATCTTAAAGTCACCCGTATGGATCACTGTTCCTGCTGCTGTTGTGATCGCAAGAGAAGAAGAATCGATAATAGAGTGTGTCATATGCATCCACTCGATCTCAAAATCATTTCCAATTTTGTAGATCTGTCTTTTCTCTACTGGATTAAAGAAACGTCTATGCTCTTTAATATGGTGCTCATCAAATTTATTTCCGATCATTGCAAGTGGAAGTGGTGTTCCATAGATTGGAAACTGCATCTCTTTATAAAGATATGGCATCGCACCGATATGATCTTCGTGTGCGTGTGTAATGATAACACCTACGATCTTGTCTTTGATCTCACGTAGATAAGAAAAGTCAGGGATCAAGATATCTACACCGTGCATATCTTCATCTGGAAAACTCATCCCTACATCGATTAAAATCGCCTCTTTTTCTGTTTCAAAAACTGCAATATTTCCACCGATTTCACCGAGTCCACCTAGTGGTGTGATACGGATCTTTGCATTGGAGTTAAGATCAAGTTTAAAATGTGGATTGAGTCTTTGCTTGTGCGCTTCTTGATTTTTTACTACAAAAGCTTTAAGGTTCTCATCTATCGGTGCTGCTTGATGGCGGCGGCTACGATTCCCTTTGCTTTTATTTTGAGGATTTCTATTATTATTTGCAGCTGGTTTTGCACCCTGTTTTGGTGCTACACCCTCTTTGTTTCTATTCTGAGGATTTCTACTTCCTGAACGCGGTTTGTTGTATCGTTTTTGTTCTGGTTTTTGATCTACTTGAGGGCTATTATTCCCTTGTGTCTCTTCTGCCATCCAAACTCCTTTGTATTTTCGTATAGAGTTGGTGATAGTCAGCGGTACCCACTTGATGAGGACGAATCGTTAATGTAAGATCTAGCGCGGCAAAAGCCTCTTGAAGTTGTGCTTTATCATACACGCACGATAGATTTTTCATAAGTGTTTTGCGAGGTTGCTTAAATGCAACTCGAAGCATACCCTCAAAACCCTCATCACTTCTATCAGCGTGTTTTTGTATCAAAAACACTGCAGAATCAATCTTTGGGGCAGGTTCAAAAGCACTTGGGGGAACAATTGTCACAATATGTGCCTCTCCCACACTTTGGGTGATAACACTCAAAGCACCAAACACTTTCTCTCCAGCATCCGCACAGAATTTTTCTGCCACTTCTAGCTGTACCATCACAAGAATATTTTTGCATTTTGGATCTGCGAGTGCTTTTAAGATTATGTTCGTAGCGATATAATATGGCAAGTTCGCCACTAAATCGTACGCTTCATCTACAAGGCTACTCTGCCAAGCGTTCAATACATCCCCACAATTTATATGGAGGCGCTTGGTAGCAATCTCTTTTTCAAAAGTATTTTGTAACAGTTTACATAAATCGGTATCTACCTCAAAAGCTTCTACACTTTTGACATCAACTAAATATTTAGTTAAATCACCTAAGCCAGGCCCAATTTCGACGATCTTATTATCATTTTTGGGCATCGCTTCGATGATTTTGCGCAAAACGGACTCATCTTTGAGAAAGTTTTGACCAAATTTCTTTTTAGCCACTACGCTATTTTTATTCATAGACGTGAGTTTATACTATTATTTCTTATAATAAGGTAAGTTGATATAAAAATTCATTTTTACTCGTACAGGCTAAAGCCTGTGTTACGATCTTGGGATGTAGCAAGCCCTCGTAACACGTAGTTTAGTCCATACTATAAAAGCTATCCTATCAATAAAGCTTACTCCACCCTGCTCGCCAATCATTCCCCTCTTCATACGCCCCTTGATAGTTTGTCTCTTCAAAAAACGAACCATAACTTTTCGGACTCACATAGCTTGCAGAACTCTGTGCAAATATCGCATCTACCTTCTCTTGGTCGAGTCTTTTACCAAAGTGTTTTTTCTCACATCCCAAGAGTGTTACAGCATCGATCTTGATTGCCTTATTCACTAGTGTACTCTCATCTTCTAGACCAAGACATGTTTGTTCAAAACCTTTAATAATTCCATTTAAAAGTGTAGCTCCCCCACCCTTTTTAAGCACCACACCCTCAGAAGCATAGCCACCACCAATAAAGGTAAAGTTACTGATAATAGGTGCGCTGCGTGGAAATGCAAATGGACTATCAGCATTATTATCACCCTCTAGCGCACGCGCATAAAATGCATCTTCTACATTTTGTGAAGAGTAAAGATATTGAATATTTCCTCTATATCCCTCATCGATATCAAGATTATCATCCCCATTGTCAATGAGAACAATGTGTTTGAGGTTCACTGTACCACCCCATAGCTCAATGCCATCATCTTTGCCTTTGTAGACCTCGACATAATCCACCTCAGTGCCACGACCCACACCTCCAAAACTAATCCCATTAAGCTCTTTTGCCGTATATACGATATGTCCTGCATATTTCACAAGCACATAGCGCAGAACTCCTGAGCTATCCTCATCATCATTGCCACCATAATAGATTGGAGTTGTTGAAAATTCAAAGCTATTTTCTCCACCTGAAGCGTTAATACCAGCCTCTCCGGCGATCACGATTCCACCCCACTCGCCTGCTTTGGCAACAAGTCCTGCTGCATCATTACGTGAAGTAAAGATGATTGGCTGTTCTTTTGTTCCCTCTGCAATGATTTTCGATCCTCTATTCACAACCAAAAAATCTTTTTCAGTCTTCCCAAAAATAGTTGTGCCCTCTTGTATCTCTAAAAAGACTTTTTTCACTCTGTCAACACCAATATGAACTTCCCCACTGAGTGTCCAGAACTTATCATTTGTAAGGATCAAATCTTGGCTCATAACACCTAATATCTGGCACACTGCCTTGCCCTCAAAATCTTCACTGATAAGTTTTGTTGGAGCTGGACAAGAGTGACTGTGTTTTTGATGCGTGGAGAGTTCTGGGGAAAAAGCTATCAATAAACTTCCCATTAATAACAATAAAAGAAGTGTGAAGATGAAATTGATCTTTGTAAAAAAACGCATACTATTCCTTTTTTTCAAAATAGTAGGATTTTTTGGTTACAAAATTATAACAATAATGATGATTTATTATGATTTTATTAACGTTTCCTTACAGGCTGAAGCCTGTGTTACGAGCTTGGGATGTAAGACTCTCTCGCAACACGGGCTTGAGTCCGTAAAATACTAATAGATAAAAAGAAAATAGTAGATCAGCACACCCATAAAAGAGGTGATACTCATCCCTGCATAGACCCACATCCCAAGCTTCTTATGAGATTTTACAAAAGGGGTCGCACCAAGTTTAAACTCTTTGACGGCACTATAAACCAAAATAGACCACGCTACAACACTTGCAAGTGCGATAAGTACGTGTACGACCAAGAAGATCCACATAAAAGTCTCATCTATATTTGCATTTTGCATAAAGATAGGGAAACCACCTGAAATGCGTACACCGATCTCAAAGACAACTACCATCACCAAGGTAAGCAAAAAAGTACTCAGTTGCATCTTGTAATGAAGTTCAAACTTTTTACGTACAGCCATAATAATGCCAGCGATCATTAAAAAAGGCAAGAGGGCGAAATAGAGAGTAACAATATCCATGTAAAACGGGGCAGCAGTGCCAAGAAAGCCTTGTGAAAACATTTTTAATCCTAGTTTTTAGTTTTGCAAGTATAATCACATCTTACTTATAAGATAAGAAAGGGAGATAACAATGATCTACTGCACAGCTGAATTTAAAGCAAAAGAGGGCAAAGAAGAGGAGCTTTTTTCTGTCCTACAAGCCCTAGAAGAGCCGACACACAAGGAAGTGGGATGTATTCAATACAAAGTGATGCGCAAGATAGAAAATCCTTTTGCACCAGGGGAGCATTATGGAATATTATTCAATGAGATCTGGGAAAGTGTAGAGATCTTTGAAAAACATTGTCAGATGCCTTATATTGTAGAATTCTTTGAGCGTGAATGTCTCAGCCCTGATGGTTTAGTAGAAAAATACAACGTAAACATCTTTGAGTAAAACTTTTAATAAGTCAAAGCACGATATAATCGCGTTATTAAATAAAAAGGAAACTCCTCTAATGAACTATTTTGCTAAAAGAATTATCCCATGTTTGGATGTAAAAGATGGCAGGGTAGTCAAGGGTGTGAACTTTGTAGGGCTCAAAGACGCGGGCGATCCCGTCGAGGTAGCACGCCGCTACAACGAAGAGGGTGCCGATGAAATTACCTTTTTAGACATCACAGCTTCTTCTGATAATCGCGATACCATCGTTGATATCGTCGCCGAGGTTGCGCGTGAGATCTTTATCCCCCTTACCGTGGGTGGAGGAATTAGGAAACTCGAAGATATCTATAAACTCCTCAACGTCGGATGTGACAAAGTGAGTGTGAACTCTGCGGCTATCAAACGCCCTGAACTCATCGATGAGGGTGCCAAACGTTTTGGAAGCCAGTGTATCGTCACAGCGATCGATGTAAAAAAAGCGGGTAACAAGTACCATGTGTTTTTAAATGGTGGTCGTGTGGATACTGGGCTCGATGCGATAGAGTGGGCAAAAGAGGTAGTTGATCGTGGAAGCGGAGAGATCTTACTTACATCCATGGATACAGATGGTACCAAAGCCGGTTTTGAGCTCAATATCACTGAACAGATCAGCCGTGCGGTCAATGTTCCTGTGATTGCTAGTGGTGGAGCAGGGACGATGGAACATATCAAAGAAGCGTTTGAACATGGTGCTGATGCGGCTCTTGCTGCGAGCATCTTTCACTACAAAGAGATCGATATTATGGATCTCAAACATTATCTTCACGATAACAACATCCCAGTAAGACTTTAGATGATCATTTGCGCAGGAAACAACGAAACTTTTGATTTTGCAACTCCTATGGGAGTAGGGCTTGTAGAGATGGCTATGAATCTCACACGTTTGTGTCTTTTTGACAAACCTGAATTTTTACTCTTTGTAGGAAGTGCTGGAAGCTATGGAGATCTTAAACTCTTTGATATCGTAGAGTCAAAAACCGCTTCCAATATTGAACTCGCTTTTTTAGAACAAAAAGCCTACACACCTCTTGATAATGTGATAAGCACAAATACGACAAATACAAAAGATATCATCGTAAACTCCTCAAACTACATCTCTACATCCAAAGAACTCACTGAGAAATTTTTAAAGTTTGGAGTAGGGCTAGAAAATATGGAGTTCTTCTCTGTGCTTCGTATCGCCCAAGAGTTTGATATTCCCGCGGGTGGAGTGTTTTGTATCACAAACTATACCGATGCAAATGCCCACAAAGATTTTCTAACAAACCATGAGAGAGCAAAAGAGCTTTTAAGCGCGCATGTCAAATCACGCATAGAGGAGCTTACAAAAAAATGAGTCTCAAACCCTCACTCCTAGACTTTACCCTCAAAGAGCTTCAAAGCATCGTCAAACCTAGTTTTCGTGCAAAGCAGATCTATGGATGGCTCTATCACCATTATGCCGAGAATTATGAAGCGATGAAAAATATTCCCAAAGCACTCAAAGAGGAGCTTGAAGAAAAATATCTAGTAAGTCCACTTCATATCATCAAAAAAGAAATCTCAAGCGATGGCACGATCAAATATCTCTTAGAGCTCCAAGATGGCAAAACGATCGAAGCTGTGTGGCTCAAGATGAAAGAGACCCAGTACGACGAAGCAGGGCAAATCACCCAAGAAGCAAAATATACTATCTGTGTCTCAACACAAGTGGGATGTAAGGTAGGATGCTCTTTTTGTCTTACAGCAAAGGGTGGTTTTACGCGTGATCTCAGTGCTGGGGAGATCGTAGGGCAGGTTGTAGCACTCAAGCGTGATAATGAGCACAAACACAATAGAATGCTCAATATTGTCTATATGGGAATGGGTGAGCCACTTGACAACCTTGATAACCTCGCCAAAGCGATAGAGATCTTTCAAGAAGATGATGGACTATGTATCTCAGGAAAACGCCAAACGGTCTCTACAAGTGGTCTGAGCTCAAAGATAGACAAGCTCGGTGAAATGGATCTTGGTGTACATATCGCCATCTCGCTTCATGCGGTGGATGATGAACTACGTACAGAGCTTATTCCAATGAATAAGGCGCACAACATTCAGTCGATCATCGATGCAGTGAAGCGCTTCCCAATCGATACTAGAAAAAGGGTGATGTTTGAATATTTGGTGATCAAAAACAAAAATGACGATATCGCCTCAGCAAAAAAACTTGTAAAGCTTCTCAGTGGCATCAAGGCAAAAGTAAATCTAATTTATTTCAATCCCTATCCAGGAAGTGACTACGATCGTCCGACGCGTGAAGATATGATCGCGTTTCAAGAGTATCTTGTAAAACACGGTTTGCTTTGTACTATTCGTGATTCAAAAGGGATCGACATCTCTGCTGCATGTGGTCAGCTCAAAGAGCAAGAATCCAAACAAAAGGAAATATAATGGGTGGAGTAGAAATTTTTCAATTAGTGTTTTTGATCTTAGTGTTTGTCGTTGGCTTTGTCGGCTTTATGAAAGTCGCTACAAAAGATGATAAAAAAAATTAGCTCTGTTTTATAAATTTTCTTTACAGGCTAAAGCCTGTACTTAATCTCCATACATCCCACTCAAGTAAATACAAACTTATAGCTGTTATAATACAAGCTATTTTATAAAGGAGATACAATGTCACAAAAAACAGATACGCAAAGAATCAAAGAGATATATAAACTTTGCAAAGGACACTTTGGTGATATACGCTTTGTAGGTATTAAGTATCATAAAAAGATCGGATGGATAGCAAAGGCACAATTTGATGATGGCTTTGAAAATTTGACAGCGGATGGTGCTACTAGTACAGAAGCATTGCGTAAGCTAAAAAATCGTGTAAAAAAAATAATCAAAAGATATAACGAAGTCTAAAAGAGTAAACGACCAACACACCAGGGAGGTCGTTTACCGTTGTAATAATACCTTACTTTTCTTATAGAAATATAATCCATAAAAACTTACTTTCCAATCTTAAAATTCCCTAACAGTAGAAAAAAAATTGAATATTTTGTAAATATGTGTACTATTCACACAGTGTTTCAACATGTGAATAAAACTGATATTCTTTTTCATAAATTGGAAAATTCTTCCTTGGTTTAATATTTATTTTATATAAATATGTCCTGAAATTCACAAAATTTTTATTTCATTAAACACCCTTAAACAGGGGCTTTTGTACAGCTCTTGTGAGTATTGGAATATCACATTGTGAATGAATATGAAGAATGAGATAAGTTATTCACAATTTTGTCAGTTGCTCACTTTAAGTACGAGCTTTGTATCTTCTCATCCAATGTTTCACATGAAACATTTCAAAGGTGAGAAAGGCAAAGAGCTTCAAAATCTAGCTCACTTTTTACATTATATGTCTCGCCGTAAAGTTCAAACTCTAATTCGTTTGCATGAAGTAAAAGTCGAGAAGCTCCACTTAGTTCTTTTCTCTCATCAGCACTGAGCTCTTTATCTAAGAAGCGAATAATATTCTCTGGAGTTTGACCATAGATAGGATCACCAACGATCGGATGTTTCACGTGAAACAAATGCACACGAATCTGATGCTGTCTTCCAGTCAAAGGGGAGCACTCTACAAGAGTGGTGTTGGAATCAGAAAAATATTTTAAAGGGCGGATATCAGTTTTTGAAGCTTTCCCGCTTGGATCAACTTTGACTACCATTCTCACTATCGCACTCTCATCCTCTTTTCTCAAAAGTGGCGCTTCAATAGTAAGTACCTCTTTAAGTTCACCATGCACAAGAGCGAGATACTTCTTTTTCATATCGCGCTCTTGAAACATCATCTTGATATCTCTCTCGCTCTCTTTGTCTCTTGCACAAAGTACAAGTCCACTCGTTTCTTGATCGATACGATGTGCTATATTAGCATCACGACCAAACTGAGCTTTAAGCTCGTCTATAAGTGAGTACTGTGTATTTCTATTTTGTGGATGGATAAGAACTCCACTTGGTTTATCAAAGACAACAAAACGCTCATGCACCATACATGGCTTCAAACCTCTGGATATTGGCTCAAAGTCTATGAGTTCAAATATCCCCTCAACCTCACCTGAAGTTTTTACCATAGGCTCACCATCGACTAGGAGTCTTCCTTTTGCTATAAGACGCTGTGATTCTTTTTGTGTAAGCCCTAGTTCACGCATCAAAAATAGAAATGCTTTTTGTCTTTCTTGGGCTATCATTTTTTTTAATACAAATGGCAAAGTCTTAATCCTTTTTCAAGTCTATTTTTTGTAAAATAAAAGACTTTATATAGGTGCGAATTTTAACACAAAAAATCAAAAATATTTGGATAAGGATAGGTGAATGGTAGAAAGATATGCTCGTGAAGAGATGAGTAAGAACTGGACACAACATGCAAGATATGCAGCGTGGCTAGAAGTAGAAAAAGCAGCTGTAAAAGCTTGGAATAAACTAGGGCTCATACCTGACGAAGATTGCAAAAAGATCGTAGAAAATGCTACGTTTTCAGTAGAGAGAATCGAAGAGATAGAAGCGGTAACAAAACACGACCTTATAGCATTTAATACATCTGTTTCAGAATCATTAGGGGAAGAGTCACGTTGGTTCCATTATGGTATGACATCTTCAGATGCGGTCGATACTGGTGTCGCACTTCAGATGAGAGATTCTCTCAAGATCATCATAGAAGATGTAAAGATGCTTATGGAGTCTATCAAAACAAGAGCCCAAGAACACAAGTATACTCTTATGGTTGGAAGAAGCCACGGGATTCATGGAGAGCCGATCACTTTTGGTTTGACGCTTGCTGTTTGGTACGATGAAGTAGCACGCCACCTCAAAAACCTCGAAGAGACTATGGAAGTGATCTCAGTAGGGCAGATCTCTGGAGCGATGGGGAACTTTGCTCACGCACCACTTGAACTTGAAGAGTATGCGATGGCAGAGCTAGGACTCAAACCTGAGCCATGTTCTAACCAAGTTGTACATCGTGATAGATATGCAAGACTTGCAACGACTCTCGCACTCCTTGCTTCTTCTGTTGAGAAGTTTGCTGTGCAGGTAAGACACTTACAAAGAACAGAAGTATATGAAGCAGAAGAGTATTTTGCTGCGGGGCAAAAGGGCTCCTCTGCAATGCCACACAAACGTAACCCTATCCTTACAGAAAACATCACAGGTCTTGCACGTATGATTCGCGCTTATGCAATGCCTGCTATGGAAAACGTAGCACTCTGGCACGAACGTGATATCTCTCACTCATCAACTGAGAGATTTTGGTTGCCAGACGCATTTATCACCACTGACTTTATGCTCCATAGAATGAATAGTGTTATCGCAAAACTTACAGTCTATCCAGAAAATATGATGCGAAACTTGAACCTAACAGGTGGCTTGGTGTTTTCCCAACGTGTGTTATTAGAACTACCACTTAAAGGTGTGAGTCGTGAAGATGCCTATAAGATCGTACAGCGCAATGCAATGAAAGTTTGGGAAGAGATCCAAAAAGGAAAACCAACCATAAACGAAAAAGGGGAGTCACTTTATCTGAACCACCTTTTAGCAGATGAGGAACTAAGAAACTCACTCAGTGAAGAACAGATCAGAGAGTGTTTTAATTTTGACTACTATACGAAAAATGTAGACAAAATATTTGATAGAGTATTTAAGAAATAGGACTCAAAAAATGATAACAGTTATAAAAAGAAATGGGCGTACAGAGCCCTTAGATATTACAAAGATCCAAAAGTACACGCGTGATGCTGTTAAAGGTTTGGATAACGTCTCTCAAAGTGAGTTAGAGGTAGATGCTCAGATCCACTTTCGTGATGGTATTACATCCAAAGAGATCCAGCAAACACTTATCAAAACAGCAGTAGATAAGATCGATATAGATGCTCCTAACTGGACATTCGTTGCGGCAAGATTATTCTTGTTTAACTTATATCATCAAGTCAATGGCTTTTCAGGTTATGATTCACTTGAAAAGTATTTTATCAAAGGGGAAGCTGAGGGTCGTATCCTTTATGGCTTGCGTGATATGTATGATTTGGATGTACTCGAAAAACATATCAAACCAGAACGTGATATGCTCTTTAATTATCTTGGGGTTAAAACACTCTATGATAGATACCTGATCAAAGATAGAAACTCGAACCCTATAGAGTTACCACAACATATGTTTATGGCAATTGCTATGTTTTTAGCACAGCGTGAAGAGAACCGTGAAGAGTGGGCGATCAAGTTTTATGACATGATCTCTCAGTTTGAAGTGATGATGGCTACACCAACACTCTCAAATGCAAGAACAACGCGTCACCAACTTAGCTCATGCTATATTGGTTCGACTCCTGATAATATCGAGGGGATATTCGACGCATACAGAGAGATGGCAATGCTTTCTAAGTTTGGTGGAGGTATCGGTTGGGATTGGACACAAGTTCGCTCTATGGGCTCTTATATCGATGGACATAAAAATGCTGCAGGAGGAACGGTTCCTTTTCTCAAGATCACCAACGATATTGCGATCGCAGTTGACCAACTAGGAACACGTAAGGGTGCGATAGCTGTTTATCTCGAGCCTTGGCATATCGATATCAATGACTTCTTAGATCTCAAGAAAAACTCAGGGGAAGAGCGTCGTCGTGCACACGATCTTTTCCCTGCTCTTTGGCTCAATGACCTTTTTATGCAAAGAGTTCAAGAAGATGGTATCTGGACCCTTTTTGATCCTTATGATTGTGGTGAGCTTGCTGTACTTCATGGAGAAGCGTTCAATAAAAAATATCTTGAATTTGAAGAGAATGAATCTTTGGTCAAAGAAAAGATAAAAGCAAAAAATCTTTGGAAGAAGATACTCACATCTTATTTTGAGACGGGAAGTCCTTTCCTCTGTTTTAAAGATAATGCTAACAGAGCAAACCCTAATGATCATTATGGTGTTATTAGAAGCTCGAACTTATGTACAGAGATCTTTCAAAATACCGAACCGAATCACTACAAGATCAAGTTTATTTTTGAAAACGGTGAGAGTGTTAGTTATGAAGAAGAAGATCTTATTACTGTCGATAGCGGACTCACAAAACCAGCGAAGAAAGTAACTGCACTTGACTCCCTTGATGGACGTCAGATCTATGTAGTAGAGAAAGAAAAAGTGGATGGTGCAACGGCTGTTTGTAACCTCGCATCAATTAACCTCTCACGCATTAATACAAAAGAGGACATAGACAGAATCGTACCAACGGCTATTCGCGCACTCGATAACGTTATAGATCTTAACTTCTATCCAGTAGAGAAAGTAAAACGCACAAACATGAAAAGTCGTTCTATCGGTCTCGGTGTTATGGGTGAAGCAGAGATGCTAGCGAAAAAAGCTATCACATGGGGAAGCCAAGAACACTTTGATACGATCGATGAGATCATGGAAGCTGTAAGTTATAACGCAATCAACTCTTCTAGTGATATCGCTTTGGAAAAAGGTGTTTATCCAGAGTTTGAAGGTTCTAAATGGAGTCGAGGTATCATGCCACATGACCATGCGAATGCAGAGGTTATCAATCTTGTCGATCGTGGTGGATTATTTGCTTCTAAATACGAATGGGATGAACTCAGGGTAAAAGTGAAAAAGCAAGGGATGAGAAATGGCTATCTCATGGCTGTTGCGCCAACAAGCTCTATCTCTATTCTCACAGGGACGACACAAGCGATAGAGCCTGTATTTAAGCGCAAATGGTTTGAGGAAAATCTCTCAGGACTTATCCCTGTAGTTGTTCCAAATCTCTCTCCTGAGACATGGAGCTATTATACACCTGCGTATGATCTTGACCAAAGAGTCCTTATCAAAGCGGCTGCTATTCGTCAAAAGTGGATCGATCAAGGACAAAGCCTCAACATCTTTGTTACACTTGATAAAGCAAGCGGAAAGTATCTCAATGATATCTATATGCTCGCATGGAAACTTGGACTCAAATCTACTTACTATCTACGCTCACAATCTCCAGAGATGGCAAGTGATGTAGAAGACAGATCAATGGAATGTGTGGGATGTCAATAGGAAATGCCTTAGAACGTTTTGATTCTTTTAGGGGTGCTGAGATCAAATCTCTTTACATCCCAACACCAACACATATAGAGATCACCCTCCATGTACAAGACAAAGCTCGTGATTTTGACTGGATCAAATTGACCTTATCTTTTAAAGGAATAGAAGATGCTAGACTTATTGAAGAGTCTAAGCTAAAGTTCTTATCTTTAGAAGAGGGTGCGAGTCTTTTTAAAGCCAACCAACTCTTTGCTTTTGGAGTTGGCCAATATAACAATATTGATAACATTAAAGATAGTTCACTTTTTGTTTTAGCACAATCACTACAAATAGAGGAAAACTCTATCTGAAAAAAAGGAATTTTATGAAGTACACAGTCAAAAAAAGTATTTTAGGTTTTGAAAATATTCAAGAGCTAGAGATCACTCAAATAGATGAGATGTTTGCAACGATGAAAGATGTGAATAACAAAGATATCGCTTTTACGATAGTCAATCCCTATCTACTTAGAGAGTACTCTTTTGATGTATCTAAAAGCGTAGAGGTACTTCTAAATATCAAAGAAGATTCAAACATTAGCGTGTATAACATTGTAGTTATTAAAACACCTTTAGAAGATTCATGCATAAATTTTTTAGCTCCTATCATTATCAATAACGACACAAATGAGCTGGCACAAGAAGTTTTGAGTTCAAAAGACCATCCAGACTTTGGAATGGCAGAAAGTATTAAGTCGTTTAGATAAAAATGACTTTAGCTATAACGTACGTTATAGCTAAAACAACTATTTAATATATGAACAGCAGTAATCCACTACACTTTTTGCTATAACATCAAATGATGTGTTGGCACCTACATTAAAACTGCACGGTGCAGTCATAGGTTCAAATCGATCACTTCCAGGAAGCTTTACTTCAAACTCACCTGAATACATATCCATAATCTCAGCATCTGCCGTATTAAATGTATACTCACCAGGAAGCATGATCCCCAATGATTTGATCGAACCATCTTCAAACTCTAATGTGCGACTTGTTACTTTTCCATCAAAATAAACATTCGCTTCTTTTTTAATATTTACATTATTAAAAATTGACATAAACTACCTTTTTTTCTTGGGTTTATGGATTATAACAAATTTCGCGTAAGAAGAACAACTTTAAGCTATTTTCTTCTTTTTAGCAAGTTTTTTGAGTTCGATAATAATCTCTTTTTGTCTATTATAAACATACTCCATCAAAATCGCTTCAGCACTTTCATCATGGATAAACTCACAAACAATCTTGCAGTTTTTATTCGCATCACACACAGAGAAAACCACCTTTGCCTGAATATTCATTTTTGTAAACCCATCTACGTTTGCAGGATTTGGAAGTACAAAAGTAAGTTTTACCACTTGATCATGAATAAGGTCAAATACCTTTGCATATTTTGATGCTATAGCAATGGATGTAACAGAGATATCAAGTATTTCTCCATTGAGTGTGGCATTTTTGTAAGAAAGTACAACAAAAGTTTTTTTATCAAAGGTAACACGAGAATATTTTCTCGCGTTAGCGTTTGTATCTAAAAATTTAAACTCATCGAGTATCGCTACATTTTTTTCTAAACTTACATGTTTTACACTTGCACGAATATCTTTAAAAAAGAGTGGAGATTGCAAGACCGTCTCTTTTTCTTCTTTCATCACAGTACCCTGAAGTTGCTCAAGTTTGATATAGATCGAATCATCTCGATATTTGATCACCTTTGCAGAGGTATTTATGCAAAGACCTTTGTAGATATTAAGAAGCTTCACATTCTCATCATTGATATATGCGGTCTCTAAAAGAGAGCGAATCACTTCAGATTCTTCCATATCCTCTTGGATGTTATTTATATATTCGAGTTTATATTTTTCAACATCTTCTTGGGTAATAGTTCTATTTAAAATCTTTTCAAAGATATTTAAGATCTCGTTGAGCTCTTGATTTTTCACTTCAAAGGAAAAAGTCCCAAGCAGTGGAGTGTATTTTTGTTTTTGAAAATAGTTGAGGATCTTTGTATTGAATTCATGGATCTTTTCTTTAAAAGCATCAAACTCTATATGCTCAAAAAGTGCCACATAAAGATCTTTATCATACTGTGCAAAAGCGATTTTTTTATCGAGTAAGATATCTACTTGGAGTAAAAAATCACGCATCCCCTCTTCGATCTCAAGCTCTGTCATACTCTTACGAAGCTTCTCCATATTTTCGATATTAAGCGTGAGGAGAATAAAACCCTCAGGCGATATTTTTGACTCTATCGTTTTATCTTTGAGAAGTTCTATAAAACTAATTCTATTTTTAATGAAAGCCAGTTTGTCAGAGCTTTGTGCGATCTCTTGTGTTACTTTTGGCAAAGGAGTATCACTTTGTATAAAAGGATCTAAAAAGATCACCTTTTCATTGTTTTGGCTAATATTCACGCTCCGCGTATAAAAGCTTTGTTGACTTTCATTTTGCAGAGGTTCTTTACTCATCGTCTCACTCGCTAAAAGTGTTTTAAGATCAAGCTTTGGAAGTAGCTTTTCTTGTACCTCAGAGATATTTTTAAAGGAAAAAACTTCTAAAAGTTTGCTACTCGCAAAGAAAAGAGTATTCTCTTTAAAAAGCAAAAAATGTTTCGATTGCAGAACTGTTTTTCCAAGAAGATTTTGAAAATATTCATCTTCATTATTTTTAAAATCATTTTTTATTTTTGAGACGATCGTACTCACATTATGCGATGCTGTTATATACCCTTTTGTTTTCAAAACAAGGGCTAACTGAAAAAGGGCAATGTTATACTCTTTTGGGATGTAGAAGTAGATAAGCGGATGGGAACGTGATACAAAAAGTTTTTTAACCTTAGCTGAGATCTCTTCATTCAAACCATTGAGTTCTATCAAGTACACATTATAGGCATCAATCTTTTCAGTTTCTGCTATATCCAAAGAGTTCTGCTCATCAAAAGAGTTAAGAATTTCCTCTACAAGCGGGTTCTTCTTTTGTAAATAATAAAGATGGCAAATATTCATAATGTCTCCCAATTGTATGCATTGCACAAATCGATACCATTATAGCTTATTTTTTCAAAGAGGCTCTTTTGTTATTTTAACTCTTTGAGAATGTGTAATCGCCACAGCCATTGCATCACTAATATCAAGCGGCTTTATCTCCCCTTTGATATTAAGCAAACGCTTCACCATAAAAGCGACTTGTTCCTTTTGTGCTTTTGCTTTTCCTGTGAGTGCTTTTTTTACCTGAAGTGCGGTGTATTCATGAAACTGTCCAAACTCTTGAAGAAGTTTGAGCATGATCGCTCCACGAAACTGTGCGAGTTTGATCGTTGTAGCAGGATTATGTGCATAAAAGATATCCTCCACAGCCACTTGATCGATGGTGTGTTTGGCAAAGATAGTATCTAGAGCTTCCACCATCTGCGGGATCTGAAACTGAAGATCTTCTGCTTTCATCTTGATAAGCCCCGCTTCGATGAGTGCGATCTTGCCGTTTTGTAGAGATATCAGTGCGTATCCCATGTTTCGTGTTCCTGGATCTATCCCTAAAATGGTCATCTCACTCCCTATCTTTCAAATGTAAGACAAATTATATACAAAGAGGCTCTTTATTTTACTTATTCACCTTGGGGAAATTTTTTTATTCACATATTTTTAACCGCTATTTATGGAAATTATTGCTACTATTCACATCAGAAATATTAACGAAGGTTTAGATGTGAATAGAGGCGAAGAGGTATTATTATTACTCAAAGAAGAGATCACTGAGGTTGAATATAATCGATATATCAAGCAACTCTCTTACGATGAGAAAAAGTCATCAAGTGATCTGGCAATTTTTTACGCACCCAATGCTCTTGTTGCCAACTGGATCAAAAGTAAATACCGCGATAAGATCGCGCACCTCTTTGAAGTAAAGACAGGGGATAAAGTAAGTGTCAATGTCACACTCAAAAATCAGGTCGATACAAAAAAAACAAAACAAAAAGTAGAACAAAAAACAGGGCATTCACTACTCAACCCCTCTCACACCTTTGATAACTTTATGGTTGGAGGCTCCAACCAGTTCGCCTATGCAGCGGTCAAAAGTGTCAGTGAAAAAGCAGGGATCCTCTACAATCCCCTTTTTATTCACGGGGGAGTTGGTCTTGGAAAAACCCACCTTATGCAAGCTGCTGGAAATGTGTTTCAAAATCAAGGAAAAGTGGTAATTTATACCACAGTAGAGCAGTTTCTAAACGACTTCATCCGCCATGTTCGTAACAAAACAATGGAGCGTTTTCAAGAAAAATACCGCAAATGTGATGTACTTCTCATTGACGATATCCAGTTTTTAAGTAACAAAGAGGGTATTCAAGAGGAGTTTTTTCACACCTTTGAAGCGCTCAAGGGGGCTGGCAAACAGATCATCCTCACCGCAGATAAACATCCCAAGAAGATAGGTGGGCTTGAAAAACGTCTCCAAAGCCGTTTTGAACACGGACTTGTAGCAGATATTCAACCCCCAGAACTTGAGACAAAGATTGCCATCATTGAGAAAAAATGTGAGATCAATAAGGTCAAACTCTCCAAAGAGATCGTTAACTATATCGCAACTGTCATCGAGAGCAATGTACGTGAGATCGAGGGGATCCTCTCCAAGCTTCATGCCTATTCACAACTGATGCATGTCGATATCACCATAGAGTTTACAAAAAATGTGCTCAAAGACCAGCTCCAAGAGAAAAGAACTAACCTTACTCTGGATGTGATCACTCAAAGTGTTGCAAAAGATCTCAATATCAAACCAAGTGAGATCAAATCTAAAGGGCGTAGTAAAAATCTTGTGTATGCACGACGCATCGCCATCTACTTATGCCGTGAACTCACCCAAAATACAATGCCTCAGCTTGCTCAGTATTTTGGTATGAAAGACCACACAGCGATCTCACACACCATAAAAAAGATCAATGAACTGATCCAAAATGATGAAGATTTTAAAACAAAAATCGATGAATTGACCAATAAGATAACCTCTAACTAAGAAATCTCTAGAAAAAAATCTTTAAAAAAGATATAATCATAAAAGTGAATAGATGTGAATAGTCCTCTGTGTGTTCATCACATCAAAAGAACTTGGAAAATAGGGCTCGTTTAGTGATATTCACACTATCACATCTCCCTACTACTACATACTAAAAATTATAAATATAATAGGAAATTCATATGAAGATAACTATTTCTAAATCGATCTTAGAAAATATGCTCATTCATGCTGGACCTTTTTTAGAAAAAAAAGATACATCCCAGATCACATCACATATATTATTACATGTCTTAAACCAAGAACTTACACTCAGAGCAACAGACTATGAAATAGGTTTTAGAGTTACGACTAAAAATATCAATGTTGAACAAGAAGGAGATGCTACAGCTAATGGTAAAAAACTTCTTGATATCGTCCGTATTCTCAAAGATGGTGAAATAAAACTCGAACTCAAAAGCGATATGCTCTATATTTCACAATCCCATTCTAAATTTAAACTTCCAACATTTACACATACAGAATTTCCAGAATTTCCAAGCTATGAGGGAAAACCTAGAATATCAATCGATTCACATCTCCTTATAGAATCCTTGAAAAAGATCACACCTGCCATTGACACAAATAATCCAAAAATAGAGCTCAATGGTGCTTTAATAGACATCAAACAAGATAAGATCTTCTTTGCTTCCACGGACACGAGAAGACTTGCTGTTGTAAGCATAGACAATCAAAGTTCTGATGAACTCTCTATCATCTTGCCTAAAAAAGCGATCATAGAGATCCAAAAACTCTTTTTTGATAATATTGAACTTTATTATGATCAAACTTATCTTATTATCCATTCAGAGCAATATACATTTTTTACAAAACTTCTCAATGGAAAATTTCCTGAGTATTCAAGAATTATCCCTAAAGAGATAGCAAATACCCTTTTACTTCCAAAAGCAGTAATGATAGAATCTATCAAACAGATCACTACTATCTCTACAGATGTAAAGATCATATTTCATAATGACACTATTACCTTTGAATCTCTCAGTGATGACAACATAGAAGCAAAAACAGAGATAGGATTCACAACAGGCTTTGCAACACCTTTTACCATTGCTATCAACAGCAGATATCTCTTAGATTTTTTAAATACAATTCACAATAGTGAGTTTACCATTGGACTTAATGAAGGAAATCTTCCTTTTGTTTTAAGTGATGACAACTTCAAAACAATCGTAATGCCTATCGTCATCTAATTTAGTTCCTATTTTGGGAACTAAATCTTTCTATATTCACCTAATAAACCCTCATAAAACTTACTTTTAGATAAATTTCGATAGAATAACCCTAATTATGCCAAAATGGTTATGGAGCGTTATATGGAACAAAATGAAGTTTCTTTAGAAAATTACGGTGCGAGTAACATTAAAGTCCTCAAAGGTTTAGAAGCAGTTCGTAAAAGACCTGGGATGTATATCGGAGATACAGGTCATCGAGGACTTCACCACTTAGTCTATGAAGTGATCGATAACTCTATCGATGAGGCAATGGCAGGTCATTGTGATACGATCACTGTAACACTTACTAAAAATGGAACATGTAAAGTTACCGATAACGGACGTGGTATTCCAACAGATATGCACCCAACTGAAGGTATGAGTGCTGCGACAGTTGTTTTGACTGTACTTCACGCTGGTGGTAAGTTTGATAAAGATACATATAAAGTTTCAGGTGGTCTTCACGGGGTAGGTGTCTCAGTTGTAAATGCACTCTCTAGTGATCTTACAATGACAATCCATAGAAATGGAGAGATCCATGAACAAACATTTAAAAAAGGGATCCCTCAAGAACCTCTCAATGTGATTGGAACAACAAAAAAAACAGGAACAACGATCGAGTTTGCAGCGGATCCTAGTATTTTTACTGAATCGATCACTTTTGAATTTGATTATCTTGCAAAAAGATTCAAAGAACTTGCATACCTCAATCCATTCATAACCATCAAATTTATCGATGAACGTACAAACGTCAAAGAGGAGTATCACTTTGAGGGTGGTATCGCTCAGTACGTTGAAGATATGAACAAAAAAACTCAAGTAGCAGCTGTTTACTCTTTTACTTCTAAGATCGAAGATATAGAATTTGATATTGCACTTATGTACAACGATAGCTATGAAGAAAAAGTAGCCTCTTTTGTTAATAACATCCGAACACCAAACGGTGGAACACACGAAGCAGGTTTTCGAGCAGCACTTACACGTGTGATCTCTACTTACAATGCTCAAAACGGTGCGGCAAAAGAAAAAGATGTAAAGATCAGTGGAGAAGATACAGGTGAGGGACTTATTGCTATCGTATCTGCACGTGTACCTGAACCTCAATTTGAAGGACAAACAAAAGGAAAACTTGGAAATACTTATGTGCGTCCACTTGTTCAAAAATCTACTTATGAGATCATGAGTAAATATTTTGAAGAAAATCCACTCGAAGCAAAAGCGATCGTAAGTAAAGCTCTCATGGCAGCACGTGGTCGTGAAGCTGCAAAAAAAGCGCGTGAACTTACACGTAGAAAAGATTCTATGAGTGTAGGAACACTTCCTGGAAAACTTGCAGACTGTCAAAGTAAAGATGCATCAATCTGTGAACTTTATCTAGTGGAAGGGGACTCTGCAGGTGGATCTGCAAAAATGGGTCGTGATAGAGTGTTTCAAGCGATCTTACCACTCAAGGGTAAGATTCTCAATGTTGAAAAAGCACGTTTAGAGAAGATTCTCAAATCAGATGAGATCACAAATATGATCACAGCGATGGGATGTGGGATCGGTGAAGAGTACAACGAAGAAAAACTTCGTTATCATAAACTCATCATCATGACCGATGCCGACGTCGATGGATCTCACATCCAAACACTTCTACTTACTTTCTTCTTTAGACATTTTAGATCAGTGATCGAAAAAGGGTATCTCTACCTTGCTCAGCCACCACTCTATCGTTACAAAAAAGGAAAAAAAGAGATCTACTTTAAAGATGATCGCGCGATGAATGATTACTTAATTGAAAATGGGATCGAATCTTTAGAGATGGCTGGCGTTGGACATAACGACCTTGTAGCTTATTTCAAGATGGTCGATCATTATAGAGGTTCACTTGAATCACTTGAGCGCCGTTATGCACTTATTGAATTGATTCGTCATTTTATAGAAAATCCTGATCTTGTAGGGCTTGATATGAAAACGATGTATGAAAAGATCGAAGCTTTTCTTGTTGAAAAAGAGTATAACATCCTCACAAAAAGAATCGATGAGGAGGAGATCCACCTTTTTGTGCAAACAAAAGGGGGAATGGAAGAGCTTCTGGTTAATGATGATCTTTTCTCTGCTCCACACTTTATTGAAGCAAACTACATCTACCAAAAGATCATGGAATGGAATCTAGAGTTCAAAGAAGATATCATCCAAGAGCTTGAAAATATCAAAGACTATGTGAAAAAGGGTGCGTACATCCAACGTTATAAAGGTCTAGGTGAGATGAATCCAGAGCAGCTCTGGGAAACAACAATGACTCCTGAGAATCGCGTGCTCTTACAAGTGACTATCGAAGATGCTGAAGTCGCAAGTGATGCATTTACACTCTTTATGGGAGATGAAGTAGAACCTCGTCGTAACTACATCGAAACGCACGCTAAAGATGTAAAACACCTAGACGTTTAGTGTTATAGGTATCTAAGTGCTTCTTCCACAAAAAAAAGAGCGAGAATACCGTTTTAAGCTAGCACTTCGGATGGGACTTCCCATCTTTGCTCTTATCGTTGCTCTTATATCCCACACACTTGTGAGCTCTTATGAGAGTTTAGATCTCTCTTTTTATATCGAATCGATCCTTTTGGTTATTGTAAGTATCTATTTTATTTTTTATCTTATTCATCATGGTTTTGATGTAAAGATAACAGACTCTATAACACAAACATTTTCTAGAGAATATCTCTATGAATATTTAAACAAAGAGATACATAAAGAAAAAAAATATACATTAGTATTATTGAGCGTAGATAATCTTCAAGATATTAATTCACTCTATGGGATTAAAAATGGGGATAAAGTACTTTTAAAATTTGCAAAATACTTAGGTGAATTTTTGAGTGAAAAAGAGATCGATAGTTTTCCTCTGGGACATTTAAAAAGTGGTGATTTTATCCTTGGATTGGCAGGAGATAAGGAGGAGTATCAAACACTTTTTGAGATTCTGTGTCTGAAACTGAGCGATTATAAGGTTGATGGTATAGAGGTAAAAATATCAGGAGCTATAGTTGATACATCTTTTTCACAAAATATAGAATATTTGATGGATAAACTTTTTGATCTTCAAGAAGCAAAAAGAAACTTTAAAAAAATCTCTAACCATTTAGAGATGAGTCCTAGTGAGTTAGAGCTTTTTGTTATTAAAGCAATGCGTGAGAAAAGTTTTTTTGTACTTTTTCAAGATGTTTTTACGAAAGAAAAAAGAGTGATGAAAGAGTGTTTTGTAAAACTCAAAACATTTGATGAAAAACTAATACATCCCAAGAGTTATCTCAAAGTACTCAATAAACTTGGCTTGATGCTTGATTTTGATTTGATGATGGTCGAAGAGATATTAAAGAGATATATGCAGGGAAACGACTATATTTTTGCACTCTCTATCTCACCAAAATCTTTGAGAAATAGAATTTTTACAACAAGAGTAAAAGAGCTTTTAAATGAGAATAAAGAGCTACAAAACAGAGTGATGTTTGTTTTAAGCGAGAGTGAGTATTATCCACATATTGATAAATACAAAACACTTTTGAATTCACTTAGAGAACTAGGTGTTTTAATAACGATTGATAGAATAGGAGCTGTTCAAACAAGCTTTTTATATCTAAGAGAGCTTGACATAGATTGCATACGTTATGATTCTTTGTATACAAAAGAGATACAAACAGCAAAATCGCAAAGTATAATCGAGGGATTTAATACGATGGCACATAAAAATAGTATAAAATCATGGATCAAAATGGTTGAAGATAAAGCAAGCTATGAATGGGCAAATAAACTAGAAATAGACTATATCCAAGGAAAATATCTTGCCTCTTTACAAACAAATAATGAAGGATAAAAAATGAAATATGGTGAAAAAGTTATTAACGAGTTTGATGTAGAAAAAGATCTAGAGATCTGGCCTAATGAATATAAGAGAAACTATCTTATAAAGATGACATTGCCAGAGTTCGCATCACTTTGTCCACGCAGTGGATATCCTGATTTTGCAACGATCTATTTGGAATATACACCAGATGAATATGTGGTGGAACTCAAAGCTATCAAACTCTATATCAACTCTTTTAGAGAGAGACATATCTCTCATGAAAATGCTGCAAATGAGATCTATGAGGTTTTAGATAAAAAGCTTAAACCAAAATATATGAAGATTATTGCCGATTATAACCCACGAGGGAATGTTCACACAGTTGTGGAGATAGACAGCACAAAGCTATAAGGGAAGAATATGTTTTCAAGGATCCTTGGAAAAAAAGTAAGTAAAGATCCTTCTGATAATGGTTTGGAGGAGAAAATCTCTAAGATGAATCTTACAGAGATGCGCTCCTATGTAAATAATAAAGCAGAAGTAAGCGAACAAGGTCTCATAGAGATACTTAAAAGACTTACAACAAAAGATTCGCAAACCTCTAAGCGCTATATTGAGCTTGATGATATGGATGTGAAGGTCAAAAAAGGTTTTGATCTTATCATCACAATAGCACAACATAAAAAGATCACCGTGGTTGCAATAGAGTTGATAGTAGAATTTATCCATCTGTACGAGGATGTGATCGAGAAGTTTGATGAAGAAAACAAACAGATATACAAAAGGAAACTCAAAGAAGCTTTGGATGTAGCACTCAAAAATATGGATGGGATCTCAAAGTTGAAAAAAAAGCTTGGATTATTAAACTTTGGCTAAATGCTCTTTAAGCCAAAAAAGAGCCCCTTTATGCGAATCAAACTCGCGACGCATCTGCGCTGCATAAACATCTTCTAAAATCTTTTTAAACTCTTTTGAGGGTGCAAGACCCAGTGAGATAAGATCTCTTCCAAGTACGAGAGCTTTGAGTGGCTTTGTATATACATCTAGCTCTTTTGCTCTTTGTTCTAAAGGAGTAAGAAGTTGATACTCTTTTGAATCTAAAGGAAGAGATGCTTTGTGAAACGATACAAACAGCTTGATCTCTATCTTTGCTGCGAGTTGATAGATCTCTGTGTCACAGAGGGTTTGAAGTTTAAAGAGTAAGGCTTGATGCTCCAAGATCTTTGAAACACCCTCTAAAATATCTTTTTGTGCTGTAAGTTTACTAAGAAACTCTTGTGCTTTTGCCTTGGGATGTAGAGGTTTGGCTAAAAGAGCGAGAAAAAGGAGAAGTCTCATCTCTTGAGAGAGAGTTTGATCCTGTGCAAATCTATCAAGATGTGAGAGCATCTTTATGTAGCTCTCATCTGTGAGCTGTAAAAATGGATCAAAATAGAGAAATGCACCAAGATCTCTAAGGAGCAAAAAGCCAAGGGATGGTCGCTTGGATTGAAGAAGAAGTTTTTTTAGCTCTTCAAAGATCCTTTCCTTTGGAAGCTCATGGAGCATCTGTTTTTGTATCATATCCTGACATAGGTTAAAAAGAGTGTGGTGCAGATGAAGTTCAAAACGAGCAGCAAATTGTAGAGCACGCATCACTCTTAGGGGATCTTCTATAAAAGTTTTTGGATCTACTGCACGTAATACTTTGTTTTTAAGATCTTCTCTTCCCCCAAAAGGATCGAGAATTTTTTTCTTTTTCACATCATAGCCGATGGCGTTGATAGTAAAATCGCGTCTGGAAGTGGCACGCACAAAATCCAAATTTGGATCTAAACATACCTCAAAACCTTTGTGTCCAGAGGCTATATGATTATCAATTCTAGGAAGAGTAAAGTCAAGATCAAGATCATCAAGTAAAAGTTTACACACACCAAAGCTTTTGCCAACAGTACAAACATCACCAAACTCTTGTAATATATCTTCAAGCTGATTGTATGAACTGATACCATAAACCTCAATATCTATATCTTTTGAGGGAATAGTTAAAAGAAAATCACGAATATATCCACCAATGATGATTGCAGAAGCATTATTTGAATCTAGTTTATCAAATATTTTGTCTAAAAT
>JAGGTH010000110.1 GCA_021163845.1 Helicobacteraceae bacterium | reverse complement strand
ACTTTGTATCAATCATTACAGTTTTTACATTAATTATTATAGGACTATTCCATTTTTATTGGGCTTTTGGTGGAAAAATTGGGTTAAGCAAAGCTTTACAGTTTTGCCGTATTAACATACAAGGTATAACAAATAAAAAAAACATAAAAATAAGGTCTAAAATTGAAACATATCAAATATAACAACGAAATTATAACTCCATTTAAAATTATCTGCATCGGTAGAAACTATGTTGAACACATTGAAGAATTAAACAATGAAACACCTGATTCAATGGTTGTATTTAATAAACCAAATTCAGCTATTTCCGATAAACTACACTACTTTAGCGAAGATACAAGATTTGAAGGAGAAATTTGTTTCTTAATTGAGAATAATCAAATTTCAGGAATTGGCTTTGGACTTGATTTGACAAAAGCAAACATTCAAAATAAAATGAAGTCTAAGGGTTTACCATGGGAAAGAGCAAAATCTTTTGATGGTTCAGCTGTTTTTGGTAAATTTATCTCATTCGATGGTGATATAACTGAGCTTAAATTAGAGTTGTACATAAATGGCGTACTAACTCAATTCGCCAATTATGATTTAATGATCTATAAACCTATTGAAATAATAGAAGAGATACAAAGTTTTATGACCCTTGAAGATGGTGACATTATTATGAGTGGTACTCCAAAAGGTGTAGGAAACTATAGAGTTGGAGATCTATTTATAGGTAAAATATATTCTAATGACAAACTTTTACTTGAATCAAAATGGGAAGTTGTGTAAAAATATATAATAGATAGGGAGGTTGTAAAATGTCTTATACAATCAATACTAGAACATTAGCTTTGGTTGCAGGTGGTAGTTACTGGATCATTTTCTTTTCAGCTATATTCGCCAATTTCTTTGTTCTTGAGGCTTTGATAAATGACCCTTTAACAACTATTCAACAAAGCCATATTTTGGTGAGAGCAGGTATCCTAGCCTTTATGATAACAGTAGTTTTTGATGTTATTGTAGCGTGGGCTCTTTACGAGATTTTCAAAGAAAATCATCTTTCTGTTTTGAGCACACTATTTAGAATGATGCATGCTACCATCATGGGAGTTGCAATTTTTGCACTTCCTGAAGTATTCACTTTAAATACTAGTGAAGAAATTTTAAAACAAGTTGATACTTTTAATACGATTTGGCTATTAGGACTTTTCTTCTTTGGTATCCATATTGTTCTATTAGGAAAGATAATTGTGAAACCAAAAATTATTGCATTTTTTCTCATTATTGCTGGCATCATGTATATGGTAGATACCGTAGCGCACTTCATACTTCCAAATTATAAGGAATATGCATCTATTTTCTTGTTACTTGTAGCTATTACGAGTATTTTTGGAGAGATGTCATTGGCTATTTGGCTTCTTATAAAAGGAGGAAAAAACAGTAATGCGAGTGCTAGCATCTCGAATTAATAATATTAGAGAAAACCCTATGGAGATGATGAGTTTTATGATAGAATAAAGAAGCCGGCAACCAAAGAAAGATACTCATTCTAAGGAGCACGCAATGATTACACATATTTCAAAACTCAGCAGACGTCAATTTATCAAGGGTGTAGCTTTGGCTTCTGTAGCAGTGTCAGGTATTGTTGATCTTCATGCAAAAGATGAGGTTCGCGATTTTGATAAATCCCGTGTTTTAAGCGGTGATGAAATTTTTCTCGATATTGCCTACACTCCCGTAAACATTACGGGAACACCCGCTATGGCGACTACGGTAAATGCTCAGATATCCGGTCCTATTCTCAGGCTTAAAGAGGGTCAGGACGTAACCATCCATGTTACAAACCATCTAAAAGAAGACTCTTCAATTCATTGGCACGGTATTATTTTACCTACGCAGATGGACGGAGTACCTAATATAAGTTTTGAGGGTATCAAACCTGGAGAGACTTTTACATATAAGTTTAAAATCCAGCAAAGCGGAACATATTGGTACCACTCTCACTCAGGTTTTCAAGAACAAACAGGAGTGTACGGAGCAATGGTTATCGACCCTATTGAGCCTGATCCTTACCAATTTGACCGAGATTATGTGGTGCTTCTCTCTGACTGGTCTGATGAAAAACCAGCCAGCATATATAGAAAACTGAAAATCATGGGTGAATACTACAACTTCAAACAAAGAACCGTCGGTGATTTTGTTTCAGAAGTAAAAGAAAAAGGCTTTTTCAACGCTTTTAATGAACGTAAAATGTGGAATGAAATGGCTATGAGCGATCGTGATCTCTCAGACGTGACAGGATACACTTACACATATCTGATGAACGGCTACACTCCTGCTTCACACTTCAAAGCACTTTTTAAAAATGGTGAAAAGATCAGACTTCGTTTTATAAACGGTTCTGCAATGACCTTTTTTGATGTGCGTATACCTGGGCTCAAAATGACAGTCGTTGCAGCTGATGGGAACAATATCCAGCCCGTTGATATTGATGAGTTTAGAATAGGCGTCGCCGAAACCTATGACGTTATTGTAGAGCCAAAAGAGGACAAAGCATATAGTATATTTGCTCAGAGTTTTGACAGATCTGGTTACGCTGTGGGTTCACTGACCTATGATGAAAATCTTGAAGCTCCAGTTCCTGAGATGGATGCACTTCCTATTCTCAGCCACAGCGATATGGGGATGAATATGAGTGAAATGGAAGATGAGATCTCTGGCATGACAAAAGAGAGCGCCATGAAATGTGGCGGAGGCATGACAATGCCTATGAAAGTTCCTGTACTAAAAAAAGAGATTCCTATTACTCCGATGGAAGTCAAATGGGGTGCTCATACAACTATGAAAGCCAAAAATCCTCAATACAGACTCAATGACCCAGGAGCAGGACTAAGAGATAGCGACAGAAAAGTGCTTACTTATGCAGACTTAAGATCACTTCGCTCGACTAAAGATGACAAATACCCAGATAGAGAGATAATACTTCATCTAACAGGAAATATGGAACGTTACATGTGGTCAATCAACGGTATCAACTATGCCGATTCTAAGCCTTTGGAATTTCATTATGGAGAGAGACTCAGAATAACCTACATAAACGACACAATGATGAATCATCCTATGCATCTACATGGGATGTGGAGTGATTTGGAGACCGGTGATGAGAACCATCTAGCAAGAAAACATACCATCATAGCCCAACCCGGTTCAAAAACAAGCTTTCGTGTTACTGTAGATGCCAAAGGTGCTTGGGCTTTTCACTGCCATTTGCTCTATCATATGGCAGGAATGTTTAGAAAAGTCGTAGTGACTTAAACGGAGGTGTATTATGAAAAATCTATTAACAGCATGCCTGCTAAGTAGTGTTTTGTCACTCCCTCTGTTTGGAGATATGAATGACGATCCTCTAAGAGCTACTTTTATGGCAGAAAAACTTGAGTACCGCTTTAATGATGAAAAAGTTACAAGTTGGGATCTAAATACCTATGTCGGATATGATATAGATAAGATCTATCTATATAGTGAAGGTGAAAAACCAAAAAATGGCAATGCCGAGAGTGAAAACCAGTTAGTTTACAGTCGTGCTATTACCCCTTTTTGGGATATTCAGTTTGGTATAGATTATGACAAAACGCCTGAATCAGACAAGACATGGGCTGTGATTGCCATGCAAGGTCTAGCTCCATATTTCTTTGAGACAAGAGCTGTGATTTTACTCGCAGATGACGGAAATATAGGTTTTAGATTTGAGACTGAGTATGAAGCTCTTTTGACTCAAAAACTCATTTTATCACCAAGTTTGTCCACAGAGCTTTACACAAAAGATGCAGCCAATATAGAAAGAGGAAAAGGTTTGTCCAACATAAGTATTGGTGCAAGGCTAAGATATGAATTTGTAAGAGAGTTTGCACCCTACATTGGTATAGAGTGGAGTAAAAACTTTGGAAATACAGATGAGTTTCATCCTCTTGATGAGGGATACGTAACAGCAGGGCTGAGGGTATGGTTCTAGTAAATATAAATAATTACGCTCCAACCGAAGATTTACATCTTCATCGTTTTTATTCAGTCTATATATGCTACATTATTTGCTACATAAATACTTGTCTGCTTGCATAGCAAGCGGAGAATTTGGGCATGGACTAATATATGACGACTGAGCAATTACTAATACTGGCGATTTTGGCTATCACGATGGCGATGTTCTTGTGGGGTCGATGGCGCCACGATATGGTGGGTGCCGCAGCACTCTTAGCGTGTGTACTCGCTGGGCTAGTGCCAGCATCTGAAGCATTTATGGGATTTAGTCATCCAGCTGTTATTACCGTGGTTTGTGTATTGGTTCTCAGCCACGCTCTACAGATGTCGGGTGTAGTCGATGCACTCACTCGCACTGTGTTGCCCTCACAAGCGGGAGTAACACTAAGTATGACCTCACTGATCGGACTCGGAGCCCTACTCTCAGGCTTTATGAACAACATTGGGGCGATGGCGCTTTTGATGCCCGTAGCCCTACAAATGGCAAAGCGTTTGAGCCTCACTCCAGGTCAGACACTGATGCCACTGGCTTTTGGCACTATTCTTGGTGGTATGACAACCTTGATCGGTACACCGCCAAATATGATCGTTGCTGGTTTTCGTGCCGAGACCGGCTCCGAGGGATTTTCTATGTTCGACTTCACTCAGGTTGGACTGGTCGTCGCCCTTGCTGGTATAACCTTTATACTCTTACTAGGTAAATGCCTCATTCCCATACGCAAGCAATCCGGAGTCGAAGGGTTCGAATCAGGAGCCTATATCACCGAAGCACGGATTCCCCAAGAGAGCAAAGCAGTAGGGATGAATCTGCATGAGATCGAAGCGGCACTTGAGGAGAGCGATACGCAAGTGATCGGCATGGTTCGCAACGATGTCAGATTGAGTGTACCCAACCAGTGGCGCAAGTTACTCGCCGGAGATATTCTCATACTTGTAGCAGAGGCCGAAAGTCTTGCCAATGCCCTCTCCACATTAGGGCTTAAGCTTGAAGAGGCGGTACATCCCAAAGAGGAGGAAGATGAAGAAGAAAAAAGCAAGAAAGAGGAAGATGAAGAAGAAACGGAACAAGACAAAGAAGATGCCACGACCTCAGACGAAATCGTATTGAAAGAACTTGCTATTCTTCCAGACTCCCCGCTGATAGGACGTTCAGCGAGTAACATCCAATTACGAACACGTTACAGTCTCAATCTGCTAGCTCTCTCCCGTCGTGGCCAACTCTCTATCAAACGTCTGCGCACAGCCCGCCTCGAAGCTGGCGATCTACTGCTGATGCAAGGTTCGCCTGAAGCAGTCTCAGAATTTGCTTCTGACTACAGCTGTGTACCATTAGAACAACGCAATCTACGCATTCCAGACAGACGCAGAGCATACAAAGCAGGTATCATCATGGCACTGGCTGTTGGTGTTGCGGCTCTGGGTCTATTGCCAGCATCTATATCATTTGCCATTGGTGTACTTGCGTCCATGGCACTAGGGACGATATCTCTGCGTGCAGTCTATGGGTCGATTGACTGGCCAGTCATTGTATTGCTTGCGGCTCTTATTCCCGTGGCAGGTGCAATGGAGTCTACAGGCACCGCCAATATGATCGCACATCTCATCATCGAAAAGCTTGCATACGGCAATGCCATAATCAGTCTGACACTCATTCTTGTTATTACCATGTTTCTCTCCGACATGATGAATAACGCCGCTACCGCAGCAGTAATGTGCCCAATCTCCATTGGTACAGCAAGCGCATTGGGTGTCAATGCCGACTCTTTCTTGATGGCAGTGGCGATCGGTGCCTCATGTGCATTTCTCACCCCTGTCGGTCACCAGAACAATACGCTGATACTTGGTCCCGGAGGTTTCCGCTTTGGTGACTACTGGAAGCTTGGGCTACCGCTAGAATTTCTCATTGTTTCTGTCAGTATCCCTATGCTACTTATTGTGTGGCCACTTTAAAAGTCGAGATTTTTGATACTTTGGCTATACTTTGCACAAAGTTTAGGAGTGTTGCAATGAGTAAAAAATACTATGACCAAATAAGCGTAGGAAACCGTACAAAACAAAGAGCTTTTTTTGTGCAAGACCATGATAAGAATAGAATGTTTGAAGAGCTTCTTGGGTCTCTCTCAGAGAAAAAAATCTTGCTATTTTTGAAGAGTAAACGCAAAGCTGATGCGCTTGTGAAGTATCTCGCGAGTAAACAGATAGATGCTTTGTCTGCTCATGGAAATCATAGAGCTTTGCAGATAGAAGAAGTCGCAGCGACGTTTAATACACAAAAGAACGGTATTTTTATTACTACAGACAAGATCTTTGAAAAACTTACACTTGAGGGTGTTGAGGTTGTAGTGAGCTATGACTTGCCACTTGAGATAGCAGATTATTTTAAACGTTTGATTGTAGTCGATGAGAGAGGCGAGGCGATCGCTTTGGTTGATCCGCAAGATGAAGCAGCACTTGCAAGCGTTGAACATATGATGAAGTGTGAGATGCAAGAAGAGGAACTTGAGGGGTTTGTTCATACAAAGTTAAAACAAACACCACCAAAAGATAAACCAAAAAAACCGCGTCACAAAAAAACAGAACAACGAGCCAAAGCAAGCCATCCACTCTAAAAGGGATCTATTTTGCTTTTGGGCGAAACGCTTTGATCACATCCTCATTTGTTTCGATAAAAGGTCCCTCTATTAAGTCTATACAGTAAGGTACAGCAGGAAACACTGCATCGAGACACTCACGGATCGATTTTGGTTTGCCTGGGAGATTGATGATGAGTGATTTTCCGCGTATTCCCGCAGTCTGTCGTGAGAGGATGGCTGTAGGGACGTATTGCAGGCTTACTTGACGCATCAGTTCCCCAAAGCCTGGCATCATCTTTTGGCATACATTTTCTGTCGCTTCTGGAGTTACATCGCGAAGTGCTGGACCCGTTCCACCTGTAGTCACTACCAAACAACATCCAGCCTCATCACAAAGCTCTATCATCGTTGCTTCTAAAATATCTTGCTCATCAGGGATACAACGATACACGATCTCAAACTCACTTGTGAGATACTCTTTCATCGTATCTTGTATCGCCACTCCTGAGATATCCTCATATATCCCTTTACTTGCTCTATCACTTGCTGTGATGACACCTATTTTAATTTCACTCATTCTCTTCTCCTTTTCTTTGTAAAAAATGATTTGCACCATTGAATAATGTCACCGTTGCGACCTCTTTAAAAAACTCTCGTGCCCCTTGCGCATCGATGATCCTATCTTCACTCCCCAAGTACACCTCTATATGTACACCTTTACTAGATATCTCAGAGAGTGTATCTAGATTCCATTTGTAACTCAAAAGCTCTTGAAGTTCTTCTGATGTATGGGATGTATGAGATATCTTCTCTTGCTCATACGGTGCAAAACACGCTTTGATAAAATTTTTGAGATACAAAGCCTCATCTTTTTGATATGCCCTGAGTTGCAACTTTTGAAACTGTAGAGATTTTGTCTGAAAAAAAGCGGGAGAAAAGAGTTGTAATGTATCGACTCTCTTGGAGCTTCCCAGCAAAGACTCTGTATGTTCAAGCGCCTTGATAGCTCCATAGCTAAACCCTGCCACCGTGTAGTCTGTTTTTTTCAAAAGAGGCTCGAAAAACCTTTGATCATTTTTGAGAGAAAATCCACTAAAAAATTTCATTGATATGCTTCTTGACCTCTTCTTTTGAAATACTCTCACGCTCTGATAATACAAGCTCTACTTTATCAACCACTGAACGCATCGACTCTAAAAGCTTTTTGGTTTGGATGTAGAGCTTCTCCATCAATATCTCTTCTTCGTTTTTTGAAGCGATAAGAGATTCCCCCATTCCGTATTCATAGCACATACTCTTCGTCAGTTCTTTGGCTTCATCGAGATCCTCTTTTGCACTGCTTGAATGCTCATTAAACTTAATAGAACACGCTGCAATTCCCGCTAAGAGCATCTTGATACGAGACTCTATCTCGTGTTTGAGAAGTGGCTCTGTCGTAGCAGGTGTAAGTTTTTCATTGGAGAGAAGAAGCTTTTCAAAAGGGAGATCAAAATAGGTCGCACACACCACTTTTGCCGCTTGGTAGGTAATACGATATTTCTTTTGTTCATCATTGAGCATTTGAAGCTTTTTCTTCCCAAACATCACCTTGTCTTTGACTTGATGGAAATGCTCTAGAGTCACTTGAAAATTGTGCTGTCTCAGTGACAAGAGTGCCGCTTCATTGACAAGTGCTGCAAGTGCCGCACCGTTAAAGCCTACGGTCATATTTGCAACAGCCTGTACATCCACTTCATGAGGAATTTTTTGCAAATATTTGCCAAGGATCGAAGCACGCTCTTTTTTGGTCGGAAGCTCTACAAAGACACGTCTATCAAAGCGTCCAGCACGCAAGAGTGCTGAGTCAAGTACATCTATCTTATTGGTTGCCGCTACAACGATCACACCGCTACTTCCCTCAAATCCATCCATCTCGGTGAGAAGCTGATTGAGTGTTGCTTCACGCTCATCACTTCGATTGCCATCACGCTTTTTCCCTACCGCATCGATCTCGTCGATAAAGATAATCGAGGGAGCATTGTTTTTTGCTGCCATAAAGAGCTCATGAACTCGCTTTGCGCCCATCCCTACATAGATCTGCACAAATGAAGCCCCACTTTGGTAATAAAACGGCACACCTGCTGCATTTGCCACAGCCTTTGCTATCATCGTTTTTCCAACACCCGGAGGCCCTACAAGCAAGACACCACGTGGCATACGCGCTCCAAAACTCTTATAACGTTTAGGGTTTTTCATAAAATCTATGATCTCTTCGAGCTCGATTTTCACCTCAGAGATCCCGCCGATATCTTCAAAGGTCACATCACTCTTAATTGCCTGAACGGGCGCATTGATCTCAAGTTCACTCGCTGTGTTTTTAGCCTGAGATCTAAACACTTCCCCATCAGAGTTATTTTTTTGCCACCATCGAAATGCAAAAGAGGCAATCCCTAAAAAGAGCATCAAAAAAAGAATGTATAAAAGTGTGCTTGAACCACTATCTACCTCTACCTTATGGTTGACAAACATCTTTGGAGTCACCTGAGAAGATGCGATCTTATAGAGTCCGTTCTCTGTTTTAAGGTAAATGAAATCTTTAGAAGCGATCACCTCTTTCACACCTTGTTTTTCTAAAAGATGTTGTGCCTGATTGAGGGTGATACTCTGCGCATTATCTCTAAATATCGCAAAAAGAACTAAGGCGATGATGACAAACGCTGAAATATAAAGCACTCTTCTATTGGTTTTAGACTTTAGCATAGTTGTACTCCTCTCTTACTTCATAGTTATCGATACTCAGCCAGTTTCCAAGCAGATCTTCATTCGACTCTAACACAATTTTGTTAAAATGTTGATCTAAGCCGTGGTAAAGTCCCTCTTTTTGCGACTCTACAAGTACCTCTAATGGAGCTTGAGAGGCTTTTCGAAATGCAATATTTTTCGCTTTGACAAGAGATTCTATCTCATGGAGTCTCTCTTTTGCTATACGACCATTTACTTCAGGTTTCATAGTCGCTGAGGGAGTGCCATCACGCTTAGAGTAACTAAATGGGTGGATATGTGTCAGTGGAAGTGCTTGTGCGTTTTGGATCGCTTCTTTCCATATCTCTTCACTCTCTCCTGGGTGCCCTGTGATAAAATCAGTTCCTATTGCAAAACCCTTCTGGGCCAAAAACTCAAAAAGTTCTCTGTCTTGTTTGTATACGTTACGACGATTCATCAGCTTGAGCATCGTAGGGGATGTGTGTTGCAAAGCGATATGCAGATGTCTCTCTAGCCACGACTCATCCAAGATCTCTTTAAACTCATCTGTGATCTGGATCGGCTCGACACTTCCTAGACGGATACGTCGCACACCTCGTATCTGACTCATACGCTTCATCAGTCGCGCTATGGATGTACCCCTGCCATGTCCATAGCTTCCAACATTGGTTCCAGTTAAGATAAACTCACCAAAACCATTGAGTGCGAGTTTGGATATCTGCTCTAAGATCTTTTCCTCATCCATACTCCGTGCATCCCCGCGCACAAAAGGGATGATGCAATAAGAACAGCGAAAATTACATCCCTCTTGTATCTTGATAAACGCACGGCTTTTGCCTACAAAATCATCCACGATCATCTCATCGATATGGTTGAGATCTCCTGGATCATAAAAAGGTTGCTCTTGAGTAAGCATAAAGTCGATCTTTTGTTTCTCACTTTGCCCAAAGACCCCATGCACTTTTTTCTCAGCCAAAAGAGACTCCCCTTTTGTATGCGCTCCACATCCTGTCAAAAAGATCTTAGCATCGCTTTTTATGTGGTTGATATAAGAGCGTACATGGGTATCAGCGCCATTGGTGACTGTACAAGAATTGATCACAATTGCGTCTGCTTCTTCTTCATTCTCCGTGATCTCATACTCTTGTAAAGAGCTCATCATCACTTGGGAATCATAGAGATTCGTTCTACATCCGAAGGTCTTAAAATAGACTTTTTTCTTCATGAGAGTACCTCTTTTTGCTCTTGCTCTTTATGCTCTTGCAAGTGAAGCTTTTGTGTTGGGTATGCGATAGTGATATCATCCTCTTTGTTAAATGCATCAATGATCTCTGTAGAGATGATACTACGAAGCGTAAGTGTCGCATAGGCATTGGTCAAATACCACGTACTGATATTGATCCCGTTTGGCTCGATAAGTGAAAAGACACGTGGTTCAACATTTGTATTTTTGAGACTATAGTGATTACGTATCTTGTTGAGTTGCTTTCTTGTGATATCAGTGTAACCTTTGGAGTATTTCTTTGCTATCTCTTTACATAGGTGCATCGCTTTTTTGTGGTTAGACTCAAAGGTGATCGCCACATCGATCCCATCCCAAACTGTCTTGAGTGATGAGTGTGAATAGTTGGCTATCATACGTGTAAATACATAATTGTTTGGGATAAAGATAATACGTCCCGCCCGTCTATTATGCATATACGTGGTGAGTGTGATATCTTCTATAATAGTGATACGAAGCAATGAGATATCCATTACATCTCCAACATATTGGATCCCATCCATATCCACTCGCACTCTGTCACCTACGTGGATACTTCCACCAAAAACGATCACAAGCCAGCCTAAGATACTCATGAACCAGTCTTTCATTGCAATAGCGATACCGGCTGAGGCAAACCCTAAGATGGTGACAAGATAACTCACATTTTCAATATAATTAAAAAAGACGATCAGCACAATAAGCGAAAAATTGCCAAAGGTGATGATCTTATTTGCCATATAAAAGCGATCATTATCAGTGATATACTTTTTGACAATAAGCTTAAGCAAAAAGAAGATCGTAAAGACGATAAGGATAACTATTCCGATATTCATCAGCCGAAAAAGCTGTTTTTCGATCTCTTTATTGATCCCTATCTCGATCACTTCGAGTCTATTTTTATACACTTCGGATGTAATATCGATCGTCTCTAAAGCCGTCGTAAAACGCTCTAACTGTTTTGTTTTTGCTTCTATCTCTTCTTTATAATTGCCCTCAGTATCTAGTAAGGCTATTTTTTTATAGATATCATGCTCTTTTTTTAAAATAGAAATAAGCTTTGTCAACTCCTCCTTGGATCGCATATAATCATTAAAATCTGAGTTGAGTGTTTTGATCAAAGAGATACCTGTGAAGATATCAAAAGGATTAGCAATAGCAGGGATCTTCTCGATCTGAGGAGGAGTCAAAAGTTTTGAAAAAGGGGCACTGTCCTTTTCACGAAGCTCATCGATCTGTGATGCGAGGATCTTTTTTTTAGAGATAAGGGAGTTCATTTCATCAAGATCGCTGATCGATTTCCCGTGTTTGGAGAGATACTCTATTCTATTTGTGATCGCTCTTAAACTCTCTCTGATCTCAAGCGACTTGATATACGAAGAGTAACTTTTCATCCAAACTTGTTCTTTGGATATCTCAGCTTCAAGCTTTTTAAGGTCCGCTAGATAATTGTTGATGGTATCAAGACGTTCTTGTTCTTTGAGTGTTTGTATCTCTTCTGTAGAGAGAGAGTCTATACTTTTATTGGCATCATTCGCAAAAAGAAGGGATGTAAGGAGTAAAAGCAGTAGAAATATTTTTTGCATTAGACGCTACCAAACCCTTTGAGCACACTCAACACTAACTCTTTTGGAACATTATCAAGCATTGTCACATCCCCTAAACCTACAGGAAGAATAAAAGTAATAGAGGCATCTAAGCTCTTTTTATCCAGAAAAAATGCATCATAAAAACTCTCAATATCTTTAATTTCATAATGTGTTGGCAAATTATATTTTTCTAGCACAGATTTGATACGTTCAGCCTCCTCTTCACTCATCAGATCCATAGCTACTGCCAAAGTATTTGCCATCACCATCCCAATAGCTACCGCTTCGCCGTGAAGATAGGTTTTGTAGCCTGTCTCATTTTCGATCACATGTCCAAAAGTATGCCCATAGTTCAAAGCCGCACGAAGCCCACGCTCTTTTTCATCTTGTGCTACAACGCCTGCTTTCGTTTGTACGGCTTGCTTGATCGCTTCTTGGAGGATCGACTTGTCGTGAAGATCTGCATTTTCCAACAACTCAAAAAAATCTTTGTTAAATGTTACAGCCATCTTCACGATCTCAGCAACACCCGCTCCAAATTCACGAGCAGGAAGAGTCGATAAAAAGTGTGGATCGATATAAACGGCGCGTGGTTGATGAAAAGCACCTATGAGGTTTTTCCCGTAGCTATTATTCATCCCAGTTTTGCCACCTACACTCGCATCGACCTGACTCAAAAGTGTCGTAGGAATCTGAATAAAATCGATCCCTCTTTGGTAGATACTTGAGACATATCCACACATATCTCCTATCACACCACCACCAAATGCTATAAGCATAGATTTTCTATTAAAGCGGTGATTGAAAAGTGATTCCATGATGAGATCGACTGAGGCTTGGTTTTTATACTCTTCTCCATCAGGTACGGTGATGATATAGAGCTCTTTTGCACTTATTTTTGAGAGAAGATAAGCCAGATGTAAACCTGCGACTTTTGGGTTTGTAACGATCGCTACTTTGGTATCAAAGTGAAGCTTTTGCATCGTATCGATTGTAATATCATAAGAGTTGTCTATAACTTGTTTGAGGGCTATGTTTACTTGCATTATATATCCAAATTGTTTTAGATATATAATACTCAACTTATACTAAAAAAGTGCTAAACTACTTAAGACTTAGAGCTGCACTGGGATAAATATTTGATGGTAATCATCAAGCTTGTAGTAAAGCTTTTCACTATCAGTGGAAAAAAGTGAGTAGATGCGACGCCCTGTGAGTTTTTTAGTAAATGGCAATATCTGAATAAAGTTTTCTTTTTTTCGAAGTCTCATGATCGGGTTTTGATTCTCATACATCACCTTGATCGACTTAGAAAAGATCGTCGAAAGGTTATTATAATGCTCGATCACCTGCTCTTTTTCATCTTGATGTTCATTCATGTAGTTGTAGAGTTCGATATTAAAACTCATCTGCTCAGAGATATCAAAGATGGTCGTAGAAACCTTTTCTAAGTCTCTATTATCAGAAAGCACAAGTGCGGCATCTTTGACAGCTGAAAAAGAGCGATCAGAGATCTTCAAGACAGGGACATGTGCGTCATAAAGCATTGTGCGCGTTGCATTATCAGCGAAAAGCTCCTTAGAAACGATCACTAGCCCTATATGATAATTTTTAATATCCTCATGAAAGGTGAGAGAGATATCCTTTTGTGCATACTCGATATGTACTTCAACACTTGCACCTCGAAAGCTTTTGATATACTGAAGTACTTCAATATCACTTGGATTCATCACTTTTATGACAAGGTTGTGTTTAAATTTTTTATGAGCAAAGACTGCACGACGCACGAGCTCTTGAATCGTTTTAATATTGACTATGTTCATATCTATATAAAGATACAAGTTGGATCCAAAAGGTTCAGGAAACTGTCCGAGTTCCCGTTTAATAGCACGATATACAGATTTAAGCACAGCCGGCTTTCCAACCAATAAAAGCAGGTCATTTGGCTGGATCATTCTTCGGCGCGAGGGCATGATGAGCTTACGATTTCTATAGATAGCCACGATACGCCAGTTCTTTTGCTCGATCACCCCGATGTGCTTATAAACAAAAGAGCTTCCAAAAGGGACAAGAACCTCCATGATCTCACCCTCGCCTATCCCTACATTTTGTGCAATTACAGGAACATTAGGAAGGTAGTCTAAAAATCGTGATGCTAAGATCTCATTTGTATTGATAAGGACGACATTGGGGTCTTTATTGACAAGGTTCCATTTATCAAGGACAATGATGCGTAGTTGTTTTTTGATACTGCGAATGTTTTTGATGGTATTTTCAAGTTCTTGAACATTTTCTAAAGAGATAAAAACCTGAACAAACTCCATTTTTAAAAGATTTGCAAGCTTGTATAGACTTGTAGGATCAAATTCATAAAACTTGAATCTTGCAGGGTTTACATTTTCATACTTTTGGGCGCGAAGCTCTACAACATAGTAGATATTTTCCGTTGTATAGGTCTCTACAACCCTTTGTATAAAATGCCGTCCAGCATCTCCATCACTAATTATCAGTATCTTTTTCATTATTATCTTCTGTAAAAATTTCCGCAATTATAGCATCTTTAAAGTACCGTTAACTTATAGCAACTATAATTACAGCTAATTTTTCTCAAAAAGGTAATAAATGAAAATTAAAATAGCAATTATGTCACTTCTCTTAGCGTTTCAAGCGCATGCTTACGAAGCTGACCTCACACCGCAAGAAGCGTATGAGATGCAAAAAAATGGTGAAGCGATCATTGTGGATGTTCGTACAACTTTGGAATTTATCTACACAGGACATGGTCAAGGCTTTATTAATATTCCTGCTTATGATTGGACGTATGAGCCAAAATCAATTGAGACACGTGTAAAAAGTGCTGAGTACGAAGTGAAAAACGAAAAAGTGAAAAACCACACATCGACGATGAAACTCTACAATGCAAAAGAGGTCATCAACAAAAACTTCTCAAAGCAAGTAATGGAAGCGATGAAACTTAGTAATGTAAACAAAGTGATCTTGGTATGTAGAAGCGGTCCACGTTCCACTGCAGCAGCTGACATCTTAGCACAGCAAGGGATCACCGCATATAATCTCCAAGATGGATTTATCTATGGCTGGAAGGGTGAAAATCTTCCTTGGGATGGTCAATAATCTGATCCAAGAGCGACTAAAAGAGTTTTCTCCTTTAGTCCCTTTTTAAAATATTTTCCTCTACTATCCACAAATCCCTTTCTGCTTTTCTCCACTTTTGATCCACAAAATATCCAGTGATCTTGACCCAGTTTTTATATTTTCTATTGGATGTAAAAGAGCGCTCCTCTTCCCATCTATCCACTACAACTCCATCGACACTCTCAAAAATATCACTCTCATATTTAAGACGATAGACACTAGGCTCTGTCACTTGTTCTTTAACACTACTCTTATCTATTTTACTAGGAATCTCTCTCTTTTGTAGCGTTTCCTTTTTCATCACGAGCTTAGGAAATTGATTAAACTCTTCTTTAATAGGTTTTTGTTTATTTTTTATTTGATTTTCCAAATATTTTATTCTATTATCTTTTTGTGCTAAAAGCTTCTCATATTTGGATTTTAAAATATTTTCTAAATCTATATTTGATTTTTCCAATTCTAATATTCTAAATCTTAGCTTTTCATTTTCTTGATGTGAGTTCTTACAAGCATCTAATTCGGAGAGAAGAAGGATATTTTTTTGTTGTTCATCCTTGAGCGTTTGTTTAAGGGGAAAGAGAGTATCACCACCTGAACTTAACTTCTCTTGGCACTCCTCATATTGGGTGCGTAAAAGTGTAATATCCTTGACAATAGACTCTATTCTTTGGATCTCATCGGCGTAAAGAAGAAGTGATGCGAGTGCAAAAGAGAAGATATAGCGCTTCATTATTTTCCTTTTCTTTGGAGTTTGACACCCATCTCCACATGATGTGTATAAGGGAACTGATCAAAGAGTGCCATATCGATCACATCGTGCGTCTGTGTCAGTATCTCAAGGTCTCGCTTAAGGCTCAAAGGGCTGCACGAGATATAAAGGATATTTTTATGCCTTGCACTAAAGTGGCACGAGTCTTCATCCATCCCACTTCGAGGAGGATCAACAAAAATCGTATCTATAGAGTAGTCTGCTATATCTATCTCTTTCATACGACGAAACTCTCTCACTCCATCGAGTGCTCCAACAAAATCTTCTACACTCATACGCACAAATTCTATATTATGAATATCATTGAGTTGCATATTTTTCTTTGCAGCATTGATAGAAGATTTAGAGATCTCAGTTGCTAGTACCTTATCAAAGAGTGTTGCAAAAGGGATAGTAAAATTTCCTGCACCACAATAAAGTTCTAAGAGATCACCTTGGGATGTAGCACTATTTTTCATCGCCCACTCTATCATCTTTTCATTGACACGAGGATTTGGCTGTGTAAAGCTATTTTCTATGTACCGGAAATGATACTCTTTGGCATTTATCAACAATTTCTCAGTAACAAAATCCTCTCCAACGACCATTTTTTGTTTACGACTTCTTCCTATAAGAGAGATGCCTAGCTTTTGGGCTATTTTTTGCGCCTCTTCTTGCCATGCGTTATCAAGCTTTCTATGATACAAAAGTGAGACCACGATCTCACCCTCACTCGAGCTTAAAAAGTCAGCCCCAAAAAGCTTAAATTCAAGCTTGTGTTGTGTGATCGCTTCTAAAAGCTTAGGCATAAGAGCAAAGATATGTGTATTGACCTGAGGACACTCTTCGATGAGAACGACTCCAGAGTCCTTATGATTCATCGCATAATGGATCTCATCCTCTTTGTGCCAGATCTTAAACTCACTTCGTGCGCGATAATGACTCTCATCAGATGGAAAAACTGAGAGCTCACCACTACAAAAATCTTGAAACATCTCTGTATGAAGCGCCACTTTTTGAGCGAGTTGCCCTTCATATCCACTTTCATAATTTACACACGCACCACATTCACCAAAATGTTTACATTCCAATTGTCATCCTCTAAAAAGTTTATTTGATGGAAGCTATCAAGTTTCCAATAAGCAGATTCCACCCATCTATCAAAATAAAGATAAGTATCTTAAAGGGTAATGAGATCATAACAGGTGGAAGCATCATCATACCCATAGACATCAAGATAGATGCTACGACCATATCAATGACCAAAAACGGCAAAAAGAGTAAAAACCCTATCTCAAAAGCGGTCTTGAGTTCACTAATCACAAAAGCTGGGATAATGACCGAGAGTGGAACATCCGCAACTGTTTGTGGGTTTTCCATCTTTCTGATCCTAAAAAAGAGTGCAAGATCTTTTTCTCTTGTATTACGGATCATAAAGTTTTTAAAAGGAAGTGCCGTGCGCTCAAATGCCTCTTCATAGCCGATCTCTTCGGCTATATAAGGCTTTATTCCGCTCTCATACGCTTTTGTACCCACAGGCTCCATCACAAAAAAAGTAAGGATCATAGCGAGCATCACAAGAAGCTGTGTCGGAGGAACCTGCTGTGTTCCAAGTGCTTGGCGTAAAAAACCAAAGACAATTACAAAACGGGTAAATGTCGTCATCACAAGCACCATACTCGGCGCTAACACTAAAAGGGTAAGAACAACTAAAACATTGAGTGAGCTTACAAGTTGTTGGGGTGAACTGGGTGCTGAAAGCTCAAAGTTCATAGTAGGGATGACAGGAGTCTCCGCCATCAAAACAGAAGCAAGACTGAAAAAAAGAAATACAATTCTAAGCATTATTGCGCTGATGCCTTATCCAAAATCGTTTGTTTCACTTTCGCTTCTTGATCTGTTTTCGTTCCATAAAAGTGGAGTTCTACACGTCTATTTTTTTCACGTCCCGATTCATTGACATTGGTCGCAAGTGGTCTGTACTCAGAAAATCCAGCTGCATTGATACGGTTTGGCTTCACTCCATCCAAAAGAAGTTCTTGAAGTACTGAGATAGCACGTGCAGAAGAGAGTTCCCAGTTGTCTTTGAAAGGGCTATTTGCTCCAGGAGGGACATTATCTGTATGTCCTTGAACACTCACTTCCATATTATTTGGAAGCTCTTCGATAATCAAAGCAATTCTTTTGAGAAATAAAAGTGCATCATCATTTTCGATGCTCGCACTGCCAGGTTTAAAAAGCAAAGAAGCAGGAAGTTCTATTACAAACCCCTCTTGTGCCTCTTCTACTGAAATAGAAGGACCGTGGCCTTGTTCAATCATCTCATTTGCATCAATAATCGCTTGTTGGACCTGATTCATCACCTCTGTATTTTCATCTTGTGCTTCAATTGGTGTTGATTCTTGAATTCTTCGCTTTGAAATTTCCGTTTTCGTTCCACCCTCTAAGACACTCATCGCACCAGAGAGAGAACCAATCGCTTCAGAGACTTTTTTTGCATCCATGCTCGACATCGAGAGTAAAAGAACGAAAAAACATAAAAGTAAAGACATGAGATCCCCAAACGCAGCAAGCCACGCAGGAAGACACGTTTCACAGTCTGGACATTTTTTCTTAGCCATTATTCGAACTGGCTCACACGTTCATTTGGAGCAAGATAGCTCAGAAGTTTTGATTCAAGAACACGTGGAGCATCCCCTGATTGGATAGACATGATCCCTGAGAGGATCATCTCTTTGATAAGAGTTTCATCATCATTACGGATGGTGAGGATATTGGCAACAGGAGTTCCAAATATATTTCCGATCATCGCTCCATACATCGTTGTAAGAAGTGCAACCGCCATCGATGGACCGATCGCTGAGGGATCTGCCATATTTAAAAGCATCGCAACAAGACCGATAAGAGTACCGATCATCCCCATAGCTCCAGCGATCCCTGCCCATGTACTAAATATAGAAGCATAATTTTTATGTCTCGTACTTGTTTGCTCTAGCTCGATCTCTAAAAGTTCACGAATCGTATCGGGCTCATTTCCATCGATCGCCATGGAAAGCCCTTTACGCAAAAACTCGTTTTGCTCATCATTGACTTCACCTTCAAGTGCCAAAATACCATCTTTTCTTGCTTTTGTAGCAAAGGCAACAAGTTTTTTAATAAGCTCTACCTGGTTTTCTTGCGGAGGTTTAACAGCAATCAAAAAGACTTTGACGAACTTTTTCATCTGCCCAGGTTTAAACGCTATCATCAACGAGCCAATACTACCACCAACAACGATCAAGACAGAGGGGATATCAATATATGCACCAACACCAACACCCAAGGACATAGCGCCTAAAAGAAGTGCTACAACCAAAACTATACCAATGACCGTACCTAAATCCATTCAAATACCTTATGAAATAATAATGGGGATATAATACCACAAAAAGTTTATAGCAAAGATTATTCTCGTAAAACTTACTTTTGTTTATGTTAGAATTTCAAAAAATATAACGAAAAGATGAAAATATGGATAAAAACAAACTAAGCATCGTCATTTTAGCTGCAGGCAAAGGCTCTCGAATGAAGTCGCCAAAAGCAAAGGTTTTACACACTATAAGTGGCAAGCCGATGCTTTATCATATCATCAAAGCTTCTCGCGAGATCTCTAATGATATCACTGTGGTGATAGCACATCAAAAAGAAGCGCTTAAAGAGCAGATTTCACACTATTTTGATGATATTCATTTTGTAGAACAAGATGCAATTAACTACCCAGGTACGGGTGGTGCTATGAAAAATATCAATGCTAAAAATGAAAAAGTACTTGTGCTCAATGGGGATATGCCTCTTATTACATCCCAAGCGCTGCAAGGATTTATCCAAACACAAGCAGAGATCATTATGTCGATCTTTGATCTAGAAGACCCGAGTGGTTATGGACGTGTCATTATAGAAGATGGACAGGTTCAAAAGATCGTCGAACAAAAAGATGCGAATGATGCAGAGCTCAGGGTCACAACTGTCAATGCTGGTATTTACGCTTTTTCTCGTGATATTCTCAACAAATATATTCCACTTCTCAGCAATGAGAACGCACAAGGGGAATACTATCTCACAGATGTCATCTCACTCGCACGTAAAGATGGATGTAGCATCGTTCCACTTTTAGTGGATGAAGAGCATTTCAAAGGTGTCAACTCTAAAATAGATCTCGCCCAAAGTGAGATGATCATGCAAGAGCGTATTCGCTCACACTGGATGGCAGAAGGTGTCATCATGCAACTCCCAGAGACGATCTATATCGAAGAGGGTGTGCGTTTTGAAGGGGAGTGTGTCGTAGAGAATAACTGCCGTATCACGGGTGAGAGTCTTATCTCAAACTCTATCATCAAATCTTCCAGTGTGATCGAAGAGAGTATTGTTAAAGATTCGGATGTAGGACCACTCGCACACTTGCGCCCTGCTTCACATATAGAAGATACACATATCGGAAACTTTGTAGAGGTCAAAAAAGCGACCCTCAAAGGTGTCAAAGCAGGACACCTCAGCTATATCGGGGATGCTACTGTGGATAAGGGAACTAACATAGGTGCGGGTGTGATCACATGTAACTACGATGGGATCAAAAAATATCAAACAGTTATTGGAAAAAATGTCTTTGTTGGAAGTGATTCACAGCTTGTAGCACCTGTGACAATTGAAGATGATGTAATGATAGCAGCGGGGACAACTGTGACTAGCGGGACAATTGAATCTGGATCACTCGCTATTAGTAGAACAAAGCTACGCTCTATAAAAGATTTTTATTATAAATTTTTTGGGAAGAAAAGTTAAAGAGGAGTCATTCCGGACTTGATCCGGAATCTGGTCTTTGTTAAAGACTATGTTTCTTCTTATACTCTACAAGAATCCCATACGCTTCATCTTTGAGTAAAAGTTTCTCTTTTTTAAGAACCTCTATCTCTTTATCTGTCATAGGTATTGCACCTTTTTCTGCTTCTGTGATCTTCTCATCAAGTTCGTTATGACGGTGAAAAATTTTTAAAAAATGTGCATTTGCTGCCTCATTTTCTTTCATGTGTGTAATAATGTCGCGATATTCATGTAACATAAATATTCTCCTGTAATTTTTTTGAAATCATAGCACAAGAGTCTTGATACTCTCTCTATGTTTGTGTTAAAATGAATTAAAATAGCTCGTAACAACTAGGAACCCTTTTTGAAAATACTCCATTTTAGTGATACCCACCTCGGATTTAGCGACCTTGAGGTGCTCAGTAATGACAACATCAACCAAAGAGAAGCAGATTTTTATGATGCTTTTGAGCAAGTTGTCACTTCTATTCAAACGCTTCGTCCTGATTATATTATCCATACTGGAGACCTTTTTCACCGCTCTAGTCCTTCTAATCGCGCTATCACTTTTGCGCTCAAACAGTTTAAGATCATCAACGATCTTGCAATTCCCTGCATCATGATCGCAGGAAACCACTCTACGCCACGAACACAACTAAGCTCCCCTATTCTCAAGATCTTTGAGGATTATCAAAACATCTATCTCTCCTATGAGCAATGCTACAAGAAGATAGAGTTTAGCGATGTGATCTTTCACACCTTGCCACATATGAATGATGACACTAAGGCCCTCGATGAGATAGACAAGATAGAAAGCCACATTGATACAGAGAAAAAAAACATCATGATGATGCACTGTAGTGTGGGTGGCAATTACTTGATGGAGGAGTTTGGCGAGTGGGTCTTTCCAAAACAGAAAGAGTATCTTTTTGAGAAGATGGATTATGTCGCTCTTGGTCATTGGCACGGTTTTGGTTCGGTTGGCAAACATCCCAATGTCTATTACAGCGGTTCGACCGAGCGCACAAGCTTAAATGATAAACGAAACTCCAAAGGTTTTATAGTAGCTACACTAGGAGAGTCTTTGGATGTAGAGTACAAAGAGATCTCTATTCGCAAAGTGTGCACCAAAGAGATCGATTGTCGCTCTTTTGAAGAGTCTCTTGAGCACATTGATACAAGTGATACCAAAGATTCGATCGTAGAGGTGAAGCTTCTCAATCTCACCCCACTCCAATCGATCGATATCTCCAACAAGCAGATCAAAGATCTCTTTAGTGAGGCTTTGGATGTAAGCATCTCGCGCAGATTTGTCTCACAAGAGAGTTCTGAGTCCCTTGAAGCGATCGAGGCACTCTCTTTGCAGGAGTATTTTCTCGAACACCTCAAGGCAGAGAGTGATGCCAAAGAGTTTGAACGACTCAAAAATAAGGTCGATGCGCTCTTTTATGAGTATGAGGAGCAAGAGAATGATTCTCTCTAGATTACACCTTGAAAACTTCAAAAAGTACAAGCTTTTCGATCAAGAGTTCGGTGAAGGGCTTATCGGTATCATTGGGAAAAATGGAAGCGGCAAATCCACCCTCTTTGAAGCGATCCTTTTTGCTCTTTATGGGGAGCTTAAAAATAAAGGATTTAAAGAGCTTATTCGCAATTCATCTGCAAGTTCTAAGGATGTTGTCCTTGTAGAGCTTGAGTTTGAATCCAAGGGTGCGCTTTATAAGATCATACGTGAGTTTCGAGGCAAAGCACTCACAGCAAATGCCAAACTCTATAAGAATGATGCGCTCATCACATCCGGAGCCAAAGAGTGCACCACAGCGATCATCAAGCTTACACAGATGAGTAAAGATGCCTTTATGCACACCCTCTTTGCTTCACAAAAAGAGCTTACAAGTCTCAGTACGCTCAAAAATGAAGATCGTAAAAAGATGATACGACGTCTTTTAGGTTTAGAAAAAATTGACTCTATCGAGAATAGTCTCGTTGAAAAAAGCCGCTCACTCAAGCGTGAGATCACATCCTTTGCAGAGGTGCTTTTAGGCAAAGATGAGCTTGAAGCAAAAACAAAACTGATCCAAGAGAAGCAAAAAGAGCAAGAGCTTTTACAAAAGCAACTCTTAGAACAAAGCAGCGCTTTAGAGGTTTTACAAACACAGATCGCACAGGCAAAAGAACGTTTAGAAAAACTCAGCCAGACAAAAGAGCAAAAACAAAAACTCCAAAACGAACAAGAGCTTCTCAAACAATCCCTTACATCCAAAGAGTTGCGACACAAGAAACTTCAAGAGGAGCAAAGATCACTCACACTTAAACAAGCAGAACTCACCAAACTCCTCCCACTCAAAGCAGAGTTTGAAACCCTGCAAAAAACTCTTGAAGAGCAAAATGAACTCAAACTTAAAAAGCTCAAAAAAGAGTCTCTGCTCAAAGAGCAACAGGAGCTTCGCGAGCAATATAAAAAGCTACGAGCTGATATCGCGAAACTCAAAGCAGAGTGTGCGAACTACGTAAGGCTCCAAGAGCAGTCCAAGCAAAACCTTCAAAAACTAGAGCTACAAAAACAAAGCCTTGAAAAGCTACGTAAAACAGAACAGGAACTCAAAAGCGAGCGTGCGAGTGAAGAAAAACAAAAAGAGCTTCTCACACAAAAGATTAAAAAAATCACTGAGCTTGGAAAAGAGTCTGCTTGCCCTACATGTACCCGTCCACTTTTAGAAGAGTATGACAATGTTCTCTCTTCACTCTCTTTGAGTCTACATCAAGTCCATGAGACAAAACTCCTCGAGCTAGAAAAACAGCTTACGCAAGTACTACAAAACAGAGAAAAACTCGAACTTGAGGTAGAACAAGACAATAAAGAATATCTAGAAACTCTGACACAACTCAGACTCATCCAAAGTAAACAAAAAGATCTCCAAGAGACCAAAGAGTATTTTGCAAAAATTGAGCAAAAAGGCAAAGCAAACAATGAGGAGCTTAAAGTTTTAGAGGAGTTGCACTATGATGAGACAGCCCATCAAACTCTTTACAACCGTTACAAAGAACTGCAAGTCCACGCCAAACATATTTCTGATCTAGAAGTAGAGCTCAAAAGAGCTTGGGATGTAACAAAAGAATCTCAAGAGATAGAACAAGAGATGGCGCAACTTCTCGCTACATCCCAAGCGAATGAACAAAAGAGTAAAGAGGTACTCTATGATCCACAAGAGCATGAAACACACAAACAACTCTGCAACAAGCTCGATGAAGAGAAAGAGAAAAGATCTTCTCAAATAAATGAGATGAAAGTACTCAGCGCAACCCTTGGTGGAGAGACTCAAACCCTACAAAGTGCGCTGACATACAACGACGCACAAAAGAAAAAGCTCTCCACAAAAGAGAGTGATCTCAAAGACTATGAGAAGATCAAACAGAGCCTCATCGCATTTAAAAGCAAACTAAATGCCCAAATCACACCCCGTATCTCAGATATCGCCTCACAAATGTTCGCACGTATCACCAAAGGGAAATACCAACATATCGAAGTGGATAATGAGTTTGATTTTTTCATCTATGAAGATGGACAAAGATATCAAATAGAGCGCTTTAGCGGAGGAGAGATCGATCTTGCCAACCTCGTCTTACGCATCGCTATCTCCAAAACTCTCACCGAACTCAGCGGTGCCAAAACGATAGAATTCCTCGCCTTTGATGAGGTATTTGGAAGTCAAGATGAAGCACGAAGACTAGAGATACTCGAAGCATTTCACACGCTCAAAGAGCAATATAGACAGATATTTCTGATCTCACATGAGATGGAGATCAAAGAGATGTTTGAAAAACTCATTGAGCTTTAATACTCTTTTTGCTAGTATCATTTTAAAATTTTTAAAGGGATTCTAATGGGGTTTGAAGGTCTTGATCTGGTATTTCTTTTACTTCTTCCTTTTCTTGGCTCTCTCCTTGTTGCTTTGCTTTCAAAACTGAGTCGCGCAGCAAGTGCATGGGGAGCAGGAGTAGTCACTCTTTTCGCTACATTGATCCTTTTTGGCTACTCAGACCATGTCCTTTTTGACTCCAAAATATTTATACAAACATGGTCTTGGTTTCCCCATCTTGGTCTTGATTTTGCTCTACGTCTTGATGGACTCTCTTTTTTATTCGCCTCTCTCATCCTTATTATCGGTATTTTAGTGATCGTCTACGCACGCTATTATATTAGTGCAGAGGACTGTATGGGACGTTTTTATTCCAAACTACTTTTATTTATGGGATCGATGCTAGGTGTTGTGTTATCTGAAAACATCCTCTTACTTATGGTGTTTTGGGAACTTACATCGCTGAGCTCTTTTTTACTTATCAGCTATTGGCAAAACAAAGAAGAAGCGCGCGAGGGCGCCAAGCTCGCACTTACCCTCACAGGTATGGGTGGACTTGCTATGCTTGGGGCTATGATTCTTTTAGGTCATGTCGTGGGGAGTTATAACCTCACAGATGTTTTAGCGAGTGGCAGACTCATTCAAGAGAATAGTCTCTACACTCCTATTATTTTGCTTGTACTCTTAGGTGTTTTCACCAAGTCTGCACAGTTTCCCTTTCATTTTTGGCTCCCTCATGCAATGTCTGCTCCGACTCCTGTTTCAGCCTATCTACACTCTGCGACAATGGTCAAGGCAGGGCTTTTTATCTTAGCGCGTTTTTATCCAGTACTGAGTGGCACAAATGAATGGATCGCACTCGTATCGGGAGCAGGACTTTTAACCTTGCTTTTAGGCTCTTTTGTGGCATTTTTCAAAGATGATCTCAAAGGCCTTTTGGCGTACTCCACTATTAGCCATCTTGGGCTCATTACCCTTTTATTTGGTTTTTCTACACCCCTTGCTACCGTGGCTGCTCTTTTTCACATCATCAACCATGCGACCTTCAAAGCATCACTCTTTATGGTTGCAGGGATCATTGACCATGAGAGTGGCACGCGCGATATGAAAAAACTTGGTGGGCTTTTTGCTTTTATGCCACATACCGCAACCTTAGCGATGATAGCCGCATCTGCAATGGCTGGTGTGCCTTTGCTCAATGGATTTTTAAGCAAAGAGATGTTTTTTGAGCGTACCTTAGAAAATGTCACGCTCTTAAATCTTATGCTCCCCTTTTTAGTCACTCTAGCAGCTATTTTTTCTGTGGCATATTCGATCCGTTTTATCCATGCAGTCTTTTTTGGTGAAACATCCAAAGAGCTCCCAAAAACACCTCACGAACCACCACATTTTATGAAACTCCCAGTTGATCTTCTCGTACTTATCTGTTTTATTGTCGGAACCTTCCCGATGCTAAGCGTAGCACCTCTACTCTCAAATGCCGTCGTCGCATCCTTGCAAAGTGAAGCCCCTCACTATTCCCTAGCTCTGTGGCATGGATTTACCCTACCCCTTTTGATGAGCTTTATCGCCTTTGCTGGGGGGATACTCCTCTATATCAAACGTCAAAGAGTTTTTGCTTCTTACCACAAAAACCTCTCAAGTATAGATGCAAGAATCCCTTTTAATAAAGCTCTTGAGAGTCTTTTTTCTTTTGCACGTTTTACCACATCCACACTTCAAACCTCTTCGCTGCAAACAATGCTTGCGTGGCTTTTTTTGTTCGCTTTTTTCAGCCTTTTTGCAGGACTAAGCTATGGAGATACACCTCTTTTGGGCGCACGTATGTTTTTACCACTGGACTGGATCAGTATCGCAGTAAGTGCAATTTTGATCATCAGCGCTCTTGCAACTGTAGTTCTCCACCACAAAAGACTCGTTGCACTCGTAGTCCTTGGTGTGATAGGACTTATCATCTCTTTGATCTTTGTGAAATTTTCCGCTCCTGATCTCGCACTCACACAACTCAGCGTGGAGGTTGTAACCGTCGTTCTTATCCTCTTGGCACTCTATTACCTTCCTCAAAGGGCGCAAAGAGAGTCCTCCTCCTTGCACATTGGTCGTGACGTTTTGATAGCCTCCCTTGGGGCTGTTGGAGTCTTTATACTTACACTCGCAGTACTCTCACGTGACTATGATCCTATCAGTGATTATTACATCCAAAACGCTCTGAGTGGTGCGGGTGGAAGTAATATCGTAAACGTCATCCTTGTTGATTTTAGAGCCTTTGATACTCTTGGTGAGATCAGTGTTTTAGCGATTGCAGGTCTTGGTATATTTAGTATGCTTCAAGGGCTTCGTCTTAATGCTGCCAATGTTGACGAGAGAGGTTTTTTCTATTCACTTCAAAGTCATCCGCCAATGATAGCTACACTTACACGCCTCCTTTTTCCACTCATGCTTTTGGTGAGTGTTTATATCTTCTTGCGTGGACACAATCTTCCAGGAGGTGGCTTTATCGCAGGGCTTATTGCCGCTGTGGCACTTATCGTGCAATATCTTGCCAACGGTATCGCATGGACACAAAAGAGACTCAGCTTTAAAAAACATATTTTTATCTCACTAGGCTTACTAATCGCTACATTGACAGGTTTAGTTCCACTCTTTTTAGGTCATGAGTTTTTAAGTTCTGCCTTTACCCACGTCTCCTTACCTCTTATCGGCGAGTTCGAGCTTGCGAGTGCACTTGTTTTTGATATTGGTGTGTTTATGGTCGTGGTTGGTTTTACCGTGCTTATTTTGATCCAGCTAGGACAGATCAGCACCCATGCAAGTAAAACAAACAGAAAAGGAAAATAACTATGGAACTCCTTTTGGCTCTCATCATCGCCACACTTACAGGTACTGGTATCTTCTTGGCACTTCGTGCACGTACATATCCTGTTGTATTGGGACTTACCCTCCTCTCTTATGCGGCAAATCTCTTTTTGTTCGCAATGGGTCGTCTTTCTATCAATCAGCCCCCAATTTACAATGAGCAGATCACACATTATACCGATCCGCTCCCGCAAGCTCTCGTACTTACAGCGATTGTTATCAGTTTTAGCATGAGTGCCTTTGTAATTATCCTTTCACTCAAAGCAAAAGCACAGCTAGGCAACGATCATGTCGATGGCAAAGAACAGATCAAAGAGGAGCCAAAACTATGATCTCCCATCTTCCACTCTATCCTCTACTTGTGCCTCTTCTTGCGGGCATATTTACCCTGATGTTCAAACGCCTTGGTATCAATACCCAAAGATGGTTTTCTGTAGGATTTTTACTTCTTTTGCTCTTTGTCAATCTCGTAGCATTCAACTCCACTTTTCATACAAGTGCTACGGTCTATGCCCTCGGTGGATGGGAGCCTCCTTATGGTATCACGCTGGTTTTAGACAAACTCTCTGCCTTGATGGTCTTGCTTACCTCCCTCTTAGCTCTTGGAGCTTTTTCTTACGCACTCTTTGAGAGAATGGATACAAAGTCTCTACACTTTCATCCCCTCTTTTGGCTCCAGCTTTTTGGAATAAACGGTGCTTTTCTTACGGGAGATCTTTTTAATCTTTTTGTCTTTTTTGAGATCCTTCTTATCGCTTCATACAGCCTTATTCTTCATGGTAACAAGGAGGAGCGTGTCAAGGCGGGTCTGCACTATGTGATCCTTAATCTGGTAGGTTCTGTTCTCTTTTTACTGGGAATAGGAACACTCTATGGAGTTTTAGGCACGCTCAATATCGAAGATCTTGCCCTTAAAATCTCTAGCTTACCAAATTCAGATGTAGGCCTTGTAGCCGCAGCAGGGCTTCTTCTTCTTGTGGTCTTTGGACTCAAGGCAGCTATGTTTCCTCTCTCTTTTTGGCTTGTACATACCTACAGCAGTATCTCTGCGCCCGTCGTAGCACTCTTTGCTATCCTCACCAAAGTGGGGATCTATGCGATCTTGCGCGTGCATGGCACACTCTTTGGCGCAGATGCGGGAGAGCTAAGTTATTACTACATCCCATGGGTGCTTAACCTTGGTCTGCTGAGTCTTATCATCTCCACTCTTGGAGTGATGGCAGCACACTCACTTAAGAACAAAATAGGCTATCTCGTACTTGTCTCAATCTCTATGTTGTTGATACTTCTAGGGATAAATACCCAAGAAGCGATAAGTGCAGTGATCTATTATACCATCCACTCTACACTCATCGCAGGAGGTTTTTTCCTCTTTGCCGATCTCTTAGCACGCAAAAACATTCTCCCCCATATTCGATTGGTTGGAGGGCTCTTTTTTGCTTATGCGCTCGCTATTGCTGGGCTCCCCCCTTTTGCAGGTTTTTTTGCCAAAGTGATGCTGCTCGATGCCGCGATACAAAACTCCCAACAAGCGATGATCTTTACCCTTGTGCTCACAAGTACTCTGCTCATTCTCATCACTCTCGCACGCACAGGTTCAAGTCTCTTTTATGAGCAAAAGTTTGAGCATGAAGGGGTTGCCACAGTACTTCATAGACGCTCGCTGCTGAGTATATTCTTTTTACTATTTTTAAGTGTATTGCTTGTTGTGTTTGCACATCCTATTATGGAGTTTTTATCACAGACGGCAGTAGAGATAATTCACCTCAAGGAGATGACAGAATGAAAAAGTTTTTTCCACACCCTCTCCTCAGCTTAGCGCTCCTTGTTGCGTGGCTTTTACTCAACAATACTCTCTCTTTTGGACACCTTCTTTTGGGTGCTTTTTTGGGGCTTATTATTCCCTACATGAGTGCAAGCTTTTGGCCTGAGCATATCTGTATCAAAAAGCCTTTTGTGTTTCTTCGATTTATTGCCATTTTACTCTATGACATCGTTGTGGCAAACATCACCGTAGCTCTGCAAGTTTTGGGGGAGAATAAAAACCTACATCCAAGCTTTATCACCTATCCACTGAGTATCCAAAACCAACTTGGCATCAGTGTCCTAGCAAGTACCATCTCTTTGACCCCGGGAACGGTAAGCTGTGATCTGAGTGTTGATCAAAGTACGCTACTCATCCATGCACTCAGTGCCCAAGATAAAGAGAAGGTGATAGCACATATCCATCAAAGATATGAAAAACCACTCATGGAGGTGTTTGTCCAATGTTAGCGTTTATTTTACCTCTTGCATTTACTATGGTCACCATCGCTCTTTTGCTCAATCTCTACCGACTTATCCTTGGTCCGAGTGTCTCAGATAGGATCTTAGCTCTTGATACACTCTATATCAATGCGATTGCCCTGTTTATTATGTTAAGCTTGTATCTTGAAAACTCCCTGTACTTTGAGTCAGCATTGCTTATTGCTGTGATGGGGTTTGTGAGCACCCTCGCCCTGAGTAAATATCTGCTTCGTGGTGATATTATTGAATAAGGAGAGAAGATGGAAATTTTGATAGCGACTCTTGTATTTATTGGTGCTTTTTTTACCCTTGTGGGTTCTATAGGGCTTGTAAAACTCCCTGATTTTTTTACACGCTTGCATGGTCCGACCAAGGCGACCACACTTGGTGTAGGCGCACTCCTTATCGCCTCTTCGCTTTACTTTAGCTCACAACATGAGGGTTTGAGTCTCCATGAGATCCTCATCACCCTCTTTTTGTTTATCACCGCACCTATAAGCGCACATATCATGGCAAAATCTGCACTACATATCAAAAAAAATGAAGAGAAAAAAGAGAGATTGGATGCTTAACAAGATACTCTTTTTGCTTTGGCTCACTCTGGGTTTGCTTGAAGCAAAAACACTTATCCCTGAGCTGATCTATGTAGAGAGTGATAGCATCTATCTCTCCCACATCCAAGGCGATCCCAAAAAAGATATCCACCTCTACACTATAGAGCCATCACGCTACTCTTTACGCATCAAAGCCGAAGACCTTTTAGAAGATCTGAAAAAACATGGTCTCAAAGATTTTGAAACTAACTCTCGCTATATCAACTTTGTCAAAAAAAGTCCTATCGACACAGATCCTATCAAAAAGGCAATAGAGGAGTTTTATAAAAAACACTACAAATCTATAGAGATCCAAGAGATTCGTATCCACCCTCGTGGTTTTGTAGAGGGTTTGCCAAGTGAATACAAGGTGGAACTTCACCCTCGTAGCTATCTCACCAACAATGGTGTGCTTCATGTAGAGACACTCGATCGCAAAAAGATCTTCTTTGATTTTACACTTATCGCTACCATCGATACACTTCTCTCTAAAAAAAGGATCGATCGCAACGAGGAACTGAGTGCTTTTAATACCAAAATACAAAAACGACCCCTTGATAGATACCGAGCTTTACCTATAGAATCTCTACGTCAACATAGCCTCCAAGCCAAACAAGTAATCCCAGAAAATGAGGTGATCACTACGAGGGATGTAGAGGGTCTTGATCTCATCGTACGCGGTACAAAACTCAATGTCACCCTTCAAAATGGAGCGATGAGCATCATTTTTGCCGCCGAAGCCTTACAAAATGGCAAACGAAACGATATAATTTCGATACAAAACAGCAAGGGCAAGATATTTCGTGCAAGAGTTGTGGATAAAAACAGAGTGGAGATACAAGAGAGATGAAAAAAATCGTCGTCGCTATCAGCGGAGCAAGTGGGGTCAATCTAGGACTCAAGACACTTCGCCTCCTCCCTGATACAGTAGAAAAACACCTTGTGATGTCTCACAACTCAGAGATCGTACTCGATAAAGAGATGCAAGTCACACAGCACTTCAATGATACGATCTCCGCGAGTATCGCCTCAGGCTCCTTTGGAGTCGATGCGATGATCATCGTGCCGTGCAGTATGAATACGCTTGCAAAGATTGCTTGTGGTATCTCTGACAATCTTATCACACGCTGTGCAAGTGTGATGCTCAAAGAGCAAAAAAAGCTTATTTTAGCTCCAAGAGAGATGCCCTTTTCTGCCATAGCACTTGAAAATATGCACAAACTCGCCTCACTAGGAGTGGTGATCGCCCCTCCTGTGATGGCGTATTATTCTGAGCAACAAAGCTTAGAGGATATGGAAGATTTTCTCATAGGCAAATGGTTTGATCTGCTTGGAATAGAAAATAATCTCTACAAAAGATGGGAATAAACGTGAATAGAAAAATAGCTCTCTACCCAGGAACCTTCGATCCGATCACCAACGGACACTTTGACATCATAGAGCGAGCGCTCAACCTTTTTGATGAAGTGATCGTCGCTGTAGCACTCTCACAAGATAAAAAGCCGATGTTTACACTCGATGAACGTATCGAGATGGTAGAAGCTGCCATCGCCCCACTCAAAGGTGCACGAGTCGTAGGCTTTGATAACCTCACCGTAGAACTAGCGCATGAGCACGATGCAGGGATTCTCATTCGTGGTCTACGCGCTGTGAGTGATTTTGAGTACGAACTCCAACTAGGATATCTCAATAACTCACTCGATGCGACTATTGAAACTGTCTATCTTATGCCAAAACTCCAGCACGCATTTATCAGCTCTTCTATTGTACGCAATCTCCTCAAATTTAATGCCAAAACAGAACACCTCCTCCCTACAGAGGTACAAAAGATCATCAGGAGTATGAACTCATGTACATTGCAATAGAGGGGATCGATACAGCGGGAAAGAGTACGCAGATCGCAAGACTTCAAGAGCACTTTTGCGATGCCATCATCACCAAAGAGCCAGGTGCTACATCCATAGGTCGCGATATCCGTGAGATGGTACTGAGTGCAAGAGCCCAAAGTAAAAAAGCGGAGTTTCTTCTCTTTCTTGCGGATCGCGCTGAACATATCAAAGAGGTGATAGAGCCAAATCTTGATCGGATGATCATCTCAGATAGAAGTGCGGTGAGTGGCGTCGCCTATGCGCTGACCCAAGGAGAAATATCCAAAACAGACCTAGTCGCGCTCAATGATTTTGCTACAGACAAGATCTATCCACAAAAAGTATTTTTACTTCGTCTGAGTAAAGAGGAGCTTGAATATAGACTCTCGCAAAAAGAGCTCGATGGCATAGAGCTTCGTGGAAGTGAATACCTCCTAAAGATCCAAGATGCGATCATAGAAGCTGCAAACTTGCTGGGTCTAGAACTCGTTGAGATCGATGCTACACAATCTATAGAAACAATCACACAAGAGATCTTACAGAATATAGCGTAACACAGAGTGCAATTCCTACAGGCTAAAGCCTGTGTTACAAACTCCCGTAACACGGACTTCAGTCCGTACAATGACACATAAAAATAAAAAATCAGAGAAAAATTTAAAGTGAGAAAAAAAGAGATCCAAGGTTAAGGAGTCTTGGATCTCTATCGTTAAGGATAAGAATAAGGATAATTCTGCCCCCAATGGAGGCAGAAAAGGAGTGATAAGAAATTTTAGAAATTAAGTGTAGCTACGATACGAACGATTTTGTTGTCATATGTCCCATAGTTAGCACCACCTGGTACATATGTTTTATCAACATCAATATACATTGCTGCTACATCAATATCTTTGATTTTTGTTTTGAAAACAACATCGATCTCTCTAAGGTCAATATCATCTTGAACAATATTTTGTGCAATAAATCCCATAGAAGCTGGACCACCTGAATTTACATTTGGATTTTGGTATCCTGCATTTTTACCAACATCATAAGAAGCATAAGATACAGCTAATGTACCAACTCCATCAAATTTCGCACCAGCTCCAACTTTGAATGATGTTGTATCAGGTTGTGCTGCTACCATACCATCACTAAAGATTGATGCTGTTGGAAGCTTTGTCTTTTTATAGTTTGTCGCTGTATTTGCTACAGGTAGATTACCCTCAGAGATCGTAGAAAATGCTGCATAAGCATTGAACATTCCTGCACTCATAGCAACTTTTGCAGCTAAGGCTGTTGTATCGCCAGTTTTTATATTACCTGTACCAAATGCATCTGCTTTTAAAGCATCTTCTGCCGCACCCTGCGTACCAATACTTGCACCAATCACTTGTAAAGAAGCACTGTTAAGTGGTCCCATATCTTTAGCAGAAGCATCCGCCTGAACCCATATAGCGTTTGCTACTTGAGGAATATGATAGATCCACGCTTGCAATGGTAAAGATTGAATACTATTATTAATAGCAGCAACTGCAAGTGCTCCACCTTTGTTACCAAGTTCGTTGTATCTCATATAGCCATTAAACTGTGTTTCAGCACCAAAAACTTGTGGTGCTGAAGCTATTGAAGATGTTGCACCATTTCCTTTTGATATCCAAGCAGCTACCAATGTAGTATCAGGAAGATCTGAATTCACAGCTACAAGAGCTTCAAAAGAGTTAGATGTTGCATTCCACTTTTCAGTAAACGCAAGTGGTGTATCAAGTTCTTGACGACCAAGTTTTACATTTGTGTTTTCCGCTGCTTTATAATTGATAAAAACTTCGTGGAACCAAAATGGTTGAGAAGAAGTTCCATTAACACCACCAGTATTTGTAGTCCAGTTATTACGTGTTGTCTCAGCGCCAACAAGGTGATTTTCTAGACCCAAAGAAGTTACACCATTAAGTGCTACTCCATAAGTAATATGGTCATTAAAGCTACCTGTTGCTTTAAGTTGTACACCTAGATCTCCCCACTCATTACCAGCTGCACTGTCATAACTAAAAAGACCTTTATCATTAATACCACCATGATCCATTGTTTGATACCAAAGTTTTGCATGACCACTCACTTTCATATCACTCTCAGCATATAAAGTTGATGATAATGCTAACGCAGCTATTAAACTTAATTTACCTAATTTCATTCGTACTCCTTACGATTCTTCAAAAAAATATGTTCCCAGATAAATTTTTCTTATCTGAGTACTGGGAGCATTATTAGGGAACTATTCTTAAGCCAATCTTATAAAA
>JAGGTH010000090.1 GCA_021163845.1 Helicobacteraceae bacterium | reverse complement strand
GTTGACTGTCCAGGTCACGCGGATTATGTTAAGAACATGATTACAGGTGCTGCTCAAATGGACGGTGCTATTCTAGTTGTATCAGCAGCGGATGGCCCAATGCCACAAACTCGTGAGCATATCCTTCTTTCAAAACAAGTTGGTGTACCATACATCGTTGTTTTCATGAACAAAGAAGATATGGTTGATGATGAAGAGCTTTTAGAGTTAGTTGAGATGGAGATTCGTGAGCTTTTAGATACTTATGATTTCCCAGGTGATGATACTCCAATCGTTGCAGGTTCTGCGCTTAAAGCACTTGAAGAGGCAAAAACTGGTACTCTTGGTGAGTGGTCAGAAAAGATCGTTAAACTTATGGCTGAAGTAGATGCATACATCCCAGAGCCAGAGCGTCAAACTGATAAAGATTTCTTAATGCCAGTTGAGGATGTATTCTCAATCTCTGGACGTGGTACTGTTGTAACAGGTCGTATTGAGCGTGGTACTGTTAAAGTTGGTGAGAATATCGAAATCGTAGGGATCCGTGATACTCAGACAACAACTGTTACAGGTGTTGAGATGTTCCGTAAAGAGATGGAGCAAGGTGTTGCTGGAGATAACTGTGGTATTCTTTTACGTGGTATCGCTAAAGATGATGTTGAGCGTGGTCAAGTACTTTGTAAGCCAGGTACAATTACTCCTCATACAAAATTCGCTGCAGAGATCTATGTATTAAGTAAAGATGAGGGTGGTCGTCATACACCATTCTTCACTAACTATAGACCACAGTTCTATGTTCGTACTACAGACGTTACAGGTGCAATTACTTTACCAGAAGGTACTGAGATGGTTATGCCAGGTGACAATGTAAGTATTACGGTTGAATTAATTCACCCAATTGCTATGGAAAAAGGTACTAAGTTCGCAATCCGTGAGGGTGGAAGAACTGTTGGTGCTGGTGTTGTAGCTGAGATTCTTGCGTAATTTGGGTTTTCCCAAATTACCAAATAAGGTTTAATAATGCGTGAAACTATACACCTAGGATGTGAGAAGTGTACTCGTCGTAACTATCACACTAGTAAAAATAAAAAAACTCATACTGAAAAATTTTCAGTAAAAAAATATTGTAAATTTTGTCGTGAGCATACTGTTCACAAAGAGATGAAATTATAATATTTTAGTTTAAACTAAGTCTTTGACTTAGTTTTTTTTAGGCGAATAGCTCCAATGGTAGAGCGCCGGATTCCAAATCCGATGGCTGGGGGTTCGAGTCCCTCTTCGCCTGCCACATCAATTATTAATACTACTTCAGAGTATTATTAATAATTAATGTAGTGTAGGAAAAGAGATAATGAAATTAAGTTCACATATAAGAAATGCAAAAGCAGAGTTAAGCAAAGTAATCTTTCCTACTAAGGGACAAGTAAAACAAGCTTATATCGCTGTAGTTATAGTTGTAGCTGTTATAGCTGCTTTTTTAGCTTTAGTTGACTTGATGATGTCTTCTATTATGTCAGCAATCTTAGGTTAAGGAGTAAAAATGGCACACAAATGGTACTCTATTCAGACCTATGGAAACGAAAGAACAGTTCGCTTAGCGATACTTAATATGATTGAAGAGATGGGTCTTCAAGAAGCAATTACAGAAGTTATCGTTCCTACTGAAGATGTAATTGAAGTAAAAGAGGGAAAAAAGAAGGTATCTGAGAGATCACTTTACTCTGGATATGTTTTTGCTAAGATTGATTTAAACACTGAGATTCAGCACCTTATCCAGTCCCTTCCAAAGGTATCTGGGTTTATTGGTGAGGGGAATACTCCTACACCATTAAGTGACCATGATATTAGTGTAATCTTAGACCGTGTTAACAATCGTGCAGCACCAAAACCAAAAGTATTTTTTGATAATGGTGAGATGGTTCGTATTATAGATGGACCATTTGCTAACTTTACTGCAACTGTGGATGAGTATGACTTAGAACATGGGACACTCAAACTAAATGTATCAATATTTGGTAGAGCAACTCCAGTGGATATTTCATACACGCAAGTTGAAAAAATAATTTAAATCTAAAAAGGAAAAAAAATGGCAAAAAAAGTTTCTGGTTACATCAAACTACAAATTCAAGCCGGCGCAGCTAACCCAGCTCCACCAGTAGGACCTGCTTTAGGACAACGTGGTGTTAACATCATGGAATTCTGTAAAGCTTTCAATGAAAAAACAAAAGATAAAATGGGATTCAAAGTACCAGTAATTATTACTGTATACTCTGATAAAAGTTTTTCTTTTATTACAAAACAACCACCTGCATCTGCACTTATCATGAAGGCAGCAGGACTTAAAAAAGGGACGGATAATCCTTTGAAAAATAAAGTTGGTAAGATAACGCGTGCACAACTCATGGAAATTGTTGAGCAGAAAATTCAAGATTTAAATACTGATGACAAAGAAGTAGCTACGAAAACTATCGCTGGTTCTGCTCGTTCAATCGGTGTAGAGATCGTAGATTAATCAATAAACCCAATCACGAACCACAGTGATACAAAAGAAGTGTGGAAGAATTTATAGGAGAATTTGAGAATGAGCAAAAGATATAAACAACTAATTGAAAAAATCGATACTACGAAATCGTACACAGTAGCAGAGGCTTCTGAAACTATTAAAGATTTAAAAAGTGCAAAGTTTGATGAGACTGTTGAAGTTGCATTAAACTTAAATGTTGATCCAAGACATGCGGATCAAATGGTTCGTGGTGCTATCGTATTGCCACACGGTACTGGAAAAACTGTACGTGTTGCAGTATTTGCAAAAGGTGCAAAAGCAGATGAAGCAAAAGCTGCTGGAGCTGATATCGTTGGTACTGATGATTTAGTAGCACAAATCAAAGAGGGTGTATTCAACTTTGATGTGGTTGTAGCTGCACCTGATTGTATGGGACTTGTTGGTCAAATTGGTCGTATTTTAGGGCCAAAAGGTCTTATGCCTAACCCTAAAACTGGAACTGTTACACCAGACGTTGCAACTGCTGTTAAAAACGTAAAAGGTGGTCAAGTAGCATTCCGTGTTGATAAAAAAGGGAACATCCATGCTGGAATCGGTAAGGTAAGTTTTGATGCGCAAAAAATCGCTGAAAATCTTCACTCTTTCGTAAAAGCTATTAATAAACAAAAACCTGCGTCTGCTAAAGGTCGTTATATCAAGAATGGAGCTCTTTCACTCACTATGAGTCCTGCTCTTAAACTTGATATTACAGAGCTAGCTGATCTTAAATAATTAATATCTCGCCTTTGTGCGAGATGTTAGTGGTTTAGTCGTGCTTTAGATCTAAAGCACTTCTAAGTTACTGGTAATAACTTTGGTAACTGCATTTTATGGACTGAAGATAATAGGGGCGAAAGCTTAATTTCCCTATTTGAAGTGTTGTCTGGAAAGGAGATATTCTATGACAAAAACACAAAAAGCTGAAATTATTGAAGTACTTTCTAGTGAATTCAAAGAAGCGCAGAGTGTAATCTTTTGTGATTATAAAGGATTAACAGTTTCTGAGCTAGAGGGTTTAAGAAAAGCTGCTCGTGCAAAAGAAGCAAAAGTTCAAGTTGTTAAAAATACTTTAGCAACAATAGCACTTTCTAATGCTGAGCTCACTGGTGTAGAGATTAAAGATACTAATATTTTAGTATGGGGTAGTGATTCTGTTGCTACATCTAAAGTAGTATCTGATTTCGCTAAAGATAATGATAAATTTGTAATTAAATCTGCTTACGTGGATCGTGAAGTTGCTGATGCTGCTAAAGTTGAAGCATTCGCTAAACTTCCAGGTCGTGAAGAGTTGCTTGCAATGCTTGCTGCTACTTGGATGGCACCGATTGCAAACTTTACAATTGGACTTGACGCTTTAAGACAAAAGCGTGAAGAAGAAGCTTAAGTCTAAACTTAAAGCTAACAATGATGAGAGATCATCTTAAAATAATTAAAATAGGAGCTTAACATGGCTGTAACTAAAGAAGATGTATTAGAGTTTATTTCAGGACTTTCTGTTCTAGAATTAGCTGAACTTGTAAAAGAATTTGAAGAAAAATTTGGTGTATCTGCTCAACCTGTAGCAGTTGCTGGTGGTGCTGTAGCTGGTGGAGCTGCTGCTGAAGAACAAACTGAATTCAACGTAACTATCACAGATGCTGGTGCGAAGAAAATCGGTGTTATTAAAGTAGTTCGTGCATTAACTGGTCTTGGACTAAAAGAAGCAAAAGATGCATGTGAAAACCTTCCATCTACAATCAAAGAGGGTGTAGATAAAGAAACTGCAGAAGATGCAAAAAAACAGCTTGAAGAAGCTGGTGCAGTAGTAGAAGTAAAATAATTCCCCTTGAGGGGTTGCATAGGAATTTATTCCTGTGTTCTCTACTTGAGAGCTTCGGCTCTCGTTTTTGGGTGCTTTTACGATAGGATATTTATCCTCTTGTAAAAGTGCCCTTATGTCGTTTATAAGCACTTATTCAAATCTATCTAGGGACGCCTAGATACGATACACTTAATCTCTTTAGATTAAGTCCTAATTAACAACTCATCGAGGTAGCCTATGTTAAACACTTTATACTCCGGAAATCGTCTTCGTGTAGACTTCTCTAAAACTCCTCAACAGATTGAAGTACCAAATCTACTCCAACTTCAACAAAGTTCTTATGATAACTTTTTAATGTTAGAAGATAAAAATAGAACCACTAGTGGTATTGAAAATGTATTTCAATCAGTTTTTCCTATTCATGATGCTCAAAACAGACTTACTGTAGAGTATCTTGGCAGTGAAGTCGGTAAGCCAAAGTACACTGTGAGAGAGTGTATGGAAAGAGGACTTACATACGCAGTTTCACTCAGAATGAAAACACGTCTCGTACTTTGGGACAGAGATGAAAATACCAAAGAAAAATTAGGTGTAAAAGATATTAAAGAACAGAGTATTTTTGTTCGAGATATTCCACTTATGACAGAAAGAACATCTTTTATCATTAATGGTGTTGAAAGAGTTGTTGTAAACCAGCTTCACCGTTCACCTGGTGTTATCTTTAAAGAGGAAGAATCAGCTACATCAGGCAATAAGCTTATCTATACAGGTCAAATTATTCCAGATCGTGGTTCATGGCTTTATTTTGAGTATGACCCAAAAGATATCCTATATATGAGAATTAATAAGCGCCGTAAAGTACCTGTTACTATTATGTTCCGTGCTTTAGGTTACTCAAAACAAGATATCTTGAAACTCTTTTATCCGATACAGACAATTAGTATTGTAGATAATATGTTTACAATGAATTTCAATCCTAATGATTATACTTCACGTATTGATTATGACCTCATGGATGTAAATGGTAAAGTGCTTGTAGCAAATGGTAAAAGACTTTCGGCAAAGAAAGCACAAAAGTTTGTTGATGATGGTGTAAAAGTTGTTCAATATCCTTTAGAGGTGCTTTTGGAGCGTTATTTAGCAGAGCCTATCATTGACCCTGAAACTGGCGAAGTGCTATTTGATACCATGACACATATTGATGAAGTGAAACTCAAAAAGATGACTGAGATGGGTATCACTGAGTTTAAAATCGCAAATGATTTAGCTGAGGGTGTGGATGGTTCAATCATCAATGCATTCAATGCTGACGCTGATTCATTAAAACTTCTCAAACAAACAGAAGATATTGAAGATGAGAACGATCTTGCGGCGATTCGTGTTTATAAAGTGATGCGTCCGGGTGAGCCAGTTACAAAAGAGGCTGCAAAAGCATTTGTAAATCAACTTTTCTTTGATCCTGAGAGATATGATCTTACAAAAGTAGGTCGTATGAAAATGAATCATAAGCTTGGGATGAATATTCCTGAGTATGTAACTGTTTTAACACATGAAGATATTATCAATTCTGTAAAATATGTAATTAAAGTTAAAAATGGTCAAGGTCATATTGATGATAGAGACCACTTAGGAAATCGTCGTATCCGTTCGATTGGTGAGTTGTTAGGCAATGAGCTTCATAATGGTCTTATTAAGATGCAAAAAGCGATTCGTGATAAACTCTCTACAATGAGTGGACCGATGAATGAGCTTATGCCACACGATCTTATCAACTCAAAAATGATCACATCGACGATTATGGAGTTCTTTTCAGGTGGACAACTATCACAATTTATGGACCAAACGAATCCACTTTCTGAAGTAACGCACAAGCGTCGTTTATCAGCTCTAGGAGAGGGTGGTCTTGTAAAAGAGCGTGCTGGTTTTGAAGTGCGTGACGTTCACCCGACTCATTATGGTCGTATCTGTCCGATTGAGACTCCAGAGGGTCAAAATATCGGTCTTATCAATACTTTAGCTACATATTCTATGGTAAATGAGCATGGTTTTATTGAAGCACCGTATAAAGTGATGAAAGATGGGAAGATTACAGATGAGATCGTTTATCTTACTGCTACACAAGAAGAGGGTAAAATTATCGCTGCTGCATCCAATGCACTTGATAAAGATGGACAACTTGTAGATAGTATCGTAACTGTAAGACAGGATGGTGAGATCTTTATGCGTTCAGCAACAGATTGTGATTTCGCAGATCTTTCTTCTTCGATGGTTGTTGGTGTAGCTGCTTCATTGATTCCGTTCCTTGAACACGATGATGCGAACCGCGCCCTAATGGGATCGAATATGCAACGTCAAGCTGTGCCTCTTTTACGTGCTACAGCTCCAATGGTTGGAACGGGTGTTGAAAAACTTGTTGCTCGTGATTCTTGGGAATGTGTGAAAGCTGCACGTGCAGGTAGAGTAGAAAAAGTAGATGGAAAGCACATTTATGTGATGGGTGAAGATGATGGTGAGATCTTTATCGATTACTATCCATTACAAAAAAATCTACGTACCAACCAAAATACATCTTTTGCACAAAAGCCAATTGTAAATGTTGGCGATATGGTAAGAAAAGGTCAAGTGATCGCAGATGGTCCAAATATGGATCAAGGAGAGCTTGCACTTGGTGTTAATGCAATGGTTGCATTTATGCCGTGGAACGGATATAACTTTGAGGATGCTATTGTTATCTCTGAGAGGCTGATCCGTAAAGATGCTTTTACATCCGTACATATCTACGAAAAAGAAGTAGAAGCAAGAGAACTTAAACATGGTGTTGAAGAGATCACTCGTGATATTCCAAATGTAAGAGATGATGAGCTTTCTCACCTTGATGAGAGCGGTATCGTTAAAATTGGTACTTATGTAAAAGGTGGAATGATCCTTGTTGGTAAAGTTTCCCCTAAAGGTGAAGTAAAACCTACTCCTGAAGAGAGACTTTTACGTGCGATCTTTGGAGAAAAAGCTGGACATGTTGTAAACAAATCACTTTACTGTGCTCCAAGTATGGAAGGTGTTGTTGTAGATATCAAAATCTTTACGAAAAAAGGTTACGATAAGGATCCTCGTGCACTTGAGCTTGAGAAAGAGGAACGTGATTATCTAGAGCGTGAGCACTACGATAGACTTCTTATGATCGATAAAGAGGAGATGTTAAGAGTTACAAAGCTTTTAACAAAAGAGCCACTTATCTCTGATATCAAAGTTGGAGATACTGAGTATAAAGCCGGAGATACAATCAATGGTGAAGATCTAGTAGAGGTAAACCGTTTTGCAATGAACGCTATCGTGAAATCTTTTAGCGAAGAGATCCAGGCTGAGTACAACAAAACGAAAAACTATTTCCAAAAACAAAAGAGACTTTTCCGTGATGAGCATGAAGAGAAGCTTTCTATTTTAGAAAAAGATGATATTCTCCCTAATGGTGTCGTGAAGTATGTAAAAGTGTATATTGCTACAAAACGCCAGCTTAAAGTTGGAGATAAAATGGCAGGGCGTCACGGAAATAAAGGTATCGTTTCTACGATCGTTCCTGAAGTTGACATGCCATATATGGAAGATGGAAGAAGCGTAGATGTATGTCTGAATCCACTTGGGGTTCCATCACGTATGAATATCGGACAGATTCTAGAGATGCACCTAGGAATGGCTGGACGTGAGCTTGGAAATCAGATCTTAGAGCAATTTGAATCAAAGCAAAAAGATTTTATCGACAACCTTCGTGCAAAAATGATCTCTATTGCAGATGTAGCGGGTATGATGAATGCTGCACATGTAATTGGTGAGATGAGTGATGAAAAATTCCTCAAATATGCACGTGATTGGTCAGCAGGTGTAAAATTTGCTACTCCTATTTTCGAGGGTGTAAATGCAGTTGAGTTCGATAAACTTTTTGAACTTGCGAAGATGGATCAAGATGGTAAAACTGTTCTTTACAACGGGAAAACTGGTGAGAAGATCAAAGAGCGTGTAAATGTTGGATATATGTATATCCTTAAACTTCACCACCTTGTTGATGAGAAGATTCACGCACGTTCAACTGGACCTTACTCACTTGTTACACAACAACCAGTTGGTGGTAAAGCACTCTTTGGTGGACAAAGATTTGGTGAGATGGAAGTTTGGGCACTTGAAGCATATGGTGCTTCAGCAGTTCTCAAAGAGATGTTAACAATTAAATCAGATGATGTAGACGGGCGTGTTCGTGCATATAAAGCATTGACTAAAGGTGAATTAGTGCCGGCTTCTGGTATTCCAGAAACACTGTTTGTATTAACAAAAGAGTTACAATCATTGGCTCTTGATGTAGAGATTTTTGACGAGGTAGAAGATAATGAGTAAATTAGTACCTGTTGCAGTTACAGAAGATAATAGACCAAAAGATATTAAGCAGATCCAATTCCGCTTAGCATCACCTGAAAAGGTAATGTCTTGGAGTCACGGTGAAGTAAAGAAGCCTGAGACAATCAACTATCGTACACTAAAACCTGAGCGTGATGGCTTGTTTTGTGCAAAGATATTTGGTCCTGTAAGGGATTATGAGTGTCTTTGTGGGAAGTATAAAAAGATGCGCTATAAAGGTGTAGTGTGTGAAAAATGTGGGGTTGAAGTAACAAGCACAAAAGTACGTCGTACACGTATGGGGCATATTGAACTCGTGACTCCTGTTGCACATATTTGGTATGTAAGTTCACTTCCATCTCGTATTGGTACTCTTCTTGGTATCAAGATGAAAGACCTTGAGCGTGTACTTTATTACGAAGCATATATTGTCGAGAGCGGTGGGGAAGCATATTATGATGCTGAAGCGAAAACACCAGTATTACAATATGATGTTTTAAATGAAGAGCAGTACCGTACGCTTGTTCAAAGATTTGGTGAATTAGGATTCAAAGCTCGTATGGGTGGAGAGGTTGTTCGTGATCTTCTTGACTCAATCGATCTTGTAGATCTTTTCACACATCTTAAAGAAGAGATCGATGCTACAAACTCTGAAGCAAAAAGAAAAACGATTGCAAAAAGACTTAAAGTTATTGAGTCATTTTTAAATTCTGGGAATAATCCTGCGTGGATGATGCTTACCGTTCTGCCTGTACTTCCACCAGATCTTCGACCACTTGTTTCACTTGATGGTGGAAAATTTGCTGTTTCGGATGTCAATGATCTGTATCGTCGTGTAATTAACCGTAATCAACGTCTTAAGCGTCTTGTAGAACTTGAAGCGCCAGAGATTATTGTAAGAAATGAGAAGCGTATGCTTCAAGAATCTGTGGATGCTCTTTTTGATAACGGTCGTCGTGCAAATGCTGTAAAAGGTGCGAACAAACGTCCTTTAAAATCTCTTTCTGAGATCATCAAAGGGAAACAAGGACGTTTTCGTCAAAACCTTCTTGGAAAGCGTGTTGACTTTTCTGGACGTTCTGTTATCGTTGTTGGACCATCTTTACGTATGGATCAATGTGGACTTCCAAAGAAAATGGCATTAGAGCTTTTTAAACCGCATTTGATCGCAAAACTTGAAGAAAAAGGGTATGCAACTACGGTAAAAGCTGCGAAGAATATGATCGAAGAGAAAACAAATGAGGTGTGGGAGTGTCTTGCAGAGATCGTCGATGGCTATCCAGTGCTCTTAAACCGTGCACCGACACTTCACAAGCTTTCTATTCAAGCGTTTCACCCGAAACTGATCGATGGAAAGGCAATTCAACTTCACCCACTTGTATGTTCTGCATTTAATGCCGACTTCGATGGGGATCAGATGGCTGTACACGTTCCACTTGGTTCTGCAGCGATTGCAGAAGCAAAAATTCTGATGCTTGCGTCTATGAATATCTTGCTACCAGCATCTGGTAAAGCTATTGCAACTCCTTCTCAGGATATGGTCCTTGGGATCTACTATATGTCACTAGAGAAAAATAGCGTAAAAGGTTCGAACAAACTTTTTGGAAATGTGGATGAAGTGAAAATTGCGATTGAGCATGATGCACTTGATATTCATGCAAAGATCAGAACAAGAGTTGATGGAAGAATTATTCATACAACGGCGGGAAGACTTCTTTTAAAAGATATCATCCCTGAATTTGTTCCTATAGATCTTTGGAACCGCGTTATGAAGAAAAAAGCGATCAATGAACTAGTTGATTATGTTCAGAAACATGGTGGAATAGGTCTTACAGCAACATTTTTGGATAACCTTAAGGATATTGGTTTTAAAAATGCGACAGAAGCGGGTGTATCTATCTCTATTGATGATATTAGAGTTCCTGTTGAGAAAAAAGCAAAGATCACTGAGTCCACAAATAGAGTAATAGAGATTCAAAAGCAATTTGAAGCTGGTCTTTTAACAGAGCAAGAGCGTTATAATAAGATTATTGATGTTTGGACAGATACAAACAATACACTTGCTTCACAGATGATGGAACTTGTTCAAACGGATAAAGAGGGATTTAACTCTATCCATATGATGGCAGATTCTGGTGCGAGGGGTTCAGCGGCTCAGATTCGTCAGCTTGCGGGTATGCGTGGTCTTATGGCGAAGCCAAGTGGTGATATTATTGAGACACCAATTATCTCTAACTTTAAAGAGGGTCTTAACGTCATTGAGTACTTTATTTCAACGCACGGTGCACGTAAAGGTCTTGCCGATACAGCTCTTAAAACAGCGAATGCAGGTTATTTGACACGTAAGCTTGTGGATGTTGCACAAAATGTGAAAATTGTCGAGCATGATTGCCATACGCACGAAGGGATTGAGATATCAGATATTTCAGATCAAAATACACTGATCGAATCTCTTGAAGACAGACTCAATGGTCGTGTACTTGCGGATGATATCATCGATCCGATCTCAAATGAGATCCTTTTTGCCGAAGGCACACTTATTGATGAAGTGAGTGCGAAAGTGATAGCAGAGGCTGGGATAAAGTCAGCATTTATTAGAACACCAACAACATGTAAAAGTGAAAATGGTATTTGTGCTCTTTGTTATGGTGTGAATCTTGCAACTGGGCATATAGTACGTACCGGTGAGGCTGTTGGTATCGTAGCTGCTCAATCGATCGGGGAACCAGGTACTCAGCTTACGCTTCGTACATTCCACGTTGGAGGAACAGCATCTTCCACTGCACAAGAGCGTCAAGTTGTAGCAGAAAAAGAAGGTTTTATCCGTTACTATAACCTCAAAACATATGCTTCAAAAGAGGGAAGAAATATTGTTGCAAATAGAAGAAATGCAGCAGTATTACTAGTAGAGCCTAAGATCAAAGCACCATTTAGCGGTAAGTTTGAGGTGCAAACTGTGCATGATGAAGTTATCATCAGTGTTACATCAGCTTCGGATGTAGTACGTTATACGCTTCGTAAAAATGAGATAGCAAAGCCAAATGAGCTTGCAGGTGTTAGTGGACAGATCGAAGGAAAATATTACTTCCCGTACGAAAGTGGTACTGAGGTAAAAGAACTTGAATCTATTGTTGAAACAATTAAAGATGGTTGGAATGTACCGAGTCGTATTCCGTATGCATCAGAAGTTTTAGTAAACAACGGTGCGCCAGTAACACAAAAGATCCTTGCAAAAGAAGAGGGCACTGTGAAGTACTTCTTGCTTAAAGGTGACTATTTAGAAAGATTTGAAGGTCTTAAAGCTGGATATGAGGTTGTTGAAAAAGGTCTTTTTGCAACTGTAGTAGATGCAAATAATCGTGAAGCTGTGCGTCATTATATTGCTCGTGGATCTGTGATCGTTGCAGAAGATGATGAAGTAGTAACGCCAGCAACATTGATCGCAAAACCAAAAACTGACGAGTCTGTTGTGATTGCTGAGTGGGATCCATACTCTAACCCAATCATATCAGAAGCAAATGGTACGATTAAGTTTGAAGATATTATTGTTGGAACAACTGCTTCTGAGCAGTTAGATGAGTTAACTGGAAAAGTGCGTTTGATGATCAATGATCATATCCCAGCTGAGTACAAGCCATCTATTGTTTTAGCGACAGAAGATGGAGAGGTTTTACGCTATTCAATCGCATCTAAGTCTTCTATTTATGTAACAAATGGAGCAACTGTTAAAGTTGCAGATATTATTGCTAAAGAGCCAAAAGCACTTCAAAAATCAAGCGATATTACTGGGGGTCTTCCACGTGTATCTGAACTTTTTGAGGGACGTCGTCCAAAAGCAACAGCGCTTATCTCAGAGATTGATGGTGTAGTAAGCTTTGGAAAACCACTTCGTGGAAAAGTAAGAATTATCGTAGCATCTGAACAAGGAATTATTAAAGAGTATTTTGTAGATAAATCTCACTCTCCTGTTGTAAATGCAGGTGACTTTGTTCACGCTGGTGAGAGACTAACAACTGGTATTATTTCTTCCCATGAGCTTCTTAGAATTATGGGTGTCAAAGCTCTTTATAATTATCTTGTAAGTGAAGTACAACAAGTATATCGCTCTCAAGGGGTTAATATCTCTGATAAACATATTGAAGTTATCTTTACTCAGATGTTACGTCAGGTGAAGATTCTTAAGTCTGGGGATACGAAGTTTATTCAAGGAGATCTTATCTCTAAAAATAAATTTGCTCAAGAGAATGAAAAAATCATGCGTTTAGGTGGTCGTCCTGCGATTGCTGAGCCATTCTTGGTTGGTATCACACGTGCTTCTGTATCTGCTGATAGTATTATCTCAGCTGCATCGTTCCAAGATACAACTAAAGTTCTCACCGAAGCTGCTGTATCAGCAAAAGTTGATGACCTAAACGACCTCAAAGAGAATGTTATCATCGGTCGTACGATTCCTGTTGGAACAGGTATCTATAAAGATCAAGAGATATCATTTGTAAAAGATACAGAGTAGTTTTATTCAACTCTTCTCAACGAGCTCTTCGGGCATTGCCCAGAGAGCTTAAAATCACAAAAGATATTAAATTCTTCCCAAATTAAAATCTTCATATTAATAATTTCTTAAAATAAGCTAACTTTAATTCCTATTTCTGTATTATTACGCGTTTATAATTCTCTAAATTTTAGGGGATTAAATTCTACTGGAACATATTAAGAAAGGAATTGTATGCCAACAATTAATCAATTGATTCGTAAAGAGCGTAAAAAAGTGATTAAAAAATCTAAATCACCAGCTCTAGTGTCATGTCCACAACGCCGTGGCGTTTGTACTCGTGTATATACAACAACTCCAAAAAAGCCTAACTCGGCTTTAAGAAAAGTTGCTAAAGTTCGTTTAACTTCAGGTTTTGAAGTTATTTCATATATCGGTGGAGAGGGTCACAACCTTCAAGAACACTCAATCGTACTTGTACGTGGTGGTCGTATTAAAGATTTACCGGGTGTTAAGTATCATATCGTTCGTGGTGCACTCGATACAGCAGGTGTTGCTAACCGTACTGTTGCAAGATCAAAATACGGAACAAAACGTCCTAAAAAATAGTCCCTATTTTTTAGGAACCGCTACTAATTTAGTTACGCGAAACGAACTAAGTCCGTTTCACTACGCTAACGCTAAGTTCACTTCAGCAGTGGGCTCATGAAACTGGTTTCATATGAAATTAGATTTAGCGAAATGCTGAAAAATATTCAAGCTAGCTACAGGGTTGTTAGGCTTTCTAAAGAAGCATTGAGCTTACTAAAGAAGCTAACGCTTTGAGTAAATTTGAAAAAATTGAAGATAAGGAAATATAATGAGAAGAAGAAAAGCTCCCGTTCGTGAAATTATGCCCGATCCAGTTTATGGAAGCAAAGTTTTAACGAAGTTTATTAACAAAATTATGCTTGATGGTAAAAAATCTACAGCTGAAAAAATTATTTATAGTGCACTCGATATTATCGGGACTAGAGGTGAAAAAACTGGTATTGACACTTTCAATGACGCTATTGAAAATGTAAAACCAATTATTGAGGTAAAAAGCCGTCGTGTTGGTGGAGCTACATACCAAGTTCCAGTAGAAGTACGCCCTGTGCGTCAACTTTCACTAGCAATCAGATGGTTAGTAGATGCTTCTCGTAAGAGAAACGAAAGAACAATGGCTGAGAGATTAGCAAATGAATTAATGGACGCTGCGACTGATAAAGGTTCAGCATTCAAGAAAAAAGAAGATACGTATAAAATGGCTGAAGCAAATAAAGCATTTGCTCACTACCGTTGGTAATAGGATAAATTATGGCAAGATCTCATAAACTAGAAGATGTAAGAAACATAGGTATTGCTGCACACATCGATGCTGGTAAAACAACAACAACAGAGAGAATCCTTTTCTACACTGGTGTTGAGCATAAGATCGGTGAGGTTCATGATGGTGCTGCTACTATGGACTGGATGGAGCAAGAGCAAGAGCGTGGTATTACAATTACTTCTGCTGCAACAACATGTGAGTGGGACGGAAAACAGATCAATATTATCGATACTCCGGGCCACGTTGACTTTACTATTGAAGTTGAGCGTTCTATGCGTGTACTTGATGGTGCTGTTTCAGTATTTTGTGCAGTTGGTGGGGTTCAACCACAATCAGAAACTGTGTGGAGACAAAGAAATCGTTATGGTGTACCATCGATCGTATTTGTAAACAAAATGGATAGAACGGGTGCTGATTTTTACCAAGTTGAAGCGCAAATTCGTGATCGTCTTAAAGGAAATCCAGTGCCTATTCAACTTCCAATTGGTGCGGAAGATGGATTTGAAGGTGTTGTTGACCTTGTAAAAATGAAAGAGATCGTTTGGGATGCAGATGCTGCAATGGGTTCTGCATATGCTGAAGCTGATATCCGTCCTGAACTTCAAGATAAAGCAAATGAATACCGTGAGAAACTTATCGAGTCTATCTCCGAAGTAGATGGTAACGAAGAACTTGCTGAAAAATATCTTGAGGGTGAAGAACTTACAAATGAAGAGATTATTGCTGGTATTAAAGCAGCAACAATCGCAATGCACATTGTTCCTATGACTGCAGGTACTGCATTTAAGAACAAAGGTGTTCAAACTCTTCTTGATGCTGTTGTAGCATACCTTCCAGCTCCTACAGAAGTTGCTGCGATCAAAGGTACTATGATGGATGATGAGGAAAAAGAAGTTATCGTTGAATCATCAGATAAAGGTCCTTTTGCGGCACTTGCGTTTAAAATTATGACAGATCCATTCGTGGGACAACTTACTTTTATCCGTGTATACCGTGGTTCTTTAGAGTCTGGTTCTTATGCGATCAACTCTACAAAAAACAAAAAAGAGCGTATTGGTCGTATCATGAAAATGCATGCTATCAAGCGTGAAGAAGTAAAAGAGATCTACGCAGGTGAGATCGGTGCGGTTGTTGGTCTTAAAGACACTACGACTGGGGATACTTTATGTTCTGACCAAGACAAAGTTGTTCTTGAAAGAATGGACTTCCCTGAGCCAGTTATCTCTGTTGCAGTTGAGCCAAAAACAAAAGCTGACCAAGAGAAAATGGGTATCGCATTAGGAAAACTAGCTGCTGAAGATCCATCTTTTAGAGTACATACTGATGAAGAATCTGGTCAAACGATTATCTCTGGAATGGGTGAGCTTCACCTTGAGATCCTTGTTGATCGTATGAAACGTGAGTTTAAAGTGGAAGCTGAAGTTGGTGCTCCACAAGTTTCTTACCGTGAGACAATTAGAAAAGAAGTAGATCAAGAGTACAAATACGCAAAACAATCAGGTGGACGTGGTCAATTTGGACACGTATATCTCAAAATCAAGCCGGGTGAAGCTGGTACTGGTTATGTATTCCATAATGAGATCAAAGGTGGTACGGTTCCACGTGAGTACATCCCTGCTGTTGAAAAAGGGTGTGAGGAAGCTATGAAAAATGGTGTACTTGCAGGATATCCGATCGAAGATATCGATGTAACACTTTATGATGGTTCTTACCATGACGTTGACTCGAATGAGATGGCGTTTAAACTTGCTGCTTCTATGGGATTCAAAGAGGGTGCAAGAAAAGCTGATCCAGCTATCCTTGAGCCGTTGATGAAAGTTGAAGTTGAAGTTCCTGAAGACTTTATGGGGGATGTTATCGGTGACTTAAATCGTCGTCGTGGTCAAGTAAACAACATGGGTGACCGTGCTGGTAACAAGATCGTTGATGCATTCGTCCCACTTTCAGAAATGTTTGGTTATTCAACTGACCTTCGTTCTGCTACACAAGGTCGTGCGACTTACTCTATGGAATTCGATCATTACGAAGAAGTTCCTAAGAACGTTGCTGAAGAGATCATCAAAAAACGTAACGGCTAATTCCTCAGCCTTACAAACACTTCCTTTTGGAAGTGTTTGTTTCTACTTACTTACTTACTTACTCCCTCTTTTTTTTAAATAATTTATCAAACTATAAATACCTCTGAAAAATCCTATACATAAATAAACTCCAAAAGCCCATATAAATGGATGTAAAAAGTTTCCATAAGATAACATCTTATCAACTCTTGTCAGTGGGGATGTAAAGAGGTCTGGATGCCAAATAAAAGCTAGCACAACTAAAATAGCGACGTAATACAGTAGTTCATTTCTTAATTTTTTCATCATACTTTATTATATCAACTATAATCCGATATAATTATAAAATAATTCATATTTTAGGATGAAAAATGATAAAAACACTATTTTTTACTCTTCTTACTACTCTAGTATATGCAACGAATCCTGCCGTGTATTCGGCTCTTGGAGACGTGATCTTTAATAATGCACCACATATTGATAACCTTAAAAATATTAAAGAGTATGAGCGCTACAAAATGCGTATTGAAGAATATGTTGCCAAAGTTGCACAAGTAAAAGAGGAGGGATTTCGACTTGAACGAGGAGATACTTCTGTAGACAAAAAAGCTTACTTGCAAAAACTTCGTGAACTCTCAAACACAAATGACTTTTTTGTCAAAGATGTGCACGCTAATTATAAAGCTTCTATGCGTGATAAGGATAATGAGCTTTTTTCTAAAATGATTAACTCGAAACTTCTTGACGTGAATAAATATAAATCAGAGATCAAAGAGTATTACATTCAAAATAGTGAAGGAATTACTCAAGAGGGCGTGATACAGAAATTATTAGATGAGGATGCTCGTTTAGCCAAGCAAAGAGAGCTTACGAAGAAAAAATATAAAAGCAAAGAAGAGATAGAGCGTGAAAAAATAGAGCGATTGCGTAAAAAAGATAAAGAACAAGCGGAAACTCTGCAAAAATCTTTGGAAAAAGAGCTTCAAGAGAAAAAGAAAAAGATTCTCAAAGAGCAGGTTCAAGAGCTCTCACGCTAAAACCACGTATACTCTTTTTCTAGATCAGGGCGGCCTTGCAAGGTGAGATAAGGTTTGTATTCTGCTTTATAAGCAAGACTCGGACATTCTGTTACATAATATCCGAGATAGATCCATTTTTTATTATATTTGCGTGCGTAGCGTATTTGATTATATAATGAAAGTTTTCCCAAAGAGAGATGGGAATAGTCTGGGTCATAATAAAAATAGATCGAGGAGATACCATCTGCTAATACATCTATAAGATCAACTCCTATAAGCTTCTCATCGTCAAAATAAAGCACCTCATAACCAAAACCATTATCTCCATCTACAAATGAGTTGTAGTAGTGCTGTAGGGATGTTGGCTGATACTCCCACCCTTTTTTCTCTTTCATAACAAGATGATATTTTTCAAAGAGTGCAATATGCTCTTTTGTTATAGAAGGGGCTTGGATGTAGACACGCAGATCTTTGGCTTTGTTGATGATACGTCGTTTGGATTTAGAAAAAGAAAAATTCGCAACATCAATTTTGATACTTTGACACTCTGTACAACCCTCACAAATAGGGCGAAAATACATTTTACCAAATCTTCTATAACCTCTCTCTATAAGCTCTTGACAATAACGTGCACTACAATCGTGAATGATTTTATAGTGCATCGTTTGCTCTTTGTTTTGTAGATAGGAACAAGAGTCATTGAGGTAAAATTCTTTAAGTAGATTCATACGCGAAGTCTGACATAATTCATATTAGAATTTCATATAAAAGAGAAAAGATGTTAGAAGTTTTACACAAACATAAGAAGGCTCTTATACGCACTGTAGGTGCTTTACTTTTGCTTATTGGCTTTGTGATCCATTTTTGGGTGACACCAAAAGAGGGTTTAAGTGAGATCGAGATTGCAGCTGCCAATGTGGCTCGGATGGAGGCGAGTGTTCGGGGTGACGCGACAGGCTCAAAGGCCCAGAGCTCAAACACTGCACCGCTTTTTGAAGAGTTCAAAAGCGCAAGAGAGAAGCAGATGCAATACCTCACCATCATTGCGATGGTGCTAGGTGGAGGCTTTTTGCTTTACAGTTTTATACAAAAAGAGAAAGATTAAGATCTATTATTTGCGATAAGAACATCTTCGATCATCTTATCGATATCCCCATCAAGGATAGCAGAAACATTAGAATACGCTTCATTGCTACGTGTATCTTTTACCTGTTGGTAAGGTTGCATCACATAAGAGCGGATCTGATGTCCCCAACCTATCTCACTTTTAGAGATCCCATCCTCTTTTGCTTTTTGCTCTTCGAGCTCTAACTCATAGAGGCGTGATTTAAGCATTTTCATCGCAGTGGCTCTATTCTTGTGTTGGCTTCTGTCGTTTTGACATTGTACGACTACACCTGTTTGGATGTGGGTGATTCGGATCGCTGATTCTGTTTTATTGACGTGTTGCCCACCTGCACCACTTGCACGATAGGTATCTACACGGATATCTTTGTCCTCTACAACGATATTGATATCATCATCCACCTCAGGAGAGACCATCACAGAACTAAAAGAGGTGTGACGCTTTGCATTGGAATCAAACGGAGAGATACGCACAAGACGATGGATCCCATTTTCTACTTTGAGGTATCCATAGGCATTTTCCCCTTTGATGAGGATAGAAGCATCTTTGATCCCCGCTTCATCCCCATTTTGATAATCAAGCACTTCAACGCTAAACCCACGTCTCTCTGCAAAGCGTTTGTACATCCGAAGGAGCATCGATGCCCAGTCTTGACTTTCAGTTCCACCAGCACCTGGATGGATAGAGAGGATTGCATTGCTTCCATCACTTTCACCACTTAATAGCACTTCAATCTCCATCGATCGGATCTGATTTTCGAGGGCTGGTGCCTCCTCATAAAGAGTGGAGATACTCTCTTCATCACCCTCTTCTTTTGCCATCTCATAAAGCTCTTTTGCATCATCGATTGCGCTTTTAGCGATAGAATATTTGTTTAGTTTTCTTTCTAGCTGTGTTTTTTCTTTTTGAATCTTGGCGGCATTTTCTGCATCATTCCAAAACTCTGAATCATTTTCAAGTTCAGCGATCTCATCAAGTCTTGTTTGAATCTTTTTGGGTTCAACAACCCCCGTAATATTATTCATTTTAGTCGAGAGATTTTTTAAAAGTTCTGTATATTCGTAATTATCCATAAAATCCATCCAATAGTGTATAATTCCGATTATATTAAATAGAGGCTTAAAATGAAGATTATTTCTACTCCTAGTGAGCTTAAAAACTATCTCAAAGAGCATAAACAATCAATAGGTTTTGTCCCTACCATGGGTGCTTTACATGAGGGACATATCACCTTGATAAAAAAAGCACGTGCTGAAAATGAGCTTGTCGTTGTCTCCATATTTGTCAACCCAACTCAGTTTTTGCAAGGGGAAGATCTTGATAAATATCCACGTCGCGATGAAGCAGATAAAAAAATATGTGAGCTCAGTGGTGTGGATGTAGTCTTTTTACCTCAAGCTGAGGATATGTACCAGAAAGATGAAGTGAGTATCTTAGCACCAAAAGTACGTGGTTACGTTCTTGAAGGGCATTCACGCCCAGGACACTTTAGCGGTGTGCTCACAGTAGTGATGAAGCTTTTAAATATCGTAAATCCTAGCAGGGCATATTTTGGGAAAAAGGATGCGCAGCAGCTCAATCTTATTAAGCTAATGGTGGAGCAAATGTTTATGGATGTAGAGATCGTTGCAGTAGATACGGTGCGGGAAAAAGATGGACTTGCCCTGAGCAGTCGCAATATCTATTTGAGCCCACAGCAAAGACAAGACGCACTTAAAATCTCTGAATCTCTTTATCTTGCAAGTAAACTTGTAAGTAAGAAAGTATGGGATGTACAAGAGATCAAGACACAGATGCGTGAGCTTTTGAAGCCTTTGGATGTAGAGTATGTGGAGATTTTGAGTCGAGATTTTGACAATATAAAAGAGGTAATTTTAGGACATACCGTTATCCTTGTTGAGGCAAAAGTTGGCGAAACACGTTTACTGGATAATATTTGGCTTTAAATATCCCTCTTCGACCATAATATCTACAGCCTGTTTAAATACAGGCACAGCCGTCTGCGCGGCAAACTGACTCTTTTTAGGCTCTACGACCACAACCCCGATATTGTATTTTTGTTTCTTGTCATTGGCAAAGCCCACAAAGACGGTGTTGTATCTATTGACATAGCGCCCTTTTTCAACGATGTGAGCTGTACCTGTTTTCCCACCCACCTCTAAGCCCTCAGATTGCGCCTTGACCCCTGTTCCTTCATTGACTGTTTTGATGAGAATTTTTTTGACACGCTCCGCAGTTTTTGCTTGGATCACTTGGGGTGCTTCTTGGGCAGGGATCTTGATCTCTCGATGGTATTCATCGATAAAACTATCGACAATTCTAGGTGAGAGCATTTTTCCATGGTTATTAAAAACACTGTAGGCTTTCATAATCTGCATCAAATTAGCATGGATCCCATAGCCATAGGATGCAGTTGCTTTGTAAATCTCATTATTGAGTTGTGTTGCATGTGGGATAGAACCTCGTCTCTCATAGATAAGATCACGCGTAGAGTTTTTTGTAAATCCAAATTTTTTAAGCCCCTCATGAAACTCAGCCCCTGAAAGTTTTTGTGCAAGTTGTGCTATACCAATATTCGAAGAGTGTACGATCACATTTTCAGCACTGAGCCAGTCAAACTTATGTTCATCTGTGATCACCTTTCGCTGAATTCTATAACGGCCATTGTGCCCATTGACTAGGTCATAGGGGTTAATAAGAGCCTTATCTAGAAGTAAGGCAAAAGTGATGGTCTTGAGAACACTACCTGGCTCAAAACTGTACTCTATCATGGAGCTGTTGAGTGAGGGATAGTCGCTTCGCTTGATACTTTTTGGATAGAAACGATTAGAACTAGCAAGAGTGAGAACCTTACCATCTGTGGCATCTGTAATGGCTATCATTACCTCTTTTGCACGAATCTCCTCTCGCATAGTATCAAGCATCTTTTCGATCTTAATCTGTAAAGAGATCGGGATATTAAGCTTGATGTCAAGACCATTGATAGCTTGTTTTGTCAGACTCTTTTTATTGAGGATAATATAACCATTTACATCTCGAGGTCCTTTACTTGACGCATCTTGGCGCGCTTCAAGCTCTGCTTCAAATTTTTTCTCTAGACCTTTGACCCCTTTTATGAGTGTATACCCATCCTCTTCTGCTTTGTGTGTGTACCCTATGATAGGTGTGAGAAGTTTTCCATAAGGATACTCTCGACTCTCACCACTTTCTATGATGCTCAGGCCATGAAGTGTTCTTTTTCCAGTTGTAGGGCTGATACGTTCTTTAAAAACATCATAACGCCGTAGTTCATAAGAGAGTTGTTTGAGATACTGAGCGCGTTTTTCTTCGATATCATAGCTGAGAACTACCACACCTTTGCGGTTCCCTATCTTCTTAACGATCTCTTTTTGATCGATCCCTGAGTAGATGGAAAACAGTTCGATAAAAAGATCTTTTTTGAGGGGATCAATATAAAGGGTGTTGACCACCGCTTTGTAGAGTTTTTTTGTCGTAGCGACATGAAAGCCATCTGCACTGATAATGGTACCGCGTTGGGCTTTGGAGTTTTCATAAGTATAGAGTGAAGGAAGATCGCGTGATTTTAAAACGGTAAGAAGCATCACGCTTAGAAAAATGATAAATCCCACAGCAATTAAAACATACAGCAGGAGTATCTTTTTGCTTTTATTTCGATTTATCATTCGTGTAAAATTATTATAACTGTGTTCTACCTAGCTCTTTGTATGCACTCAAAGCTTTGTTTCGTATCTCTAGCATTAGCTGCATACTTGTCTCAGCTTTGCCGATAGCAAGAGCTGCTTGATGTAAGTCTTTTACTTGCCCTGTAGCCATATCTGCTACAGCTTTTTCACTTGTCTCTTGAATCTCATTGACTTCATTTAAAGCTGATTTGAGTTGTTTTGCAAAAGCCTCTCCACCAGGAGTGCTTCCTTGTTCTAATTTATCTTTTTGTCCTAAAAGCTCGGCGGTAGATAATCCGGAAATATTGTCAATACTACTCATAACCTCACTCCTTTAATTTTATTTGTTTTACTGTAACAAAGAGATAGCACTATTTGCCATACTCTTTGAGCTCTCAAACGCAGCAACATTGGCTTGATAAGAGCGTGTCGCTTCTACTAGATCGGCCATTTCGATCACAGGATTAATATTTGGATATGCAACATATCCATTCACATCTGCATCGGGATGATTTGGCTCAAACTTGAGTTTTGGCTCAGAATCATCACGTGAGATCTTATCAATTACTACACTCATTATAGCAGGATTTACCTTTTTGCCAAATTGTCCCTCATTTAAAGGATCTTCATATGAAGCACTTTGTGTCATCGCACCGATCGCTTTATTGAACTGTTCATTAAAGTCTATCGCTTTAAAAACAACCTCTTTTCGGCGGTAAGGTCCACCCTCATCGGTTCGTGTTGTTTGTGCATTTGCTATATTGCTTGAGATAGTATTGACACGCACACGCTGGGCTGAGAGACCATACCCGCTAATATCAAAGCTACTTAAAAAATTTGACATCTTCTATCCTTATTAACTACTTACTTTCCCAGAAGCTTCGATAACACTTTTGAAAATTCGAGCACTTTTTTTATTGGTGTTGATAAGAGCATCAAACATTACGGCATTTTTGCTCATCTCTGTTGTTTCTACATCGATATCGACACTATTTCCATCGTTACGTGCCATATGCCCATCGCGATAAAAAGTGCTCGCTTTAAGTGAGCTACTCTCCTCTTTAGGTGGGATGTGAGCGCCATGTGTTTGTGCCATTTGGAGCTTTTTTTCCCCACGTGAGAGGAGTTGATCTGCCTTTTGTGCAAGCATCTCTTCAAAACGTACATCACGAGGCTTATAAAAAGGAGTATCAGCATTAGCAATATTTGAAGCGATCATATCTTGGCGCATTGCTCTATAATCAAGTGCTTCTTTTAGCAAACCATGCGTACGAGATATTTCAATGCTCATCTGAACTCCTTTTAATGTTGAAATTTTATAAGCAACTTTAGTTCCATAAATAGAAAAAAAAGTTTTTATTCAGTAGTTCATAAATATTAAAAATTATGTGTTACAATTTCGCTAACTTTTGTGATTTGACATTGTTAGTAGTTTTCTTTAAGGAACTTATTATCATTAATCATTCATAATGGTCTTTAAGGTTGCAAGAGTAACCCGAATTTTTTATCTACAAAAGGAGTTCTTATGAAAAGAGCTGGTTTTACTATGATCGAATTGATCTTTGTTATCGTTATTTTAGGTATTTTGGCTGCGGTTGCGGTTCCAAAATTGGCTGCAACAAGAAATGATGCGAAAGTTTCTGCTGAAGTTGCAAGTGCGAAGCAAACGTTGAATAATCTTGCTGCAGAATTCACATCACAAGGTGAGATTGCGGCTGATTCAATTACTGAGGCGAACGCTGCAGTTAAATGTTTTGAATTTGGGCCGAGTGGTGCTGCAATTACAGATGGAAATGTTACTATAGAGTCTAAAGCAGATAGTGCTGATGCATGTCCAACTGTTGTATTGACTCAGACAAAAGATTTGGCTATTGAAAATGGTATGCTTCAGACTGGTGGAGCTAAAACAACTCACGAATTTGGTGGAACAAGCGTAGTTCGCTAATTTTCTCTCTCGTTCCACCTCTGCCGAGGTGGAACACACACCTCAAACGAAACATCTCAATTCTCTCTTTCTGCACAAAAATTTTTAAGCTTTTTTGTTTTATACTGTTCCTTAGTTTCAAAAAAAGGGAAAAGATATGCAACAAAAAAAAGCCTTTACAATGATAGAACTTATCTTTGTTATTGTCATTTTAGGTGTTTTGGCTGCTGTAGCGGTACCAAAGCTTAGCGCGACACGGAATGACGCGATTGTATCGGCTGAGGTGATAGGGGCGTCGCAGATACTTAAAAACTTAGGAACACAATGGGCAGCACAAGAAAATTGGAACAATTATAGTGTTACAAATGCAAATGCCTCTTCAGTATGCTTTACATTTAGTGCTACAAATGATGGCAATGTAACCATCACACCTTTAGCAGCCCCATCTCAGAAGTGTTCAAGTGGAATTTTAGCAGAGGTGATCTCTTTGGCATCAAAAAATGGTATTTTAAAAAGTAACGGAGATGCACGAACCTATCAGTTTAGTGGAATAAGTGTAAAGCAATAAGCAAACTTTTTTACATTAGTTTTAATATAAATAATGATATTATATTACAAAAAAGAAGGAACTGTAGATGAAAAATTTTAAATCTGGTTTTACTATGATCGAGCTCGTTTTTGTGATTGTTGTTTTAGGAATTTTAGCAGCTGTAGCGATTCCAAGGTTTGCAGCGACTCGTGTGGATGCACAAATCTCTAAGGGAGCTGCCGATGTAGCTTCGATCCGCTCGGCGATTGTAAGTGAAAGACAAAGTCGTCTAATCGCTGGTGATACTGCTTGGATCACAAAGGCGGATCTTGATGATGGGGATGAACTTTTTGAGGGAGTGCTGATGTATCCACAAGCAAATGTTGCTAATAAAGATGGTGCTTGGAGTAGAACAGACGCGGAGGGGAGTGGCACTTATGTTTATAGAGCTGGTGGAGTCCCTACTATATTTACCTACGATGACAATGATGGCACATTCACATGTACAGCTGGTACCGGGTATTGTGACCAACTTCAATAGAACACTTCACTAACTTCGCTATAATACAATCAAAAATATCCAAGAGGTTTTGATTGTATTTTTACCAACTCGCACTTCTTACTTCACCACTTTCCCCTCTCACATATCATTTCAAATCTCTTTTAAAAGAGGGAAGTGTTGTGGATGTAGAGTTGCAAAAAAGAACGATGCGAGCTGTGGTACTCTCCACATCCCAAGAACCTGATTTTCAGACAAGTGAGATTGTAGGTGTGAGTGAGTTTTCTTACTCAGAGAAACAAAGGGAGCTTGCTTCTTTTATCTCGCGCTATTATTTTTGTTCGCTTGGAGAGGCACTTGGGCTGATGGTGCCTTTTTTGGTAGACTCTTTACAGGCTGAAGCCTGTGTTACAGATAGGCTTTCTTGTAACACGGACTTTAGTCCGTCTCATGAAAACCAAACATCCCAAGCAAGCAAAATCATTCTCTCACAAAAACAAAATCACGCTTTTGAATTTCTAAAAACCCATAAAGTCTCACTCCTCTTTGGGGATACAGGAAGCGGTAAAACCGAGATATATATGAGTTATTTTGAAGAGATGATTCGTGAGGGGAAGCGTAGTATTTTTTTGATGCCAGAAATATCACTTACACCACAGATGTCACATAGACTTCAAGAACATTTTGGCGATAAAGTGGTGATGTGGCACTCTAAACTCACCCCTCTTCAAAAGAAAAAAGCGCTCAAAAGTATCCATGATGGAAGTGCCTATATCGTTGCAGGTCCACGAAGTGCACTCTTTTTGCCACTCAAAGATCTTGGGCTTATCGTCGTTGATGAGGAACACGATGATAGTTACAAATCCTCTTCGCGCCCCCGCTATAATGCAAGAGATCTCGCTATCTATATGGGCAAGCTCTATGGGGTAAATGTAGTACTTGGAAGTGCAACACCCTCTTTGGGAAGCTATACAAAATTTCCCCACACAAGACTCAAAGGAGGGCACTTTGTAAGTAAGAAGCAGTTTATCTATGAGCCCTCTGTGGAGTCACTTTCCCCTTTGATCTTAAATCATCTGGGTCAAACACTTACATCTAAAGAACAATCGATCCTCTTTATCCCAACACGAGCAAACTTCAAATACCTTATATGTGGAGATTGTGGATACACTTTTGAGTGTGCCTTTTGTAGCGTGGGGATGAGTGTACATCAAAGAGCCCACGCACTCAAATGTCACTACTGTAACTACACACAAGCGATTCCACAAGTTTGCCCAGAGTGTCATAGCAAAAACCTTACAAGCGCACGTCTAGGAACTGCAGAAGCTGTAGAAAATCTCAAAGAGATTTTTCCTGATGCAAGGATCGAGCAGTTTGATAGGGATGTCATCACCACACAATCCAAGCTCAAAAAAGCGTTAGAGCGTTTTAATAAAGCAGAGATCGATCTTCTTGTGGGTACACAGATGCTCTCTAAGGGGCACGATTATCATGGGGTGACTTTGGCAGTGGTGCTTGGGATGGATAATATGCTCAATATGAGTGATTATAGAGCGCGAGAAAAAGCGCTCTCTTCGTTGATACAAGTCGCAGGAAGAAGTGGGCGTGCCAAAGACGCCAAGGTGTTAGTGCAAACATTTAATAAAGAGTTTTTTGATGCGTACAAAGATAATTATGAGCTTTTTTTAGAGGATGAAAAACTTTATCGAGAGGGGCTGTATCCTCCGTATAAAAGACTTTGTCGTATCCTTTTTTCTCACAAAAATGGAGCAAAAGTGCAAGAGCAGATGCATAGGATGCAAGAGAGACTTCAAGCATCTTCGGATGTAGAAGTGGTTGGTTTTGGGAAATGTAGTGTGGAGAGAGTGGCAAATAAATACCGCTTTGAGATACTTTTGCGTTCAGACAAAAGTACAAGTCTTATCGCTGCGGTGAATTCGTGTCGGGAACCACTCGCTGAGATAGATATGGATCCTATAGAGTTTGGGTAGATTTATTCTCCAAAAACCAATAAAACGCCATAAGCATCCCAGGGGTCTTGTGATAACTCTCATCAAACATAAACGTTTTGATCTCCTCGATTGGGATGTAGATCACTTCGATATCCTCTTCGTGTGTACCTCCACCCTCATTTACATGCATACTCTCATCACACTCGGCATAGTAGAGAGTTTGTTTGGCTCCTGTGACACCCACATTTGGATAAAAAGAGGTGATCTTCGAAAAAGATTCGAGAGGGATATCGTAGCCACACTCCTCTAAAACTTCCTCTTTTGCGATCTCTATATCACTGATCTCTTTGTCAATGATCCCAGCACATAGCTCGTAGGTGTAGCCATTTTTTTTATGGCTATGTAAAACTGTTGCGCGAAGTTGTTTGACTACGACAAAAGAGCACTTTTGGGTGTGCCAGAGCAAAATTGACACACTATCGTGGCTAATGATCGCTTCCCACACTTTTTGTTGCCCTTTGAGGGTGTAGTTGATTTTGATAGGCTGTACAAATTGTGGCTTTTTTAGCTCTGTGATGGAATCTATCTTAGCCATTGTTTTGAGCGACCCCACGGGTGTAGTTGAAATAGCATACATTACTTGCGTCGAGATGTTTGACACATTGTGTTTTGTTCTCTAAGTGCAGTGCAAGACTTTGATCGTAGTTTTCTTTGAGTGTGAGAAATGCTTTGCGTTCATTTCCTGTGAGTTTTTTCGTAGTCACTTGCACGACGCGTAGAGGATTGATCGCACGACCATGTTTGCGAAGTTCAAAATGTAGGTGTGGTCCAGTTGAGCGCCCAGTTGTCCCTACATAGCCGATAGTTTGCCCTTTTTTGACATATTTGCCACGGTAGATCCCTTTGCGAAAAGAGCGAAGATGTGCATAGCGTGTCTCATAGCCATCATCGTGACGGATCTTGATAAGGTTTCCATAGCTCCCCATTCGTGATGAATAGATCACACGCCCACTTCCTGCCGCTACGATCGGGGTGCCGCTTCGTGCTGCATAATCTACTCCAAGGTGTGCTTTCCATTTTTTGAGTACGGGGTGAAAGCGTCTGTTGGTAAAATAAGAGGAGATGCGCGCACCTCTGACAGGATTTGCAAGTAAAAATCCTTCAACTTCATGCCCTTTTGCATCATAATAACGCCCATCATCATTGAGGTAGATAAAGTGCGTTTTTTTGTTCATCTCTATCATGGCAGTTTTGAGTTCGGGCATAGAAAAAGGCTTGCCCAAACGGTATTTTTGCTCATAGATCATTACCAGGGTATCCCCTTTGCGGATATCGTTTTTGAAGTTAAGAGAATTTTTGAAGCTTGAGACAAATATTTGTGCGAGTTTGATAGAACCTGTTGCTTGAACGATGTCGTAGTGTGGGGAGTTTTGGATCTGCAGTGTAAATGCTTCGGTGCGCGTTTCACTGATAATGGGGATCGCCTCAAAAGCGTAGTCGCCATTTTGTTTATAGATATGGATTTGGAGTTCGTCATTGAGTGGTAAAAGAACTTGTAAAATAGTGTTTTTTTTGTCTCGAAGTATTTGGCAATTTACGCCTGAGCGCATCTCAGCTGTAAGGATCTGATCGTCATCATCAAGGTTATAGTAGAGCGTTTTGAGCGGAAGAGAATGTTTTTCTAAAAATTCTAAGTAGGTCTCACCGCTCAGCCACCTAAAATGTTCCACTTGGGAGGAGTAAAGGAGTGTAGAGAAGAATAAAAGGAAAAAAAATCGTATCATTAAAAAAACCTATTCAAATAAAAATTATAAAAAATTGATTTGAAACATTATCAAAATTTGGCTTAGTTTGATATAATCGCACTAAACAATAAGAAAGAAGTAGAGATGAAATATATAGTAATTTGGCTCTTTTTGCTCCTAGAACTTTTTGGGGCAGGCATCAAAGCACCCATCGTGAGTGTAGAGGATGAGAGAGTAACTGTAGAGATCGATAAGATCGACGTTGGCGTGAGTGGTTTTATCATCCATGAGCTAGCATCAGAGCGTCATAGTATCTTAAAAAACGCAGTGGTTGAGAGTTTTGATCCAGAGACGAAACGTGCTGTTTTGAAAGTGAGTGATTTTGATTCTCTGACAAACAATGCCCTTCCAAAAGGGAAATGGAAAGTACAAGTGGGTGATACAGCAGTTTTACCGTATGCTTACAACAGAGGCTTTTTGGTCGCTCCTACAGAAGAGATCTACTACAGAGTTACACGTAGTGTAGAGACGCTTGAGTGGGTACATCCAGACATCTTTGCGACGATCTTATCTTTTAATGGACACCCGACACCTATCAAAAGTGATTTCGAAGATCTCAGCAAAACACTCTCTATCGGACTTGTGTTCCTTTATCTTGATAAGCTTTTATACACGGTAGATATCAAAAGTTTAAAGATTCTCAATATCTCCGATGCACCACTCGAACAAGTAGCCTCGGATGTAGTGCTACCATTTTATACACGCGTTGAAAATATTGACGCAGCTTGGTGGGGTGAGGGAAGCGATAGACTTGAGGAGTATGCACCTCACTATTATGAGCTTTTAGTCAAGTATAATAAAGAGAATAAAATACTCTATGAGAAGATAAAAAACTCTGATGAGAAACTCCATTTTTTACTAGAAAAGTTTGAGATAAAGGGATAGAAAATGATAGATCAAAAACATTTAAAACATTTTGCAAGCATAGTGGGTGATGAAAATATCTATAGTGATAAAGCACACCTTATTGCGTATTCTTACGACGCAACGCGTGAGCGTTTTGAGCCTGATGCGGTGGTTTTTCCAAGAAATGAAGAGGATATCTCAGCGATACTCAAATACTGTAACGAACATCGCATTGTGATCGTGCCTCGTGGGGCTGGAAGTGGTTTTACAGGTGGAGCCCTCCCTAGTAGTGGTGGGATCGTTTTGGCATTTGAAAAGCATATGAACAAGATCTTAGAGATCGATATGAAAAATATGGTCGCAGTAGTGCAACCTGGTCTTATCAATATGGACTTGCAACGTGCGGTCGAAGAGGTGGGACTTTTCTATCCGCCAGACCCTGCGAGTCAAGAGTACTCTACGATCGGTGGGAATGTAAGTGAAAACGCAGGTGGAATGCGCGCCGCAAAATACGGGATCACTAAAGATTACGTCATGGCAACGCGAGCGGTGTTGCCAAACGGTGATATTATCAAGGCTGGAAAACGTACTATCAAGGATGTTGCGGGCTATAATATCAGTGGTATTTTGATCGCGAGTGAAGGAACCTTAGCAGTGCTCTCTGAAATCACCCTCAAGCTGATCCCAAAACCAAAGATGACAAAAACAGCGATGGGGATCTTCCCAACTGTACACGATGCGATGGAAGCAGTTTATAAAACGATGGCAAGCGGGATCACTCCCGTTGCGATGGAGTTTTTGGACAATCTTACGATACGTGCAGTGGAAGAGACCTTTCACAAAGGCTTGCCTGTAGATGCTGGTGCGCTGCTTGTTACGGATGTAGATGGGAATCTCGAGCAAGATCTTGACTTCCAGCTCGCACAAATAGAAAAAGTGTTTCGTGAGAACGGATGTAGCGAGTTCAAAATTGCAAAAGATGACCAAGAGGCAAAAGATATCTGGTTTGCACGTCGTAACGCATCCCCTGCGCTGAGTGTCTATGGAAGTAAAAAGCTCAATGAAGATGTCACAGTACCGCGTGCAGTACTCCCTGAACTACTCGAAAAATTTTATGCGATCGCGGATAAATATAATGTGAAGATCCCATGCTTTGGGCATACGGGTGATGGAAATGTTCACACAAATGTAATGGTAGATGGATCTGATCCTGAGCAAGTAAAAATTGCCTACCAAGCGATCGAAGAGGTGTTTCAAGCGACAATTGATCTGGGTGGAACACTCAGTGGCGAACACGGTATTGGGCTTGCAAAAGCGCCATATATGTCGATGGCATTTACCCCTGAGGAGATGGCGCTTTTCAAATCGATCAAAAAAGCTTTTGATCCAAATAATATTTTAAATCCTGCAAAGATGGGCTTGGAGTAAAACTTACAGGCTAAAGCCTGTGTTACGAGGTTTGTAACACGGACTTCAGTCCGTACAAAGGACAAGGGGTAAAAAGATGCAACTCGACAAAGCAAAACTCAAAAAGATTTTTAGATATATTAAAGAGTTTATCAGTGCCTTTGTCGATAAGGAACTTACCCTTTTTGCCGCGAGTCTGAGCTTTTACACCATCTTTAGTATCATCCCACTTCTGCTTATCATGATGACACTCCTTACATCCCTTCCTAGTTTTGAAGAGTATTATGTCCATATCAAAGAGTTTATCTTCTCTAACCTTATGCCGGTCAATTCTGAGTCGATGATAAAATATATTGATGGATTTTTAGAAAACTCTGCAAAAATGGGGGTAATGAGCTTGGTGATGGTACTTGTTGCATCCCTTTTGTTTTTCAAAAACTTTGAATATATCGCTAACAAGATCTTTGATGCAAAACCAAGAAGTTTGTGGGAGTCGATCACTACCTACTGGACGATGCTCACACTCACCCCCATCGCACTTGGAGTCTCGTTTTATATGAGTGCGCGCTTGGCGAGTGTGGTGGAGTCAAATGTCTATACTTTTGGTTATTCAGTCGCAGAACTTATCCCGTATATCATCACTTGGGGGCTTTTCTTTTTGATCTATCAGATCAGTGCCAACACCAAGATCGCTAAAAAAGCAACAGCACTTGCCTCTTTTGTGGTGGCTATCATCTTTTCGCTCTCTAAAAGCGGCTTTGTCTATTATGTGTTTTATAACAAAGCATACGCGACGATTTATGGTTCTTTTTCTATTTTGATCTTTTTGTTTTTATGGATCTATGTTTCGTGGATCATCTTTATCTATGGGCTCAAACTCTGCTCAATGCTCGATAGTTATTTCAAAGAAAATCAAAAAGAGACTCCAAAAAAAGTGTAAAGAAAAACACCACTTGCCATAGCAAGACTCACCCACATCCAAAGCTTCATACGAATACTCAAAAGAGAGCTTAGGATGTAGATGTAAAAAAGATAGGCTGAGATCCTTACATCCCAAGACTCTTCTCCAAGTTCTAGCAAACGCTCTAAAGCAAAATCAAGCCCATCTGCAAAACCAAAAAGATGCAAGAAAATACTCAGCGGATAAAAGAGGGTAAAAAGAGTTGTCCAAAGTATCGAGAGGGGATGATAGAAGCTAAAGTTCTCAAAGATATATAACGAGTAGGGGAGCATCATTAGATAGACCCAAAATGGAATGAGTAAAAATTGCTTCAAAGTAGAGAGATGCTTGAAGTAAAGTAAAAATAAGAAAATGTAAAATACCCCCGCTACACTCAGCCAAAATCCAAGAGCAAAAAAGAGGCGTGGAAAAAAGCTGAGGATCAAAAGCACTGTGAGCAAAAGCGTTTGCATTGAGATGATCTTATAGCCTCTATCATAAAGAAAAAATCCAAGCACAAGCATCACAAAAGCACGTAAAAGCGAAGCAGGAGCTTCCAAAAAAAGAAGATAACACAAAAGGGTGACACTTACAAAAACAAAAGAATCAAGCTTGTAGCTTCGGTGGGGAAAATATCTGTTTTGTAAAAATTTGTAAGGGTATTTAAAAAGAAAAAAGAGGACGAAACCAAGAACTCCTAAGTGGAATCCACTCAGGGCAAAAAGATGGGAGATCCCAAGATTTGAAGCCACAGAATAGAGTTTGTAGCTCATAGGTGTGGCGAGGTAGAGTGCTTTGTAGATAGTGGCGATATCCTCGTTTGGGTGAAGCTCCTCTATAGAGTGCTCAAGCCGCTCTTTGAGGCTGAGGTTGTGCTCAATGCTCAGTACTCTGCTATAGCCATAAAAACTTCGCATGTAGCTTTTAAAATCAAGATCTTGTGGCCATAGCATGAGTTGAAGTTTTTTCCCTTTGACATCTTCAAAATCAAGAGCACGGTTGGTATAAAAAATATAGCCAGCATCTGCTTTGAGTTTGAGAATATGATAGCGCCTTGTGATGCCACTCTCGGATGTTTTTGTTTTTTTGTACTGGCTTAAAACGGTCGCATCGACAATGGTGTAGTCAAAATATTTGAGATCTTTATAGGTGTGGTATTCGATAAGAAGGGAATAAAAAAGAATCGTTGCCAAAAGGGCAAGAAGGGTGAAAAACTCTTTTTTGCTTGTAAAAAGCGAGAGTTTTTCCAGAGCCATCTAGAGTGTCGGCATCGAGACCGATGATTCGCCCACATCTACGTTTGCAGAGCGTGTGTCGACATTTTCATAGACTGTCTCTACCCCCTTAGCAAAACTAGGCGCATCCACAAAGCGGGTGAGTTTTTTCTGGAACACGAGCTTGACGTGTCCTGTAGGACCATTCCGCTGTTTTCCGATAATGATCTCAGCGTCCTCCTCCTCTTTTTCTATGTAGGTAGAGGTAAACTCTTTGCCCTCAGCCTTAGCAGCTTTTTCACGCTCTTTTTCCTCTTTGTAGAGGTAGACATCATCGCGGTAGACAAAGAGGATGATATCGGCATCTTGCTCGATTGAACCCGACTCACGAATATCGCTGAGCATCGGGCGTTTATCATTACGGCTCTCTAGTCCACGGTTGAGCTGAGAGAGTGCGACAATTGGGATGTTGAGCTCACGTGCGAGCATCTTAAGACCCCGTGAGATCTCAGAGACTTGCAAGTGTCTGTCTTGATTCCCGATTCCCTGCATGATCTGGAGATAATCGATCACCGCGATCTCAATCTCTGGATGTTGGTTTTTGAGCTTACGCAGTTTGGAGCGCAGTTGGTTAATATTGACACTCCCTTGGTCATCGACAAAGAGTTTTGCTGTGTTCATCTTGTCAATTGCGTTGTTGAGGTTCGTCCATTGGTCATCGTTCATATCCCCCACACGAAGCTTTTGCAAAGGGATAGAGGTCTGAATAGAGAGCAAACGCAACATCAACTGCTCCGCAGGCATCTCAAGCGAGAAAAACGCCACCCCTTTACCGCTTGTAATAAGGCTATTGACGGTGTTTAAAATGAAAGATGTATTGTGTGTAACTGTCATATCTTCGAGTAAAAAGAGGTGATTTCCATCGATGGTAAAACCGTAATAATCATCCACTTTGTCATACTCCACTTGAATCCCCGTATGTTTCACATCTCGCACTGCTTTGAGGGCGCGAGCTTTTTTGCGCTTTATTTTTGTGGGGATAGCGTCGAGATCTCCTACAATTCTAAGGCGATAGACATCACATTCGTAGCCAATCTTTTTAATACGCGCTTTTTTTGTTTTAAGTGAGACACGAAAGCCAAGAGAATCTGCAAGAAGCTTGATTTGACGCGTTAAGCGCTCCTCTTTTTGTACGATCTCAAAGACGTTAAACTTTTTGTCATAGTAGCCATCGCTGTCAATAAGCCCTGCCAATAGAGCGAGTCTATGCTCTTTGGAGTTTTGTAAAAAATGGTGCGGAATATGTTTGTTGTTTAAAACTCCGAGTTTGCGTAATGTTGTTTGCAGGGAAGTGTCGGCATATTCTTTAAGGTACTCGATGATCTCTTTGTCTTGCGTGGTGATATTGACACTTGAGCTATGCCCATCACCGAGCCAAAGACCTAAAAAGTAGGGCTCTATTTCGAGTGGATGAGGTGCAAAATCAATAGCTACTTTGTAGCCTTTGTAGTTCGTTTTAAACTTATTTGACGTTTCGAGATACTCTTTGACATTGATATTTAACACATCTCCGTGTTTGTGTTTGCCTTCGTTACGACTGCGTTTGAGTGAGAGGATATGGCTCTCGTTTACACGGTAGTCTATTCCCTTATTTTGGCGCACCCAGTACATTTTTTCACGTCCACGAGCGAGTGAGAGTACATTACGCGGGGTAGAATCATCACCCATGAGCTGATCGCCCACTTGTACATCTTCGACATTTTTGAGTGTGCCATCATACATCACTACCTTGGTGCCAAGACCGAGACATTTCCCCATCGCAGGGCGAGCTGCGATAATGACAAGATCCCCTTTTCCAAAACCTGTGGTCATTTTATTGAGCTCATGAAAACCTGTGTCAACACCTACGAGTACGCTGTTTCCACGCGCTTTCATCTCTTTGATGTACTCCATTGTGTCGTAGGTCATCGTCGGGGAGTCTTTGAAGTCGCTTGTTTGGTTGTCTTGGGTGATCTCGTAGAGCTTTTTCTCTACAATATCGATCACCTCTGCACTTGGAAGCTCCTCTTCGACTGTGACACGCTTGATCTCTGTGGTGAGCGTGAGGAGATGGCGCTTGAGTGACTTGTCTCTGATCTCGTTGATATAGGCTCTAGTGTTGGAGATCGGGTTGGCTGATAAGATCTCTAAGAGCACTTGTTCATCAAATTTTTTGGCTTTGCTGAGCTCTTTTTTGATAAACTCCTCATCGATCGGCTCATCTTTTTGAAAGAGTCGCGTCATTGCGGCAAAAATATCTTGGTGTGCAGGGAGATAAAAATCATCTTTTTTGAGTTGCGTGCTCAGATCATCAAACTGGCTTGGCTCAAAGACGATAGAGCTGAGGATCGAGCGCTCAAACGCTAGGTTGTAGAGATTATCTTGCATTATTCACCTTTGTTTGCCATGGTTTCAACTTCGCTTACAAAGCGATCCACGAGTTCATCTTCATTGAGATTTGCGACCACCTCACCTTTGACCAT
>JAGGTH010000031.1 GCA_021163845.1 Helicobacteraceae bacterium | reverse complement strand
AGCGATCCACGAGTTCATCTTCATTGAGATTTGCGACCACCTCACCTTTGACCATCACGAGACCTTTGCCTTTGCCATAGGCGATAGCCACGTCTGCGTGTGCCGCTTCACCGATGGCGTTGACCACACATCCCATCACGGAGACATTGAGTGGGGCTTTGATATGGGCTGTGCGTTTTTCTATTTCGCTCACGGCACTTACAAGATCTGCTTCAATGCGCCCACAAGTAGGACATGAGATGATATTGAGACCATCTTTTGCCGCACCGCTGTCTTTGAGGATAGCGCGACCCACTTTGATCTCCTCTTCGAGCTCACCTGTGATACTTACACGAAGCGTATCACCGATCCCATCGAGTAAAAGCGCACCAAGTCCGATAGAGCTTTTGACCGTTGCATGAAAGAGTGTTCCCGCTTCTGTGACACCGAGGTGAAAAGGGTAGTTGTTTTTTGGGCGTAAGAGACGATACGCATCGACCGTTCTTTGTACATCCGAAGCTTTGAGAGAGACCTTAATATCGCTAAAGCCGAGATCTTCAAGGTACTTGATGTTGTACTCAGCAGAAGCAACCATCCCCTCGGCACTTTGTCCGTATTTGTTCTCAAACTCTTTTTCTAAGCTGCCAGCATTGACCCCGATGCGGATAGGGATATTACGTGCTTGGCACGCTTTGACCACCTCTGCGACTTTTTGCTTCGAGCCGATATTGCCAGGATTGATACGGATACAATCCACCACCTCTGCTGCAACAAGTGCGAGCTTGTGGTTGAAATGGATATCGGCAATAAGTGGCAAGGAGATACGCTCTTTGATCTCTTTGAGTGCAAGTGCGTCCTCCATATCAGGCACCGCCACACGCACAATATCACAGCCCGCAAAATGCAAGCGATTGATCTGCTCTACAGTCGCCTCTACATCCGAAGTCTGTGAGTAGGTCATCGACTGCACAGAGATCGGCGCATCACCGCCCACAGCCACATTTCCGACATATATTTTTTTGCTTGGGTATCTTTTTATCATAAAAGGATTTTAGCGACAAAGGGATAAAAAAGTGCTTTGGTATTGATACAAGTTTTAAAGCTCAAGAGCTTAGGATCCTAAAATGAGAGATGTTATTTGACAAGAAAAATTCTAAATGATAAAATAATTTGTAAAATTAATATGTAAAAAGGATACGCATGATTAATACGACATTAGCAAACCTTAGAAAGTCTACAAGTTTTTTTGACACACAAGAGATCTTGCATATTTTTGATGGGAGAAAAAAAGAGGAGATTGGTTATTTTGTGCCTAAATATTTTCACAAAGAGTTTGAAGAATTTATAAAAACCATTGAAAAAAAGAAAAAACAAAAGCTTTTACAAAGGGTTGCAAAAGCACAAAAAGATGATCCTATAGAGCAAGGAAGTGAAAATGACGGACTTGTGTAGAGGTGATATTTGCCTTGTAAATTTCAACCCTGCAAAAGGGGGAGAGATGGGCAAGCTTCGTCCAGCTATTTTGATGAGTACTCAAGATGAGATGGAGATTTTGAGTACAGTGATTGTAATACCGCTCTCATCACTTATAGAAAAAGATGCCTTACCTTATAGATTGCATATAGCACAGCGAGAAAAACTGCAGCAAAATAGTGATGCTTGTATCTATGAAATAAGAGCGCTGAGTAAAACAAGAATCAAAGAAAAAATAGCAACACTTACGCAAAATGAGTTGCAAATAGTACAAAACTCACTGTGTGAAATTTTGAGCTAGGTACGGCAAAAGCCGTACATCCGAAGCTTTTTAGAGCTCAAGAGCTTGGGATGTAATGGTACTCGTCTTCATTTGCGAAGCATCATACATACCTTCAAAGCTCATTGATTCATTTGTCTCTTCGCTAAAAAGATCTTGGGCAAATGGATAGCTAAGTGTTTGGTAGCGAAGTGCAACTTCTACGCGCGCAGGCGTGGATGTGAAGTTGGTGGTGTCTATATTATAGCTGATCGTATCACTTCCACCTACAAAATTCACATCATTGCGTGCTTCACCTTGAACTGCGATATCACTTGGTGCAGTTGCTTTGTCAAAGCCTCTTGGTAAGATACGGTTGTCTTTGACGTAGCTTGCGGCCCTGAGGAGTGTGTAGGTGACTTGATTATCACTATTGTGCATCACAGCTTCATAAATTTGTACTTGATCTTGGGATGTAATGATGTTGTAATGTGGTTCATAGCTATGAATGTTTGTGTCAGCATCTGCACCGCTTATGCTTCCATCGTTGTTGCTTTTTCCTGATTCAAACAGAATATTGCCATTTGTATCGTAGAGTATAAAATGAACAAACGCTCTTCTTGACGGGAAACTCGTAGGAAGCTTATGCCCTGTATTGCTTGAGATAGTGACATCAATGTAAAGAGTATTCTCTATCATCCCATTATTTGCTATATGAATATCTGCGGCACTCTCTAATATCTCTGTTGTTTTTGAAAGCGTTTTGCTAAAGTCGGTCGTACTTGGTACACCTAAGCTCGTTTTGTTGTTGTTTAATATATCGAGCATCAAGGCATTGCCACCTACAAAGGTGTGCTTTGCAAAGTTACCTCTTTGTGTGTTGAGCCATGTAGGTCGGTTGGAGATGATCACACCTTCGGCACGTTGCATATGACAATCTTGACAGCTTTGTGTAGTGGCAAATTCACTGTGCTCCCATTCACTGTAAGGCATCTGTTCAGGAAACTCACTCTCAGGCGTATCACTCAAGACAATACCATCTGCATTAACATAAGGAGTTTTGAGATTGTGGCAGGTCGCACACATTTTGGATTGGCTGATATGAGCGCCAAATTGAGGAGTGTAGTTGACTTGTCCTATCATCGGTTGGGTGGCGACATTATTATACTGCCCATAAACAATACGATCAGATCCGATAGAGTAGTTGCCTGAAAATCCCGCGAGTGTTCCTAGTTCTGCTACCTCTTTTACTTGATGGCAAAGGGTACAGCTCACTCCATTCATTGTTTCATCATAATGGGGATTTGTGCTATTTAAAAACCCATCATCAAATATCTTGATCTCCTCTTGCGCAGAGCGTGCTTCATGGTTTGCCATAGGTGCGTGGCACTTGCTACATTTATCATTGATCACATCTTCTAGGTGTGGATTGCGTTTGATCTCTGAGACCACTTTTGCCTTCCAGAGTGGATCTTTGGCAGAATTTGCCATCATCGTTGCCGACCAAGCACTCTCTATCGAGACATCTTCTCCATGAGTATCTGTAATTCCATTATGACAAGCTGCACAGTTGTCTGAGCCTGAGAAATGTGTGGATGTAAAAGCACGATTTTCTATCGTTATAGGTATATTGAGATCTTGTGAGGATGTTTGATCTTGCGGAGTATCTGAATTGCCACAACCAAGAAATAAAACAAGCACAAGAGTTGTCAAAAAGAGTGGTTTTAAATGCATTAAAATCCTTTGATCTAATTAAAATAGTTCTAATTTCAATTATAGTTAATGTTCCATGCAAGAAAACTTACATGAAACAGGAGAAAGAGGAAGATGGAGATTAAAATTTAATATCTAAATTTGTGTAGACGTAGCGACCAGGTTCGTTAAGGAGCATTGTTTCAGCACCTGCTGCTAAAAGGGTGAGATCTACATAGGTATTTGATTGTGCATAGGTCTCATCCATAATATTATTTACGCCGAGTGTAAGATCAATATGCTTGTTAAATGCGTGTTTTACTTTTGCATTGAGTGTTGTCCAAGAGTCGAGTGCTTGCTCACCGTTGTCACTGTCATATTTGTCCCACTTGTCAGAATATTGTACATCCAAAGATGCTAAAGAGTTTGTCATGTACTCATACGTTACCCCAAGTTTTCCGCGCAGTGGTGCGATATCTGCGAGGTCTTTGTCGGTTTGTCCTGCAAGTGCTTCATCTTTTTCACCTACTTTATACGATGCACTAAGATCGATGCTAAGCATATCTGTTGCGTATACAGAAGAGCTAAGTTCTGCCCCGTAGATAGTTGCATCGATATTTTGAAAACTTCCACCTTTTTGAAGATAAATATAATTCTCAAGCATAGAATAGAAGCCTTTGATTTTAAATTTCATAAAATCGTTTTTGAGCTCGTATCCTAAATCAATTTCTTGGTTTCTTGTTTGATCAAGTTGTGGGTTTCCGCTGAGGTTTCCACCTTTGGTAAAATAGAGTTCTCTCCCATCTGGTACACGGTACGCTTGACCAAAACCTAAAAAGATTTTATTCGTTTGAGAGAGATTGTATGTAGTTAAAAGATTTGCACTAAGGCTATTGTAATCTGGTTCGTTGTGGGTAGCTTCATTCGTGATCTTCGTAGTATCATAGCGCGCGCCAAAAGAGAGATCTAAGCCCCCAAATGACTTTTCTAGTTTTGTAAAGAGTGCCATATTTTTTGTTGTAGCGTTATCAATACTTGCAACAGGCATAACCATACCACTGACATTGTTTTTATAAAAACCATCCCAAGTTCTTTTACTTCCATCAAGCCCTATAAGGAGTTTGAGTCCATCAAAATCAAAATCATTTTTAAGTTTTACACCCTGCATCGTTGTCTTTAGTTGGGCGGTCGTATTTTTTGTAGGATCCATTAGAGCTACTTTTCTATATTCTGTACTCATTGGGTGCACAACTCTGGAGTAATAATACTGTAAGTTGACGTTTTTATAAGACTCTGTCATATCTTTAATATTATATGCAATGCTATAGATGTCTGAATCATCATAGATCGCATCCATTGCTGAGTTCGCATACAAAATGTCATCTGACTTATTTTGTGTAAAAGAGAGTTGTAGTTCTTGATCTTGGGTGACATTGACAAACATTTTTGCATTGACACTTTTTTTCTGATACGCTTTCATATCTTCATATTGTGGTTGATACTGATTCCCTGCAGGTGCATTGAGCTTTGTTTGCTCTGCAAGCGTATTTCCATCTCCATCCTCATACTGATCACTACTCTCAGTCGAAGCACTTAGCAGCACACGCACTGTGTCGTTTCCACCGCTAAGAGTCGTGCCTACTTTATTATAGCCCCAGCTTCCAAAACCAAAGTTAAGCTCCCCTGTAGGTGTAGCGCTTGGCTGTTTTGTTTTGATCTTCAGCCCGCCGCTCATAGTACCAAAAGTCTCTACATCATACGGGCCTTCGATCACTTTGATATCTTCGATCTGGCTTGCGAGTACGTGAGAAACTGGTGGATCCATTCTGTTTGGACATGCACCACATACTTTTGTACCGTCTATCTCTATAGAGATATTGTCACGTTTTTGTCCACGGATAAAGATATCGTTTGCAATACCGCTACGGCGGCTCATATCGATACTTGGTACTGATTTGCTTAGCGCTTCTGCGATATCTGCTGAAGTTTTCGCGTTTTGGCTTACCTCTGTAAGTGCACTTGCTTCCACACCGATCTGCTCGAGAGTGATTTCATTTGCCCCTAAATAAGTAAGAGTTATGAGTGATAATGGAATGATTCTTTTCATATTCTTAAACCTTCAAATTAAATATGAGAAATAATAGTGAAGAAGTGTTACATTAGTGTTAATTTTTTGCTAAAATTTCGCTCATGAGTACAATAGAAAAGATAAAAAGAGTATTTTTAATAGCCCTGGGTTTTGGTCTTGCGACCTATTTGATAATGAGCGGTTTTGCGATTTTGAATAAAGAGGAGCAGCTGGATAAAGCTCCAAAAGAGATCGCTACGGACTGAAGTCCGTGTTACGGTGAGATCCTGAATCAAGTTCAGGATGAAGGGGTTTTAAGTTCTACCCCTTTTGCAAAGTTCATCGTCACACAATGCAGCGAGCCGTGTTGACGCACCAGTACCGAACAATCCACCCCTACGATATCATGCTTTGGAAATGTCTTTCTAAAGATCTCTAACGCCTCTTCATCTTGAACCACTCCATAAGTTGGCACGATCACAGCTCCATTGACAAATAAAAAGTTGGCATACGTAGCAGGAAGCCTCTCCTCATCATAAAAAAGTGGTGCTGTCATCGGCAGGGCAACAAGCTCAAAACCGTGCGATTTTTGTAGAGCAAAAAGCTCATTCTCCATCGCTTTGAGTGCTTCGTAATGCTCATCAAGAGAGTTTTCACATTTGACATACATGATCGTGTTTGCATCAATAAAACGCGCAAGTGTATCGATATGCGAATCTGTGTCATCCCCTGCAAGGTAGCCGTTGTGTAGATAAAGGATCTCTTTGGCACCAAAGAGCTCTTGGAGTTTTTGTGTCATTTGTTCTTCGCTGAGATGGCTGTTGCGATTTGGGTTGAGCATACATTCGGATGTAGTGAGGATGATCCCCTCGCCATTGCTCTCCACACCCCCACCCTCTAAGATAAGATCGATACTTTGCATAGGGGTACCATAGTAAGAGCCAATCGCTTGACTCATCTCATTATCAAGCGAAGCATCAAACTTTCCACCCCAGCCTGTAAAGGTAAAATCAAGAAGTTTGAGCTCCTTATTCTCTACAATAGAGAGTGCAGAACAGTCACGTGCCCAAGTATCATTGGTTTGGTACTCTACAAAAAAAAGATTTTTGTGTGGAGTAAAATAACCCGATACATCCGCTACATTGTCACAAACCACAAGACATTTTTGGTACTTGATAATAGCCTTGATGATGTTGATAAAATTCTCTTTGGCATCATCAAGATACTCACACCAGTCACTCTTGGGATGTGGGAAGATGATCTGGGTAAAACTTTGTTCTTCAAACTCTGCAATAAATCTTTTCATAGTGTATAATTCCTTTATGGCTTACATTACATTAAATAAAACACATTTTTATAATAATCTTGACATTATCGCTCGTAAAACCAAAACAAAAGATAAAATTGCTCTCGTTTTAAAAGATAATGCGTATGGACATGGGCTCATTGAGATGGCGACGCTCGCGAGTGAGTATGGAATCACCAAAACAGTAGTGCAAACACAAGCTGAAGCACAGCAAATTGCGGAGTACTTTGAGAGTGTTTTGACACTCGCTGTGATCCCTACTGCTCCACATCCCAAGATCCGCTACACGATAAACGAACTCACCTCGATCGAGAAATTTCCAAAAAATACAAAAGTGCATCTCAAAGTCGATACGGGGATGCACCGTAATGGAATCGCGCCAGATGAGCTGCGAAGTGCCTTTGAGAAGATCATCGCACAAGGCTTGATTCTTGAAGCGGTGTTTACCCACCACAGAAGTGCTGATGAACTCAGCTCTGAGTGGTTTTGGCAAAAACAAAACTTTGCAAGCCTCAAAGAGGAAGCAAAGGCTCTTGCTCAAGAGTTTCATCTTGCACCATTACTTTTTCACTCATGCAACTCTGCAGCACTTATGCGTGAGTCTGATTTTGATGAAGATATGGCACGTGTAGGGATCGCTGCCTATGGATGTATGGATCTGCCACCACCTTTGGATGTAGAGGGCTTCAAGCCTGTTTTGAGTGTGTATGCCAAACGCAACTCTTCACGTCTTGTCAAAAAAGGGCAAAGAGTAGGGTACGGAGGATTATTTGAGAGTGATAAAGAGCAGATCGTTTCTAACTATGATTTTGGTTATGGCGATGGTTTTTTTCGCTGCCTTTCAGAAAAATATATCACCCCTGAGGGAAAAAAACTTCTAGGAAGAATCTCTATGGATAACAGCTCATTTGTTGCAGAAGATGAAGAGCTGTTAATCTTTGATAATGCTTCGGATGTAGCAAAAATTGTAGGAACGATCAGCTATGAGATTCTCACCTCACTCAAACCTGAACTTCAAAGGGTGATTATTTAAATCCACCCCTTTGCCAAAGGCAATCCATTGGCTCCTTTGGTGTTAAAAAAATTTGCTACTCTTTTGGAAGCGATGGCTTGCCTTCGCTCTGAGTTGTCATGAAAGCTTTACATCCCAAGCTCTTTAAGAGTTCACCTTGATAATAGCATTGGCAAAGATAACGCCATCAACGCCTAAGAGTGCCATCTCCTCGATCTCCTCTTCCTCTTCGATCTTGACTAAAATCTTTGCATCAAAGAGGTAGTTATTTGCAATATTTTGCGCACTTTTTGCAAGCTCTGGGTCTACGACAATGTAGTGTGCATCCAAAGAAGACGCGTAGATAATTTCTTTGATCTCTTTGACACGAAGTGCAAAGACAATATCATTGAGTGCGATATGTTCGATCACATCGAGGTTTTTTTCGCTCCACTGGATGTAGAGGAGACTTGAAGGGGGTGTCTTTTGAATAGAGTCGATATCGGTGATATGATAAAAAGCTTTGCTTGCAATAAAGCGGTGTCCAAAAAGTAGCATCTATTTCTCCAAACACTCTTTTGAGCAGTAATACTTACCACTTGAGAGCAAAGCTTCATCTACTTCTGTATAAACACCACAGCTCGGGCATTGTACGAGATCATTGCCTTGGAGTTTTTCATTTTTTTTCTTTGGTACCTCTTGATTTTTTATCGGTTTTTTCTTGATAAAAACAAAGTAAATAAGTGCGATGAGCGCGATTACGACGAGATATTGCATAGTTCTTCTCCTACTAATAGATAGTGTCTGTTTTGTTTTTGGATGATTTTATGTTTGAGGCTTTGATCTACCTCTTCAAAAACCTTCTCCCCTTTATAAAAAAGCAAAAGTGAGTGTTCATCGCGAAATTCACGAGAGAGATTAAGTAACATATTTGTATCCGTTACAGCTCTGGATGTGATGATATCATAAATTTGGCTTGGCATCTCCTCGACACGTTTTTTGACCACAGTGACATTACTAAGCCCAAGATCCGCTTTGATAAATTGTAAAAAACTTGCACGTTTTGCAAGAGGTTCAACTAAAGTGACCTGTGTATCGGGAAGTGCAAGAGCGAGGATCATCCCAGGAAAACCAGCTCCCGTACCGATATCCATGAGTGTTTTACGCTTTGGTAGAAAACTCACGGGATAAAGCGCATCATAGATAAAAGAATCGATCGTTACTTCATTTTTGGCACCTGTGAGATTGTGGATCTTGTTCCACTTCATAAGGTGCTCTTTGTATTTTTGTATATTGTAAAAAAAGTTTTCAGGAACTGGGATGTTCGCTTGTAAAATTGTTGCTTTGAGATCCAATAAAATATCCTTTAAAAAAGATATTTTATCTTAAATTTACTGAGGAGTGATTTATCTTTTAGGAAAACATTTTTTTCATAGTTTTGAAAAAGATTTTGAATAGACCTGTATTTCCTACGAGCTCGTCTACAAATTCATCATAGGTTGTTCTCTTCTCCTCTAAAAATCCGCGAAGATATTTTTCACTTGCTTCTACACCGCCATCTTTTTCTATCTCGAGAAGTTTTTGATAGATCGGTTCCATCACCTCGACCGCTTTTTTTGGAGCAGCTTTTCTAAAAGCGGTATGGGAGATTATGTCGTTCGAGATAGGGTCTACCCGCGGTTCAAACTCGGTGATAACCCAGTAGTAGCTTCCATCTTTTGCCATATTTTTGACCACCGCCATAATGTTTTTGGCGCGATTGATACGGTCCCACATCATCTTAAAGACCACTTTTGGCATATCTGGGTGACGTACAATACTGTGAGGTTTGCCAATGAGTTCCGCTTCTGTGTAGCCTGAGATCTCGACAAAATAATCATTTCCGTACTCTATGATCCCTTTAGGATCTGTCTTAGAAACTATATATCTTTTTGTGCTGAGTTGTATTTCATTATCTTTTGGTGTTGGCTTTGTCATCACGTTCCTTCAATATCGAAATTAAACAATTATAGACATAAGTTTATTAAAGTTATGTAATAATATTGTAATTTTTTTTAAAGTATGCATTATGACAAAACAACAAACACTCGACTCAATTCAAACAGCAAGAAAGTATCATGAAGTTCAAATGCAAAAGATTAGTGCTTTAGTGTCTGGCAAAACAATTGTAGATCCTACATCTGTTTCTAAAAGAGAATGTGCTTTTGGTCAATGGATATATGATGAAGAAAAACATCTGCGGGTAATACTTGGTTCTCAATTTTATGAAGCGATAGAACAGTTGCATGGGAAATGGCATGAGCAGTATTATAAAATTTATGAAATATTCTTTACTAAGCCTAAAAATGGGCTCTTTTCTAAGGTGTTGAAGCTGAATAAAGTGAGTATGCTAGAGCTTGATAAAGCGAAACTCTATTATGCAGAACTTCAGCAAAATACACAGGAACTATTGAAAATGATGAGTATTTCAGAGCGGAGAGTGATGGCTCTTAGTGATTCAAAATTTGCAAAATCTTTGTCTTAAAATTCAAAATTGATGAATGCACGTATTTTATGATTCTCTTGTAAAAAATCTGCATCGTTATAGATATATTCAAGGCTGATAGGCACGATGTTCTTATTAAAAAATACACTATAAAGAGTGAGTCCGACACTACTCTCGTGCATCTTGTAGAGCGTATCACTGAAGCCCAAAATTTCATAGTATCTATGTTTGGCATAGAGTGCCTCCCTTTGGAGTGAGAGAGGAAAAGTGAACCAGTAGCTTGAAAGGTCAATAACCTTATGGATGCTCAAACCTACATATCCAGTCTCTTTGACATAAGAACTTGCACTTAGACTAGGTATCACAATATCACTAGAATCTTGAAAGAGAGTACTTGATGTATTCGTAATCTTGACTCCACTATCAAAATTTCCATCTTTGGCATTTGAGATCGATTTTTTGAGTTCAAGGCCTAAGTAAAATTGGTAGGGAAGGTCATGAGAGTATGTGTAATCAAATCCGTAGATATCTCCATCTTTGAGCATAGAATAATAGATTTTCGCTTGATTATGATAGTTAGGGTAGAGACTGAGTCCATATTGGTATGCTTGTAAAAAACCTAAAGTAAAGTTAAGTGATTCTCGTGTTTTGAGCTCATAATCTTGATAAAAGTTTGTAGAGAAGCTCACTTTATTGTATCCAGATTTATAGAGCGGTAAAAGTGCTTTGAGCATCACTCCGTTGTCTCGTGTATCGATCGTTTTTTCATTGGCAAGTACCTGATAAACTCCCAAAGAATAAGAGAGGAGATATTGCTCATTGGTGTAACTTACCCCTGCGAGCGAGGTGTTGTTTTCATCATGTAAAAAATAGATAGAAGCGCTATTTTGATTAAGTGGATCAGCAAAGTTGAGTGCGACATTTGCAATAACACTCTCTTGTGTAGTTCCTAAAGAGAGATCTGTACCACTATATCCAATCTCCTTGAGTGGATGATAGCTATGCTCTAGTGTTGGTTGCAGATCACTATGAAATTTTTTCTCTTTTTTATAATACTCCATCTCCTCAAAAAAGAGCTTGCTCTCAAAGGGGACTTGCTTGGAGGATACAAGTGCATCTAGGGTATAGTAGTAATCTTTATCACTGATACAAGCAAATAAGGCCTCATCATCATTAAGAAGTTTGACCTCTACGACATTGTCGGCTAATGAAGCGCGTGAGAACTCATTGCCATCCCAACGATAAAGGGTAGAGCCAAGTGCTGAGTTGGCTATAAAATAGATAACTCCCTTGCTATCGACATCGCTTATGATCCCATAATAGCCTTTGAAAGAGAAAAGAGCTTGCTTGTTTTTATAGAGGGTTCTTGTTTTACCTTTTTGCTTAAAATAGTAGATCGAGTCCTCTTTATCTATAAATACTGAGGAGTTGACTTGATCATAAAAGTCTTCTCCGAGATAGAGCTGGGCTTGCATAAAAGAGCTATTGATATCAAAATAAACAGGGCGCTTGTCCTGCAGATAACCTTGCACCATTTGAGAAGAAGAGCCTTTTTTGATAGAGCCCTCCGAATCATAGAGACCTTGTGTGATCTGAAACACTGAGGTATATGCGCTTGCCTGCGTATAAAACTTATTTTTCTCTTTGATCACTTTTCCTGTACGCCAAGAATCTCTCTCTCGTGTGAATTCTTTCGTTCTTTTGTTAAGCCTGATCAGTTCAGGAGATCGATGTCCACTCTCATTAGTGAGAAAGAATATCTCCTCAGTATCGCTGTTGAGTGGATAGAAAAACTGAGAAGTTAGTATGCTTTCCCCTTGTTGAGAGCTAAAGTGCTCCCCTAGCTTTTTATACTCATCAGCAAAGGCATTGAGTGAATCCTCAAAAGAGATCCCTATAGCTTCATACATACTTCTATTGGTAAAAAGTGGCCAAAAAAATTTTTCAGAGTTGTACTTGAAATAGCTATTAAGATTTTTGATACCGTACTTTTGCGCAAGAAAAAGGTTATAAAAACCACCTTGGATATACCACATATCACTATAGTAAGGAAATGTAAGTGAATAGTTGTATACATTTTTTGCTTTAATATTGTCTGCTTTTGCTTGGAGGATAGTTTGTGCTTTATATCTTCCATTATAGAGGCGTCCACCATTTTTATGCCATGATTCGTTGAGCACAGCATTTCCCTCTAACATGAAAGGGTTTTCCATAATATTTGGAACTGTAAGGTAGGGGAGTAAAACGTTTCCATTTCCAAATAAGGAATGTAGAAGTTGAGAAAATTTACTCCCTTTGACATTCATTTGGTAGTTGTGTGCGCTTTCATGGTAGAGGAGCGTATCAAGCCATGAAATAGAGCTAAACTGATCGATAAGCTCTGTCCCGCCTATATAATTTATCTGGCGATTCTTTGGCCATTGTGAAGAAAAGCCGTTTGGAATCTGGTTGTGACTTGAGATGAGCCCTATATAAAGTTTTTCATCAAGTTCCCATGAAAAAAAATCTGTATACTCCTTAGTGAGTTCCCCTGCCACTTGCGCTGTGTGCACGGCGTAGGGAAGGTTTTCTTGGGTATAGATGAGAGAAAATTCTTTTTCATCATGTAGAAAATATTCTTGATCGTGTGGGACAACGGCACTCGAAGCGTAAAGAGAGCTTATGCTCAAGAGTGCTGCTAGGAGAAGAGATCTAAAAAAGATGTCCCATTTCATCTTTTTTAACATTGATATACCCCTCATTGAATTTATTGGACTTCATTATTATTGGGATACGCTCGACAATCTTCACATCAGAGATAGAGCTTATTTTATTTGGATTATTGGTGAGAAGTTTGATTGCATGAATATTAAAATGGTGTAAGATGGTGGTGACTATCTCATAGCTACGTTCATCCGCTGCAAATCCAAGCTGATGATTGGCTTCGATAGTGTTAAGCCCCTTGTCTTGGAGTGCATAGGCATTGATCTTATTAAATAACCCGATATTTCTTCCCTCTTGACGCAGATATATCACCATACCTCCTGTCTTTGCAATCATACTCAACGCATATTCGAGTTGGTCACGGCAGTCACATTTAAGGCTCCCTATAGCATCCCCTGTGAGGCACTCAGAATGGACTCTAACAATTGGTGTTTTTTCCATATGGTCTGTGTAGATAACGAGATGTTCTTTGTCTTTTTCTTTAAAAGATTTAACTTTAAAATCGCCAAATCTTGAGGGTAAATTTGCTTCTTGGGAAATCTGTATATTCATCTGTTTAAACTTTATAATTTGGTATAATCATCGTAAATTAAAATTATTATAGCAAAAAAGGTTGTAAATGTTTCAAAGATTTCGCAGAACTCGCCTCAATAAAACTCTTCGTTCACTCACTCGTGAAACGACACTTAGTGTCAATGATTTTATCTATCCATTGTTTGTACGTAGCGGTGAGGGGATAAAAACAGAAGTTTCCTCGATGCCAGGCGTGTACCAGATGAGTATAGATGTGATCTTAGAAGAATGCGTGGAGCTCAAATCTCTTGGAATGAATGCAATTATCCTTTTTGGAATTCCGGATGTGAAGGATTCCATTGGTTCAGATGCACTTTGTGATCATGGGATCATCGCTTCATGCGTACGTGCTATAAAAAAAGCGCATCCTGATATGTTCGTCGTTACTGATCTTTGCTTTTGTGAATATACAGATCATGGACACTGTGGGATCATCGATCATAAGCACGAAACAGTAGACAACGATGCAACACTTGAGATCTCAGCATCCCAAGCACTTGTCCATGCAAAAGCGGGAGCAGATATGATCGCTCCATCTGGAATGATGGATGGAATTATTCAGACACTGCGAGAGGCTTTTGATAATGGGGGCTATCCAAATCTTCCAATTATGAGTTATTCGACAAAATTTGCAAGTGCGTATTATGGACCATTTAGGGATGTAGCCGAATCAACTCCGAGTTTCGGAGATCGCGGTTCGTATCAAATGGACCCTGCAAATCGCCGTGAGGCTGTAGCAGAGAGTATCTCAGATGAATTGCAGGGGGCTGATATTTTAATGGTTAAACCAGCCCTTGCTTACCTAGATATCGTACGTGAAATAAAAGACAATACATCCCTCCCTCTTGCTGTATACAACGTGAGTGGAGAGTATGCGATGCTCAAACTCGCAGGCAAACATGGTCTGATCGATTATGAGCGTGTCGTGATGGAAACTATGATGAGTTTCAAAAGAGCAGGCGCAGATATCATCATCTCCTACCATGCAAAAGAGGTAGCAAAGATGTTGAAAAACTAATATTTTTGTTAGTTTAAAGAAAACTATATTAGAATATGTAACTTTTAATAATTAGGAAAAACACTTGAGACACTTTTTAACACTGAAAGATTTTACAAAAGAAGAGATTCTAGAGATTATAGAACTAGGTTTAGAGATCAAAAAAGATCTCAAATCGGGAACACACAAACAGCAACTCAAAAGCAAAACATTAGCGATGATCTTTGAAAAAAGTTCAACACGTACACGTGTGAGTTTTGAGACTGGGATGTTCCAACTTGGTGGACATGCTCTGTTCTTATCCAATCGTGATATTCATTTGGGGCGCGGTGAGCCGATCAAAGATACAGCACGAGTGATCTCTAGTATGTGTGATATGGTGATGATCCGTACTTTTGAACACTCTATGATAGAAGAGTTTGCTTCGTTCTCTAAAGTACCTGTGATCAATGGTCTGACGGATTCATACCACCCTGTACAGCTTTTGGCTGATTATATGACGATGGTAGAATATGGAATCGCTGAGGGTGCAAAAGTAGCGTATGTTGGTGATGGAAACAATATGACACACTCTTGGCTTATGCTCGCTTCAAAGATGGGGTTTGATCTGAGAATCGCAACACCAAAAGGGTACGAGGTGGATAGTAAAGTGCTAGAAGATGCACTGAAACTTGCCAAAGAGAGTGGGGCGAATATCACAGTATCCAATGACCCAAAAGAGGCGATTCGTGGTGCGACTATCGTAACAACGGATACTTGGGCATCTATGGGACAAGAGGATGAAAAAGAGCAAAGAGTCAAAGCATTTGAGGGATATATCGTCGATGATCTCAAAATGTGCCTTGCAAAAAAAGGTGCAAAGTTTTTACACTGTCTTCCAGCCTACCGCGGGCAGGAAGTGAGTGAGTCTGTGCTTGAAGGACATGCCGATATTGTTTTTACAGAGGCTGAAAACAGACTACACGCACAAAAAGGTTTGATGGTTTGGCTTGATCAACAAAGGGAGAAATAAATGAAGTATATTTTTATATCACTTGTGATGGTTGCATCTTTAATGGGTGCAAAAGTGACTGAAATAGGAGATCGTTTTAAAGATTCTTCGCAATGTAAAGCATGTCATGTTCATCTTGTAAAAGATTGGGAGTCCTCGTGGCATGCAAAATCTCATTACCAAAATGATGAATATTTTCGTGCTTCTATTGAGTATGTAAGTAGAAAAACAAGAAAAAGTCTCAATGGTGTCAAGGTACAATGTGCAACATGTCACAATCCAAGAATCTCTGTTACATCCACCGGTATGGATTATGAGATCATGGCTGTCATGAATTTGGATAAAGATTCAAAGGTGAACAAAGCCTTGCAAAGTGATGCGATTGATGAGGGGATCAACTGTGTTGTTTGTCATAATATTGACAAGATACATGCAGATAGAGATGAAAGTTTTCGTGGAATTAACCGTATAGAATGGACGAAATCAGGAGTGATGACAGGACCATATGAAGATGCAAGATCTCCTTATCATAAAGTAGAACATAGAGATTTTATGGATGAAAAATCTGACCAACTTTGTTTTGTATGTCATGCAAATGATAGATCAGTAAGCGACTTTGTTTTTACAGATATGCATAGTGAATATAAAAAAGGTGAGAAGGGCTGTGTCGATTGTCATATGGGGGAGAAAAGAAAAGGCTACGCTTCAACTTATAAAATAGATAATGGAAAAGCGAAGCAACGTGATATACGTAGTCACGGCTTTATAGGTGCTCATACTGAAACACTTTGGAAGGACGCTCTAAGACTTGCGATCTGGCAGAAAAAAGAGGAAACAGTACTCTCCATCTCTAATCCACAACCTCATAACATCCCAAGTGGGTTTGGCTCTAGAGAGTTAGTTGTAGATGTGATCTATAAAAAAGACTCTTCTATTTTGGATACGAAAACACTCTCATTGACACGACACTACACAGATAAAAGAGAGAAGCCTACGATCCCACACTTAGCTGTAGAGGCTTCTAAAGATATGAGTATTCCAGCAAATGGAAAAAGAATTTTAAAAGTAGAAAATGTCCCAGGGGCAAATAGGGTAGAGGTTATACTTTCGTATCGTTTGGTAAATGATGAAGTACACTCCTTACTGAAGCTCAAAGAGCCTATCTGGTCTCAGAAGTTTTTTATCACCTCTAAAACCATAAAACTTAAATAACTTAGTATAAAATTCCTGTAGCACTTCTGATCTTCTCGATCATTGGAAGTGCTTCTTCTCTTGCTTTTTGAGCGCCCATATGTAAAATCTCTCTTACTTCGTTTTGATTCTTTTCATAGTAGCTTCGTTTTGCTCTAGCATCTGCAAAATGATCCCAAATCACGTCGGCTAGATAAAGTTTAAAGTGTCCATGACCCTCACCACCTTGTGTATATCTTTTCTCAAGAGCACGGAGATCACTAGGCTCTAAAAAGAGTTTTGCAAGATTGTAAATATTACAGTTTTCAAACTCTTTTGGATCTTCTAGAGGGACAGCTTCTGTAACTATTTTTTTAATAGTTTTAAGCTGTGCTTTCTCCTCCCCAAAGATATTGATCGTATTACCATAGCTTTTTGACATCTTTTGACCATCTGTTCCTGGAACTGTAGCGACAGTATCATCGACACGAAATGTAGGAAGCTTGAGAATATCTCCATATTGGTTATTAAATTTAATAGCGATATCACGTGCGATCTCAACGTGCTGGATCTGATCTTTTCCTACAGGAACGACATCTGGAGAAAAGAGTAAAATATCCGCAGCCATCAAAACAGGATAAGAGAAAAGAGAGTGGTTTGCTGCGATCCCTTTAGCTGTTTTATCTTTATAGCTATGCGCGCGTTCTAAGAGTCCCATAGGGGTAAAAGAGGAGAGTATCCAGTAAAGCTCAAGTACCTCTTTACAATCTGACTGTACCCAAAATGTTGCTTTATTTGGATCGATACCCAGTGAGAGAAAGTCTGTTGCAGCTTGCATTGTAAGCTCTGCCAAACGTTTTCCATCGCTTAAACTCGTCATAGCATGGTAGTTGGCAATAAAAGCAAAAGTATCACTTGTCTCTTGTGCATGAAGCATCTGTTTGATCGATCCAAAATAGTTTCCAATATGTAGATCACCCGATGGTTGTATCCCTGTAAATACTCTCATTATAGTTTTTCCTAAATTTTTTTCGTATTATAGCCAAAAGAGTGTTTCAGCAAGAATGTGTTAGGATTTACATATTAAAAGTAAGAGCAGTTTTGCTTTATAAAGGATACAAAATGAATGTACAGATCAGAACAAAAGATATAACCCTTCACGATCAACTACGTAGTCATATTGAGGCTGCAGTGGATGCTTTTTCAAAATATGGACTCGATATTACGACGGTCAATGTCAATATCGAAGCACAAAAAAAAGATGTTAATGTTGAGTTTGATATTCATGTAGCACACGCGCAACCAGTTGTAATCAATCAAAGTGATGCAGTTCTTGATGCGGCAATCGACTTGGCGGTAGATAGAGCTACAACAGCGCTTCGTCGTTTGCATGAAAAAATGACAAGCAAACAAGCAACCTCTGTAAGAGAGCTTGAACCTTTAGATGTTTAAAATTCAGCACTAGGGTAGTTATTGAAGTATATTTTATTACTGTTCTTGTTTTTGCACTTGAGTGCATCGCAGGATTATTCTGTGCGCGTAGCACATGGTATGGCTGTTGATAGTGATTTTGGTGAGATCTTGGGTGGACATATTAAAGAACATCCCAATAATTTAAAAGTAACAGCTTTGGATGTTGGATACCTTTTGGCAAAAGATATCTATGATTTGCCTTTAGATTTGTATGTGTATGGAGGGGTCGCTTATTTTGATGAAGATAGTATGAAACAAAATGTTTATGAAGGAACTCTTTATATCAAATTATTTTACAATCTTGATCTGTGGTCTCAGCGTTTTCGTCTAGGCTTTGGCGAAGGGGGATCGTACGTGAGCTCAACCCTTTATGCAGAGTATATTGAAGCGGTAGAAGAGGGTGATAAAACCTCAAAATATCTTAATTATTTGGATTTTACACTCGATTTTGATCTAGGTCGTGCTTTGAGATTCAAAGAGCTCGAAGATACGACATTAGGCTTTCTTATCAAGCACCGTTCAAGTATTTTTGGACTAGTCAATAGTGTTGAAAAAGGTGGTACAAACTATAACTGTTTCTACCTAGAGAAAAAGTTTTAAGGGGCTTTGGATGTATAACTGGATTCTTTGGTTTCATATTCTCTCACTTATCTCATGGTTTGCGGCACTCTTTTATATGCCACGTCTTTTAGTTTATCATGCAGAAAATAGAGAGAATAAAGGTTTTTGTGACGTTATTGAGGTGATGGAGTTTAAGATCTATAAGTATATCGGTGTACCCGCAATGTGGGCGACTGTATTGAGTGGATTAACACTTGCATATATCTACGGATTTGCTGGAAATGGATGGATCCATTTTAAGATCTTACTTGTTGTGATCTTGATAGTCTATTTTTATTCACTCAATCGTTATCGAGTACAGTTTTTAGAGGGTAAATGTATTAAGAGTGGAAAATTCTTTCGCTATTACAACGAGGTGCCTACACTTTTACTTTTAGTGATAGTCGCACTCGTGATCTTTAAGCCGTTTTGATCTTGGAGGGGAATTTATTTTTCCCCTCTTTTTTTCGCTTTAAATAAAAGTGGAGTCCCCGTAAAGTTAAACGCTTCTCTGAGTTTATTTGTCAGATATCTTCTATAGGTAAAATGCAAACCTCTTGGTTTGTTCATCACAATTGCTATCTTTGGTGGTCGTGTTTCATACTGTGTTGCATAATAGATACGTATGATCTGACCATGCATTGATGGGAGTTGGTGTCTGCGCATCGCTTTTTCCATCACTTCATTGAGTTTTGAAGTTGGAATCCTTTGTGAGTAGTTCTCATTGATCTGAAGGATCATATCGTAAAGTTTATCGACCCTTTGGTGCGTTTGTGCTGAGAGGGTGATGATCGGAGCATATGCCAAAAACTTAAAACGCTCACGTACCTCTTTTATGATCTTGTCATAATCGTCACGCTTAGCAATATCCCACTTGTTGAGTACAATGATACATGCCAGTCTATTCTTGTCCACAAGGCCTGCGATCTTTTCATCGAGATCGAGAAAAGGCTCACTCGCATCTAAAACAACAAGCGCCATATTGGAATTTTCAAGCATCTCTGTTGTGCGCATAAGTGCATATTTTTCGATTCCTAGTATCTTTCCGCGACGTCTCAGACCTGCGGTATCGACAAAAGTGAGTTGTTTGTCTTTATAATCTATACTTTCATCAATTGGATCGATCGTAGTTCCCGCAACACTACTTACTACCGAACGTTCTTCACCCAAGAGAGCATTCAAAAGAGAGCTTTTTCCAACGTTTGTACGTCCTATGATTGCGATCTTGATATGGTTTAAATCTTCTGGATCAAACTCTTTGATAAGGTCGTTTTGTGCAAAGATAGAGTCTTCCTCTATTATCTCTTCATCCTCTCCCTCTTCAGGGTAGAAAAATCCATCATCCTCTTCGTCATATTCATAAGAAGCAAAATACTCATCATCACTGATCTCAGGTTCTATGATACCAATAGTGTTCTCTTCTTCATTTTCTTGAACAATATCGCTATCTGGAACCTTGCTCGCGATCCAGTCAAAAAGCTCTACCGTATTACGGTTATGTGCAACAGAGATCCCAAAAATAGCATCTGTTCCAAACTCATAATACTCCCAAAGTTTCTCTTTCATTTTGTCATTATCGATTTTGTTTACAACAAGTGCAACATCTTTTCCAAGAGCTTGAAGCTGATAAAAAAGTTTTTTGTCATCTTCCTCTGGAAGTCCTTTTCCATCCACCATAAAAAGGATAATGTCTGCCTTATGTGCAGCTTCTAGTGATTTTTCTTTGATCTTATCGTAGAGTTCGCATCCTTGATCGAGTCCACCCGTGTCAAGGAGTTCAACTTGTTTGTTAAGGATGATCGCATTTCTTCTTTTTACATCCCTTGTTGTTCCTGCCAGATCAGATGTGATCGCATCTCTTTTTTTGACAAGTCTATTAAAAAGTGAACTTTTTCCAACATTAGGGCGACCAATAATAGCTATTTTTTTCATGTATGACCTTGTGTTATTCTGATTTATGTTTTATAGGAGCAGTATAAAAGATATTTAAATATATCTGAAATTATAGCAGAATTAGTGAGGGGATGGAATCTTAATCGATGACCATCCATATATAGAGCTCGCCTGAGCGTTTATCTTCCCATACATCTTCAATATGTGCAGTTGTCCTTGCATTGGCTTTGTAGCTACTTTGCGAATCAAGACTCGTGCTTAAAGAACCATTGGAATATTTTTCAGATTTTTGCATGTCAAGCTGGACTTGGACCCCTTGTTGGAGAGAAAGTTCATCTAATGCACGTGTTATTGCGAGTTTTCTTTGCGTAGATATTTTTTGATCATAAGGGATTGCAGCTACACCTACTGCTCCGCGTTGATTGTTGATGTTAGGGTTGAGTATCCATGCTGGCTTTTGATTGACAGCAGGTTGCGGGGTGGTGCAACCTGCAAAAGCTAACACGAGTAGAAAACATGCACTAAAAGCTCTTTTCATTACTCAGTTGGGAACTCTTTATCTAAACTCTCAAGTGCTTGTTTTGATTGAAATTGTTGCCAAAGAGCTTCATCATTTTTGAAGCTAGTTTTTACAGCGTCTTTTACTTCTTGGTTCACAGAACCCTCAGGTACGGCCATAAGTACATAGAGTGATCCATTTGCTGGATGTGTCCAAGATTTGATCATTTTTGAACCCGCAAGATCCACTTTTGCTATTTGTTTTGTTACAGCAGTTGTGACTTTATCGACTGATTCACCGCTTCCTACACCTGTAGCACGAGTAAAGTTTTCTACTTTGTCTTTTACTTGAGTTTGGATCTGTTGTGCAAGGTCACTTCTCCCGTTTGCTTGTGCTTCTTTGACCATCATATTGTATCCAGCTTTACTTTTTGCAGCTACACCAAGACCTGCATACGCACCTTCAGCCATAGGCATACATGTCCATTCTGGAGCAAGAACATTGTCTTGTTTACAACGGAAGTCCGCCTCTTCTGGAGCTGGTTTCGCTCCACATCCTGTAATACCTGCAGCGATGAGTCCTGCTAATGCGATTGACGATAGTGTTTTCAACATAATCTTATGTCTCCTTGAATTTAACTTACTAAATTATACATATCTAATCTTAAATAATATTTACCATGGAAAAACTATTTTTTCTCTTCCAAACCAAGAATATTAAAAATCCCCATTTTATGAATGATGGACTGCAGACTTTTGGCTGACTGTATTTTTGCATCTAAATAACTCTTACGTGATTTTCCTATGATCGTGTGTTGGCGAGATGCTATTTCATTTTTTTGTAGATCATAGACTTTAAATGTAATTAAAGTTTTGGATTTCATAAAACTATAATCCATTGATTGTTCTGTAATAGAGCTCATAAGAAGTGTTAGAGCCTCTTTACTCTTTGGTTTTTTACTGATCTCAAGACCCGTTTTTGTAATTGCATCCTTTATTGTTGTAATAAAAGCAATGGAGTTGGCATCGCTGAGAACATAAAAACTTATATTGGATCTCAGGGCTTCATATCTCTCTTTTATACTTTTAAGAAGCGAGAACTCTTTATCTGCACGGTACGTCGATATGCTTGATTCTTTGAGTTGGGCAGAGCTAGCAAGTGTATGATATTCATCTAGAAGGTTTGCAAGTTCACTGTATTGTTCAATGGCTTTTTTACTTTCAAGGGCTTTGTACTTACTTTCTAATATCTCAAATTTGTTTTGTGAAGCTTTGTTTATTGCATCAAAGATACTTTTGCGAGCAATTTTAACAAGTACGAGGGTATAGCCATCGTATTCTTCTGACTTGTCAAGTTCTACATTTCTCATAGAGAGTGTGTTAGCGATATGTTTCGCACTCTGTGCAAGTTGTGCCTTTTCATTTTTGTCTAGAGCACCAAGTCTATGGTTTGGATCATCAAATGCTGTTATCATCTCTTTTGCAAGAAGTTCTCTCAAAGAGAGTATTGCAATATTGCGCGCTTTTATCTCTTCATCAGCAGCACCGACAGCATAAAAATAATTAAAATCTTGTGGAGGAGATGTATACCAAGTGGGTGGTGTTTTTGGTTTTGGAGCACTACAGCCTGCAAAAAATGCTATTAATAAAGCAGTGAGGAGTATTTTATACATAAGAACCCTTTTTTTGTGTATGAAAAGAAATTATACCTATGAAGCTTTAAATAATTCTTGCTAGGTATAATTGCATTTATGAAATATTATCCATATGAACAGTTTAAAAATGATACAAATCACTTGTTAGAGAAGCTTAGAGGTTTTGACCCTCAAGCGATCGTTGCAATCGCTCGAGGTGGCATGACACTCTCTCACGCGCTCTCAGAAGGTCTAAATCTGCGTAATGTGCAAAGCCTTCGAACAGAGCTCTATGATAGTGAAGAAAAACGTGAGAATATCACTCTTTTTGGCTCTTGTGAGCTTGAAGGGATCCAAAGAGTCTTAGTTGTTGATGATATCGCCGATAGTGGAGATACGCTCAAAGCAGTGATGTGTCATCTAGAGAAGAAGTTTCCTCAAACCACTTTCCACGTGGCGACACTCTTTTATAAAAAGACATCTATGTATGAACCTCATTACTGGATCAATGAGGCAAATGAGTGGATAGACTTTTTTTGGGAAAGAGATTTTAGTTCCGAGCCTTCTTGATCATCTCATAGGCTTGATTGATCTCTTGAGTTTTCGCGGTAGCTTCTTGCATATAGGCTTCACTTTTGCCTTGCGCTTTGATGATATCTGGGTGGTACTGTTTGATCAGTTTTCTATACGCTTTTTTGATCGTTTCCATATCGCTATGCTCACTCACACCTAAAAGATCGTACGCATCTTGAATATTCTCTTTTGGTCGCATATTTTGAAGCATCTCTTCAAAACGATCGAAAATCGCATGGTAAGCATTAGGATCAAACTCTAGAGCCTCAGCAATTGTTTGAAGCAGTTCCTCTTCACTTTTACTTACTTCACCATCGACAAATGCGAGCTGGATCAAAAAGCCCATAAATTGTTGCTGTTTTGCTTTATCTCTTTTGATAGCTTGTCCAAGTGTTCGCGCGATTGTTTGTGTGTCATCTATTCTCAGTTTTTCTTGGGCAAAGATCTCTTTTAATATACCTTTCGTTTTTTGTGGCTCTGGAAATATAGCTGAGATATCATCAAACATAATCCCGATGAGTTGTGCTTCGAGTGCATCAACTTTCCCATCTGCCTTTGCGACTTTTGCTACAAGTGCTACAAAAAGACCAAGTTCACTCTTTGCAAGAGACTCTTTAGAGACCGAAAAATTTTTAAACGCCTCTTGTGAATACGCTGTATATTTTGAATAACTTTTAAAAATATAATAAAAGACAAGTCCCAAAAGGGCTAAGATAATAATATTTGACATTGTGTATCCTCAATAAAAAGTGCAAAATTATACCCTATTACAAGCAACAAGAAGAAAATAACTTCAGATTATTATAGTTATAAATTTTTTTATAAAAGAATGCTATAATACATAAAAAGTGAGGTAGATTATGAAAATAGCTATTCCAGTCAAAGATGAAAGTTTACAGTTTTTTAGCAATGCGGGGCACACCCCAAAATTTGCTATTTATGAGATGAATGGGAGTGGGATGTTTCGCTCTTTCCAACTTCAAGAGGTTCGTGATAATCCACGGAGTGACCTCGATCATGACCATACTGAGGAAGAACATGAATGCTCCCACGGACATGATGATGAGGAACATATCGCACAGCATAATAAGATGGGTATGGTACTAGAAGATTGCAACTTTATTGTGGTCAAGCGTGCATGTAAAAATACAGTAAACGCAATGAAATCTAATGGGATAAGTGTCGTTAAATATGGCGGAGATTCGCCACAAAGTGAAGCTATTTTACGCGAGCTTGCAAATAAGTTTATCGCGTAAATCTAGCTACTGCACACTTTAAGATAGGAGTGTGGGTATAATTGCATCTATGAAACGATTGCAACACATAAATAAAGGTGTGAAGTATATGCTTCTTGCCTCTTTTACCTTCGCTATTATGGGCGCTTTTGCAAAGCTTGCGAGTGAGTCTTTAAGCTCTTTAGAGGTAGTGTTTTTTAGAAACCTTGCGGGGGTACTCCTGATCGGTGCCGCAGTCCTGCGCAGGCCTATGAAACATCAAGGTGGGAAGCCTCTTCTTTTATTTTTTCGTGGCTTTATGGGCTTTCTAGCTCTGCTTGCCTTTTTTTACAATATCGCAAATATCCCTTTAGGTGACGCGATGACTTGGTCAAAAACATCCCCTATATTTACTGCTATTTTTGCTTGGCTTTTTTTGAGTGAGAAGCTCAGTCTTAAAGCTTGGGGCGCCATAGCGCTTGGTTTTGTGGGAATTGTCTTTATTACTCAACCAAGCGGGATAGGCTTTAGCAAATATGATCTGCTTGGTCTTTTTAGTGGGATAGGAGCAGCACTCGCATATACTTCAATACGGGAGCTTCGCAACTACTATGATACCCGTGCAATCGTGCTCTCATTTATGGGAGTAGGTACAATCGGTCCTCTTGTGCTGTTTTTTATCTCCCCTTATATTGCTGTTGCTGAGCTTGATTTTATGCTCGGTGAATTTGTGATGCCCGAGGGTGTGGTTTGGGCTTATGTGATCGGGATGGGGATCTTTGCGACCATCTCGCAAACACTTATGACCAAAGCATATGGAGAGACAAAAGCTGGGATTGTTGGAGCTGTGAGCTATTCAAATATCCTTTTTGCTATCTTGGTTGGGCTTCTTTTAGGGGATGCCTTGCCTAGTTTAATGACGAGTTTTGGGATTGTCTTGATTGTGCTTGCGGGAATCATTGTCGCTCGTTCAAAATAGGGCGATATTAACCAAGTTTAAACCCAATATGATATAATCATTTTCTATTTTTTAAAAGGTAAATAAATGAAACTTTTAGCAGGACCCTGTGTTATTGAAAGTGAAACAAATATTTTTAAAATCGCAAAATCTTTAGAGATCTATCAAAACGATCCTACGATAGATTTTTATTTCAAATCAAGTTTTGACAAAGCAAACCGTACATCCCTTGATAGTTTTCGTGGACTAGGAATCGACGAGGGGCTTCGCATCTTGGAAAAAGTAAAAAACGACTTTGGCTATAAAGTGGTCACGGATGTACACGAATCGTATCAAGTAGCCCCTGTCGCTGAGGTGGTAGATATGCTTCAGATCCCAGCATTTTTATGTCGTCAGACCGATCTGCTTGTGGCATGTGCAAAAACAGATAGAGAGGTAAATATCAAAAAAGGGCAGTTTATCAACCCGCCTGATATGAAATACTCAGTCGCAAAAGTGCTCAAAACACGCGGATGTGATGAGGTGAGTTACGCGGCATCACAAAAACATGGAGTGTATCTATGTGAGCGTGGAAGCTCTTTTGGCTATGGCAATATCGTGGTCGATATGCGCTCGCTTGTGATCATGCGAGAGTTCGCACCTACTATTTTTGATGCGACACACTCGGTACAGGCTCCTGGAGCTTTAGGTGGAAAAACTGGGGGCGATAGCTCTATGGTGCCTTATCTTGCAAGTGCGGCAGCAGCTGTAGGTGTGGATGGCTTTTTCTTTGAGACTCACTTTGACCCAAGCGTGGCTCTGAGTGATGGACCAAATATGATCAAACTTGATCAACTTGAACAACTCATAACTAAAATTAAAAAAATACAGGAGATATAGATGAACTTAATTGAGGGCAAATTAAAAGTAGTAAATGGGAAAAAAGTAGCAATAGTAAGCACAAGATGGAATCACTTTATTGTGGATAGACTCGTAGAGGGTGCAAAAGACGCTTTTGCACGTCATGGTGGGAATGAAGAGGATCTTACACATGTTTTAGCACCGGGTGCTTTTGAGCTTCCAATGGTGATCGATCAGCTCTTAGCAAGTGGAAAATACGATGCAGTTTGTGCTCTTGGTGCAGTGATCCGTGGAGCGACTCCACACTTTGATTATGTCTCAGCTGAGGCAACTAAGGGGATCGCAACTGTAAGTTTAAAATACCAAAAACCAGTCTCTTTTGGACTTCTTACAACAGATACAATCGAGCAATCGATCGAGCGTGCAGGAACAAAAGCAGGAAACAAAGGTTTTGAGGCGATGACTGTAGTGATCGAGCTTTTAGACCTTTACGAGGGGCTTTAAGATATGGCAACAAGACATCAAGCCCGAATGGCAGTTGTAAGCCTGCTGTATGCTTTTGACCTAGGTAATGGAAACATCGCAGAGCACTCAGATGAGATTTTAGAAGAGAAAAAGATCCGTAATAAACAAAAAGATTTTGCAATGGGGCTTTATGAGGGTGTGATGCAAAATATTGACGCGGTAGATAAAGCGATTATCGAGCATCTCAAAGAGTGGGATTTTGAGCGTCTTGGAAGTATCGAGCGTGCAACACTACGTCTTGCGTGCTATGAGATCCTCTTTGGTGAGCTTGATTCTGCGGTGGTGATCAATGAAGCCGTAGAGATCACAAAAGCTTTTGGAACTGAGCAGTCACCGAAGTTTATCAACGGTGTTTTAGATGCTATTAGTAAAGACAAACAGGGTGCATAAGGGATGAAAAAACTTCTTCTTCTCTTAGGATGTATACTGAGTCTCTATGCTAATGATATCAAGATCGTAGAGAGTAAATATGGTGTCTCACAAACGATACATAATATCAAAGAGATCGTTACATCCAAAGGTTTTGGAGTCTTTGGGATCATCAACCATAAAGGAAATGCCGGTATGGTTGGGATGGAGATGCCTGAGGCAAAAGTGATCCTCTTTGGAAATCCAAAGGCGGGAACAAAACTGATGCAAGAAGATATCCTCACTGCTCTTGATCTACCGATCCGGGTGCTTGTATATAGAGATTCTGCTTCGAGTGTTAAGGTTGCGTATAGAGATCTTAGCACACTTAAAAAAGATTTTAAGCTTAGCAACGACAAACAATTAGAAGCGATGGATAAAGGTTTGGGTGCTATTATCGCAAAAGCTACGAAATAAAGAGAGAAGTAAATGAAAAGACTAAGCAAAGAAGAAGCACTTGATCTGATAAAAAATGCCGATCTTAAAGAGCTAGGGCGTATGGCAAGTGCGCGTAAAAAAGAGCTACATCCCAAGGGTGTTACCACTTTTGTGGTCGATAGAAATATCAACTACACCAATATATGCTGGGTTGATTGTAAGTTCTGTGCTTTTTATCGTCACGAAAAAGATGCAGATGCTTATGTGCTGAGTTTTGAAGAGATCGATGCAAAGATCGATGAACTCTTAGAGATCGGTGGGACACAGATACTCTTTCAAGGGGGCGTACATCCCAAGCTCAAGATCGAGTGGTACGAAGACCTTGTTGAACATATCCACACAAAATATCCGACTATCACTATCCACGGTTTCTCCTCTATCGAGATCGATTTTATCGCCAAAGTTTCTCGCATTAGTGTTGAAGAGGTACTAGAGCGCCTTAAAGCAAAAGGACTCGCTTCTATCCCTGGAGCGGGTGCTGAGATACTCAGTGATGCAGTGCGTGATATCATCGCACCTAAAAAGATCGATAGTGATGTGTGGGTCGATATACATAGAAAAGCACATAAGCTTGGCATTATGTCTACTGCGACGATGATGTATGGTACTGTAGAGAGTGATGAAGATATTATCGATCACCTTGAGATGGTGCGCTCACTCCAAGATGAGACGGGGGGATTTCGCGCTTTTATCATGTGGAGTTTTCAAGGGCAAAATACAGAGCTTTTGCGCTTGATCCCAGATATGGAAAAACCATCTTCAAATCGCTATCTCAGACTCTTGGCTGTCGCACGTCTGTATCTTGACAATGTGCCTAACATCCAAAGCTCTTGGGTGACGCAAGGTCCGTACATCGGTCAGATGGCACTTCGTTTTGGAGCCAATGACTTAGGCTCTACGATGATGGAAGAGAATGTGGTGCGAAGTGCGGGAGCAGGCTTTCGTATGGCAAAAGAGGAGATGGTTCGCTTGATCCAAGATGTCGGCGAGATACCAGCGATTCGCAACACGGCATATGAGACTTTAGAGAAGTTTGCATAGATGAAGAAGATATTTTTAACACTTTTACTTTTAGGACAGATAATGATGGCAGCAACAGTACAATATATAGAGACCAATGGAGTGAAAGTTCCACTTATTTTTGAACAAGATGAGCGTTTGCCTTTAGCAACTGTGCAGTTTATTTTTACAAACAGTGGAAGCATAGCAGATGGCTCCAAAGTAGGTCTTGCAAAATTTAGCTCCAAGATGATGAATGAGGGAACTAAAAAACTTGGAAGCTCCGCTTTTGCAGATGCTCTTGAAGAAAAAGCGATCCACATCCACTCTTCTATCGGGACGGAAACCTTTGTGCTTGAAACGGGCGCGCTCAAAGAGCAGTTTGATGAAGCACTTGCGTATGTTGCCGAGCTCCTAGCGGATCCAAACCTCACTGAACAAGCGTTCAAAAAAGTAAAAACTACCACAATTGGTGGGCTGAGTGGTAAGGCAAACGATTTTGATTATGTCGCATCCAACGAACTCAAAGCGATCCTTTTTGAAGGGACTCCCCTTGCAAATCCAAGCTCTGGAACGATTGAGAGTGTAGAGAAAATTACTCTAGAGGATGTTGAAAAATTTTTGGCAAAAAACCTTGTAAGCTCACGTCTTATTATCGCTGTAGGAGGGGATGTCTCTCTTGCAGATCTAAGTAAGAAACTAGAAAATATTATCAACGTTCTTCCTCAAGGTGAACATGAACAGGTGGTTCATTATGAGGTGCGTAAGGAGCCAAAAGAGTCTCTTTTAGCAAAAGATACCAAGCAAGCCTATATCTATTTTGGCGCGCCATTTGCTATGGATGTCGAAGATAAAGAGTACTACAAAGCAAGAGTAGCGGCACATATTTTGGGTGCGGGTGGTTTTGGCTCACGCTTGATGGAAGAGATCCGTGTGAAACGTGGTTTGGCATATTCTGCTTATGCACGCATTCATGTCAACAAATCAAGCTCTTACTTGAGTGGCTACTTGCAAACAAAACTCGAATCACAAAAAGAAGCAGAAAAAACAGTAAGAGATGTGGTCGCTGATTTTGTAAAAAATGGCGTAAGTAAAGAGGAGCTCAAACAAACCAAAAAGTTTTTACTCGGTAGCGAGCCACTTCGTGTGGAGACGATGAGTCAAAGACTTGGGCGAACTTTTCAAGAGTTCTATCGTGGGCATGAGCTTGGATATTCCCTTAGAGAACTTGAACTTATCAAAGATCTTAAACTCAAAGATCTTAATGCCTTTATCCAAAAACACGCAGAGATCAATGATCTTAGCTTTGCAATCGTGAGCAAATAAAACAAAGCGATGACACTTACAAAAGATCAAGAGGCGAAGTTTCAAAAACTTGGCATCTCTAGTGTAAGTGAACTCGCCCTTATTACCCCCTCTTCTTATGAAGATCTACGAATCTCTGACAAACTTACTCCTCATACTTTTTGTGTGATAGATGCTACTGTAGAGTCAGTCCATCGCGCTCCAAACTCTATTCAGATCACTTTTTTTGCACACAACTTTGGTCATAGACTCCAAGGGGTGCTCTTTCGCCCAAAACCCTATATGATGCACCAGTTTCAAGTGGGGGAGAGAGATTATTATTATGGCAATGTAGAGTGTAAGGCGGGGGCTTGTTCTATGGCTATGCCGCGTAAGGTAAGTACGGTGGGATCAATCGTGGCAAAGTATAAATCTGCACTTCGCACCGATGTGATGGTGCGTCTTGTAGAGAGTTTGCTTAGCTTTGAAAATCTCAAAGCCGAGGGGATCAAAGAGGAGATCGCACGGGAGATACTTGCTATCCATTTTCCTACACAAGGCAAGGCTTCCCTAAAAGATCTCAGCTCCCAAAAGAGCAATGCCTTGAAATATCTAGAACTCTACACCTATATGAAACAACTCGCAACAAAGAGGCGCTACTATAACGCTCTTACATTCCAAGTAGTAGAGTGTGACTCGTGGATCAAAACACTCCCTTTTGAGCTTACAAAAGAGCAAAGAGCAGCGATAGAAGATATCAAGCATGATCTCTCTTTGGATGTAGCGGCAAAGCGGATGGTTGTAGGAGATGTGGGGAGTGGTAAGACGATGGTGATCTTGTGCGCGGCGATGATGAATCGTGAGCATCGATCTTTGTTGATGGCACCCACAACTATCTTAGCCAATCAGCTCTTTGAAGAGGCGCAAAAACACGCACCCCAGCTTCGATCGGTGCTTGTGACCAACAAAACAAAAAAGATAGATCTTAGTGAGTACAACTTTATTATAGGCACTCACGCACTTTTGTACCGCGAGCTTCCTAGTGCATCTCTTGTGATGGTCGATGAGCAACACCGCTTTGGGACACAGCAGAGAAATATGCTCGAAAAACTTGTGAGCCTTGGGGAGAAAAAGCCCCACTTTTTACAGTTTTCAGCGACACCGATTCCAAGAACCCAAGCGATGATAGAGACAGCTCACATCGATGTGAGTCTTATTACATCCACACCTTTTGCGAAAAATATCACAAGTAAGGTGATCGGCAAAAAAGATTTTAAAGATCTGCTTGAGCATATCCGTATAGAGATCGCAAAAGAGCATCAGGTGTTGCTTGTCTATCCACTCGTCGAACAAAGTGAGGTTTTGGAGTATCAAAGCATCGATGAAGCGCGTGGCTACTGGGAGAAAAACTTTGATGCTGTGTATGTCACCCATGGTAAAGACAAGGAAAAAGAACAGGTACTTTTTGACTTTCGCCAGAGAGGAAAAATACTCGTAGCCACAACGGTGGTGGAGGTGGGGATATCTTTACCAAGGCTCAGCACTGTAGTGATCGTGGGAGCTGAGAGACTTGGTCTTTCTACCTTGCACCAGCTTCGAGGACGTGTGAGTCGTACCGGCTTGCAGGGATACTGCTATCTATATACCAACAAAGAAAAGGCGGAGCGGCTTGAACGTTTTGTCGAGACGACGAGTGGTTTTGATATCGCGAACTTGGATCTCAAATATCGAAAAAGTGGTGATCTACTCAAAGGGGTCAATCAAAGTGGAAGTCAGTTCGTTTGGGTCGATATGGCGGAGGATGGGGATGTAGTAGCTGAGGTGAAAAGTGATCTTGGGCTTTGAAGTGCGGACTTTAACCTGTAAAAAAGCAAGAGCGAAGGCAAGCCATCGCTTCCAAAGGAGACAATGCCTTGCCTTTGGTAGAGAATGGCTTAGAAGCTTCTAATAAAGTCCAAATCTTCCATCATTTCTTTTGTAAAGAACACGCGTTTTATCTTCGTTGTCGATAAAGATCTCGAACATTTTGCCACCCTCTTTAAGGTCGTTGAGTACATCCTCAACTTCACGTGGTTTGTAAAGATCAAGTGCAACTGGAACGATCTCGTCTTCCATTGCCTCTTCTGCTTCTTTTACATCTGCAGTTTCTGCTTTTGCCCCATTGAGACCCACTTTGTGGTGTTCTGTATCACGGTCATGCATACGGCGAAGTGCTTTTTGTGCTCTTGAAGTTGCAAGGTCGATCGCAGCGTAGAGATCTTCATCGTTTTGTTTGATAATCACAGAGTTTTTGTGTGCAAGATTGATCACATATTCTACGAGTGAATGCTCTTTTCCCTTTTTTGTTTGCGTAGACGCGATCACGTTGACAGAGATGATATCCATGTTGTATTTGCTGAGTGTTTCAATCGATGCTGTCATATGTGCTTTGATAGCATCTGTAAGTTCTACATGTCTTCCTGTTAGAGAGATATTCATGAAAAATCCTTTTAATATTTTAATGATCGATTATAACATTAAAAGGTTTAGAAATATTAATATTTTAGAGTTTTTGGACAGTTCTTTTAAAGTAGGTGATAGGCTCGGATGTAATAGTGGCATTATTTACGCTAACGGTGACATCGAGCATTACGGTACCATAAAGATGTCCTCTGGGTCCTATTGAAGTTGGTATAGAGTAAGGTGTGTTGGGAGGAGTATTTGCACACTGATAATCTACTATCCCATCACCATTAGCATCAAGGTTTGGAGGTAAAAAATAGCGCATATCTACATTAATATTATAGATTCCATCATGGAGAAAATTTATATTGGAGAGAGATAGATTTGCAGGATTTGCAGGATCACAAATAGGATTAGCCGCAATTTGTTCTAGGGCTAACTCTGCTGCGCTTTTAGCAAGTAATACAGATTGTTCGTAGAGATAGATATCTGTTGTGCGCTTAGCTGTTTGTGTGGTGAGTGCTAGGGAAAGAGCCATAATAGTCCCAATAACCACAATAACAGCCATTGCCATGATAATAGCAAAAGCACGGCGACGTTTTAAAATACTGTTTTTTCTTTGCATATTGCATACTCCCCACTCACTGTTGTAGTTGCATCACCGTCTATAATACCGTCACTATGGATACAAACCTGAATTTTAAGTAGGTCATCTACTGGACGAAACTGAAAAGAACTTACGTTTTCCATAATAAGTTGCCTTTGTGTCGTATTTGAATTTATCGTTTCATTAAGCCATGGCTGGTAGTTATAGTAAAGCCATAAATTATCATTTGCATCGTGTAAGATTCCATACGCAGTCCAAGAGAGTTTATAAAATTCATAAACTTCAGCACCTACAAAATTTCCTGTTAACGCATTTCCATTTGCTCCAATAGGGTGAATACTTCTTCCAGCATTATTGGCTATAAGACCAGCTCCATTCCATCCATATCCTGTAATGTCTTGTGTTCCACGCACAAAGCTTATAGCGGCATCTGCCAAGCCTGTACCACCTAAGTTGGTTATATTGGTAGCAAGTGAACCTGAATTTGTTCCTGGAGAAACAAGGTTGATATTTGTTGTCAATGGATCATCAAGATCTACTACTCCACTCCAGTATGCTGCTGTATCACCTCTGAGTCCATCAACGTCTTCACATACCCACTCCAATACTGTCCACAAGGTACCTGATACAGTATTATTTTTGATGGAAGTTGCTGTGCCGCCTAAGCCTTTACGAGCCACCTCTGAACCTTTTAAACGATGTTCTAGCCGTTTGGCAATAAACTCAACTGCAGCTTCACTTTGAGCTTGAAGTCTATTGTTAACATTAGAAAAAATAAAACTTCTATACGCTTGGGCGAGAAACTCAACACCAAATTTACTTAGTATGCCTATGACTACGATCACAAAGATAAGCTCTAGCATAGAGAAGCCTTTTTTACTTTGCATTAAAAACTCCTCTTTAGTGGTTCCACTTCACCAATATTGGCACTAAAAGCTTCTAAAACTACTTGAGTTTCATTTACAGGATCAGTTATAGTTGTTTCTATATGTTTAAAGTTTCCATTATTTACACCACCAAAACTCGACATACTGACAGTAGTAGTTTGTGTGTAGGCTTTTTTGTAGCCATAGCCACTCCCATCTATTCCTGTAAAAACGTTAGAGTCTGTTTTTACAGCGTTGTTAAGATTTTCAATAAGAGGGTCAGATGTGTTTGCTGAAATATTTGCATCAACATCACTGAGATCACTATAACAACTTCGTACAATATGCCCTGGACGTTTTGAAATTGCAGAACAGTCGCCATTTATATCGATGACACGAGAAAGTTCACCTGGAGTGTTGTTTTCTGCAGAGTTGAGATCCCATCTATAAGACATGGCTTGCATCACTTCGGTAGATGCTGCAAAGATAGCTTCTTGCACAAAGTTATTGTCAATACCTCGGGATGTAGCTTGTGTCATCATAGGGAGTGAAACTACTGTTATGCCTATGATCACAATAGCAAAGATGAGTTCAATCATGGTAAAGCCAAAGCGACTTTTAGAAGAGAAAGGTTTTACCATACTAATCTCCTATTTGTTCTTTGAGAAGCATTTGTTTCTGTTGTATCAGTAGTTTTTGTTTTTCCAGCCCAGCTTGATGCCCCACCAATAAATTCTGCTTGAAACTCATTGGTTACTGCGGCATTGTTGTATGGATTGTAGATTAGCCATGGATCAGAGTTGTGTTGCATAGTTGCTGTGTATGGGCGACCACGTGTGTTATCGTAAGTCAGGTTTATGCTATCTGGTAAGTTCCCTGTTGCAAGTGCATCAGCAGTAACTAAAGCAGCATTTTTTTGCGTAATATTTTGTGCGGAGCCATAGTTATTTGTATGATTTGGATTGATACGCCAGCGAGAATCACCATCTTTGCTTATATCTGTTCCTTCAAGTAGAGCTGGATTACACTGAGTATTAACATTTCCAGTATTCACGTTGCAGTATACCTCATAAAAGATAGGAGCATTCCCTATAAGATTAACATATGATTGTCTTGGAGTAAAAGAGCGAGCGTAAGAGTGAGTTACATTATTTACATTCATATTCGCAACTACGGCATTTGGAGTGACATTGTTAGAGTCCGTAAAAAAATCTTGACCGCCTAGCACTAAAAAGTGACAATCTTGGGGATTTGCGCAAGCAACATTTTGATAACGTGATCCATAAGGCAATTGTATTGGATTTGCAGGAATGTTCACATCCCTATCGTAATTAAAATTGATATGAGGTGTAAGTACTCCTTGTTGGTTTTGTTGAAAGCGATCTTGCAAAAGTTGAATTTGTATTACTTCATTTCCTGCATTGTTGGGAACAACTTGGTTGTTTTCATGAGCAGCAATAGGCAGAGCATTTTGATCAAGATTATGAAATCTAAATCTATACTGATATTGCTGGTTCGGGTTATCAAGTCTTGGATGATCTATGTCCATAGTATTGACTACTATATTTATATTTTCGCTGTAGCAATTATTCACAAAGTTTGTTGTGACCACATTGTCAAATCCTATAGCTCTAACAGGACCAGTGTAATGAACAGACATAGTGTTATTGTAATTATTCATCGGATAGTTGAGTGTTTCATTATATATAAAATCAACTGCTGGATTGAGGAAGTTGATATTATTGAGACCGAGGCTGAGTTGAATTTGAGCGATATCAAACTTGTATGGTTTAAAAACTGTTTGTAAATCTACATAAGCTACATTAGTATCAGGGTTGGTATGAGTGCTACTAATGTCACACCCATTTGTAAGATCACTACCTTGCGCCACTACATTGGCACTATTGAGGGTACAATCAGTGTTAGCTAAAAATGATGCACCTGTATGGTGTGTACGGTAAACAGGATCCCAATCAACTTTTGTCCAGTCAGAATCAACGATATTGAGGCTGTATCTACCTACTTGTGATAAGCTAAGTGCTTGAGATAGATTTGCTACGCCATTATTGAAGTTGAGGTTAAAAGAGTAGTCTTGAGTATCATTACATCCGTTGATGTTTCTATTTGCTAAAGGATTCCAAGTAAAAGTGTAGTTTGTTGACGTTCTGTACCCAATTGAAGCCTCAGTAGCGATATCTCCATCACCAGCTACATCAGCATGATGTACAGCTCTTACTGTAAGATCATAATCATATCCGGCAGAAATATCCAAATCTTGTAAGGCTGGATTAATAGCTCCTGTAAAGTTTTGTGTAAGTGGCACGGCATTGTCATCAATAGAAATCTTAAAAGCTTCTGGTCTAATTGCAAAGTTGTCACGTGAACAAACACTTTGCACATTGTAACCAAAGAGGCACTCCATACAAGCGTCAAGTTGATCTTTACTAATCCCCGCATTTCCAGCATTTCCGCAAGCAACTGGTATTTGATTTGTCATTTGTCCAGACTGCGGGTTAAGAACATATTGTCCCCCTGCACATTGTGTGGTACCTAAGTCTTGAGTGAGTCGAGAAAAATTTAAAACTTTGATCCTTCCATTAGCTTGCACCTCTGTTTGTACAAGAGAATCATCGCCATCATTTGTTAAGTTGACACTCATGCGATAGGCTGTATTTGGACTTGCTTCTGGAAAATTTGCTGCAAAGTTTATGGTAGACTCATTGTTAAAAAGAAACCAAGTCTTATTACCTATAGCGTTAGTTAAATCATCACAAGAGGCTTGTGAATCATGAAAAGAAGTTAAGTGTACCATATCAACACCAACAAGTGTTGAAATATTTTTTGGAGTTACTAAATCGTTTTCATCTAAAGATACTAAACGTAGTTGACCTGGTCTGTTAGTTACTTGTGTTAAAAGATTATAGGCTCCACCTAGCTCTTGTTGTATAATATTGAATTTTCCATACAAAGGGGTGTAATCATAAAAAGAGCCATCACAAAAAGGGATATCTTCATCTATTGTAGTGAACCTAGGTATATTAATAGACTGAGTAGGGGAGAGTGGAAGAGTGATAGTATAGTTTAAGTTTGCATTGATAGGTAAGTTAAGTGCACTTGTTTGTGGGTCTAATGAGAAATAAGTATAGAAAAACTCTAAACTGTCAAAAGAAGATATAGGTATATTATTAATCTCCGAAGCGCTATTTGTCATACCTGAACTATTATCTGGTATATGTTCATTTATTGAGCTTCCTGGGTCTGTCACATAAACTGAATTAGACGAATATGCAGCTTGACTTTGGTTGATATCAAAAATAGTGAGTGAAATATCACTTGTTGTAATCTCTGAAACTTCTGTATTTTTAAAGTACATACCCACTTGTATAGGACTAGTTGTTATATTGTCAGTTTGAAGACGAGGACCTGATGTGTCATTATGGTCATTTGTAATATAGTGTTGGTCTTGTTTGAAGGAGTAGTCATAACATAAGGCAGGTTCTCTGAGACCACGTATCTTATTAATAAAAACTCCTGTATTTAGTTGACTATCTGAAGTATCAGCAATGGCCATTTTAACATGATATGTCTCTCCTGGTGTTAGGTTGTCAAGTGTAGCGTTGAGTCTTACTGTCAAGCCATCGTATTCGACAATAACAGGTGATGTTCCTCCTTCATTATTTTGATTGTTGTCAATAAAATAAGCACTGTTACTATAATCTGGTGGTGTAGAAGCCGGATAAGTTGTTGCGTGTTCCCCAGGTGAACCGTTATTAACATTATTGACAACAACAGGAGGGTAATTTTGCATATTATCAACATTTACATAGGTTTGATTATCTACAACTCTAGCAATATTATAGGTTTGAGTTAAATCTCCTCCAGAGATGAAAAATCCAAATGCATCGTTGTATCTAGTGCCGACATACTCGTGATACTCTTCTGAAGCAAATTGGTAGTCAATAATAAGAAGTCGTGTTCGCTCATCGAGTGTGACATCAAACTCGAATATAATAGGATTGTATTTGGCATTTGCATCAATAGCAGTCAAATCACTGTCTGAATATATAACATTATGGTTTTTAGAGTAATTGATAACGTGGTTAGTTGTGAAGGATTCCTCTACAGTCATAGTAGTAAGAATAATTCCTTCATCCACTTCTAAGCCTGCTCCATTGATTCCATCAGAAAATACGCCTCGTTGAGAGTCTTTTCCTTTAGTAAGAACAGGATTTGTAATAGTGATACCTGTTCCTTGAATAGCATTCGCGAGATCAGTGGCAGATTGACCATCACTGAAAGTCGCAGCAGCTTGTAAAGAGAACGGAAAAAAAAAGAGAAAAAAGATTATAAATTTCATGGCAAACTCCTTAAGATGCTTATTTAGTACTAAACCTTTCATTATACCTTAAGAACTACTTAATAAACGCTTAAAATAACTAAATAAAATAAAAATTGTTATTTAGTTAAATAATCCGAAATCTTCTCCGCGATCCCATACTTTTGATTGTCAGAGAGGATGAGTTGTCCTGCTTTATTTGTGTCTGTGTTGAAAATAAGTGGGGCGAGGAAGTTGATGAGGGAGTCTTCTATAGGTTTTTGTATCACAACGATATTGAGTATCAAAAGGTTCGATTCGGGTGTTGCTTCTAAGAGCTCTTGCATCTGAGTTGTCAGCTCAAAATCATAAGCACGTAAAACAAAAGGATTGATAAGTGTAAAAGAGATATTTGAATCCTCAGCAGAGACCATTTTCATAAAAATATCATCAATTTTTTCTAACTGAACCTCTTTTATATTTTCAAAACCAAGCAAAGATGAGCAGATATTAAATTTCATTAAAACCCTTTAATATTTTTTTTATTGTAACACTTTAAGCATAAAATGTACCTACTTTAAACACAGATATAACTCTTTTGGATAAAATAGCATCTTACTTAAAATTAGGAACTTTTATGATGATGAAAAAATTACGTATACCCACGCTTATTTTGCTCTTTAGTTTGTTCTTTGGCGGATGTGCCAAGGATGTTGACGAGTAAAACAAC
>JAGGTH010000083.1 GCA_021163845.1 Helicobacteraceae bacterium | reverse complement strand
AATTAGAAGAGTGCCATGTTGACCACTATAAAAAAAGAGAGTTTTTCTCTGAATTAATATTTGATTGGAACAACTTAGTAGTTGCTACAAAAGATGATAATTTTGGAGCAAATTTTAAAGACAATAGCTACAGAATTCAAAGAGAAGAATATAGCGAAATATACAATCCTGTAGTTGATGATATTCCTTTTGAATACAACCAATGGGGTGAGATAATTGAAAAAGATGGAAAAACAAAAAGGACAATTGAGATATTTAATCTAAATTGTGAATCATTAAAAAGAAGAAGAGCTGATATTATAACTACAATACAAGCATTAAAAAAAGATTGTGCATCTATTGACGACATAAGAAGTTCTTTTGATGAGGCTGGTTTCAGTAGTGTGATTGAACAGGAACTTAATTAAAATAAGTACAACAAATCCTAGCAGTGAACGCATAGCGTCACTGAAGTCAACCGTTAGCGTCACATTTGCACATTAAGTCTTAATTTGGTACAATAAAAGGACTGAAGGAGATTTTATGCAAATTGTAAATGATATAAAGCCTGTTACCTACCTGAAAAGTAGAGCAGCTGATGTTCTAAAATATATCAATGAAACTCATAGACCTATGATTATCACACAAAATGGTGAAGCTAAAGCTGTTATACAAGATCCAAAGAGTTATGAAGATATGAAAAATGCTCTTGCTATAATGAAGCTTCTTTCATTTGCAGAAGAAGATATCAGAAGCGGAAATATTCATACTGAAGAAGATGTTTTTAACTCTGTTGAAGAACTCCTTGGCAAATGAGTAAAACTTATAAAGTTAAATGGACTTCAAATGCAAAAGAAGACCTTTTAAATATTGTTGATTATATCAAAAAAGATAGTTTAAGTGCTGCAAGAAAAGCTTATGGACAAATAAAAGAAAAAGCACAATCTAGCAACTTTTTTCCTTTAAGAGGTAGAGTAGTCCCTGAACTTCAAAAAGAAGGTATAACTATTTATAGAGAACTGATCGCACAACCTTACAGAATTATGTATAAAATTGAAAATGACACTGTTTTTATAATGGCTATTTTTGATTCAAGACAAAATGTAGAAGAGTTGTTATTGCAAAAGCTATTAAGAGGGAATATGCTAACAAAACAGAGTAGCCAATAACCTCTAGTTTTTGGAACATAAATTACTTAAATGAGTTTTCCGTGTTCCACAAAGTGTTAAATTCGGATGTAGCAGTTTTGTTGCAAGCTCAGAGCGAAGGCAAGCCATCGCTTCCTAGAGAGGATAGCTCTTGGGATGTAGTGATTTGTATGCTACATCCCAAGACTTAGTGTTTCTCTTCTGTTTTCTCTGTCGGTGGGAAAAAGAGATGATGGGGGCGTTTGAGTGCTTCTAGAAGCAAGAGCTTTAAGAATGAGAAAAGACTTCCAAAATAGGCATCGCGTGACATGAGTGAGACTTTGAGCGCGAGGATAAAGCTCACGGTGAGATTGACAAATCCGATGAGCAGTACGAAAATGAGCGAGAGTATAAATTCATACAGACCCAGATCGATGTGTGATGCGCTAAAGCCGAGGTTTGCTGTGGAGAAGGCAACGTGTCTGATATCGAGTGGGAGATTTAAGAGTGACCCAATAAAAGGGGTGATCCCCAAAAGCACACCAAAAAAGAAGTTTCCTGCGATCGCTCCGTGGTGTTCGTGGATGTAGTTGGCTAGCTTTTCTCTTTTTTCGTTTCCTAGTATTTTTTTGAGTAGAGGGTGGTGAAAATAGCGCCCTTTGAGGTCTAGCAGATTGGCACGGTTATCAAAGTAGCCCGCAATCAGCCCCGAACAAAAGAGCCAAACCCCAGCAATAGCTGCATACAAAAGTGCAGGGTAGGGCTCAAGCCCTTTGAGATAATAGAGTGTCTCAGTTTCTGAGAGGATTGTCTCCCCCTTGTGTAACAAATAAAAAGCGATCCCAAAAGCGACCAAAAGAGCGAGTGTGACATTACCAAGTACCGCTGCAAACTGTGAGCGACTTACTTGTATGATAAGCTCAACGAGCTTTTTTTGGTTGGCACGGTTTTGATCCCCTTTTTCTACCGCTTTGGCAAAGGTTGAGGCGGTCATCGCGGGTTGTTTGGTGGCGACGGTAAAGCCAAAGAGATGGATAAGTACAAATCCAAGACCATAGTTGAGACTTGCCAAGAGTGTTTGCACTCCCTCTGAAAACCCCATCTGTACAAGTTTGATCTTAAACAGTGCCATAAAAGCGATAATGATCCCAGCTCCACTTGCCGTGAGAAACATCTTGAGATACTGCTTTACATTTTCGGTGATGTAGTGATCGCCGTGTTCACTTGCATTATTGGTGACACTTTTTGCGAGTATCTTGATATTTTGCTGATAGATCTCATAGAGTGAGTTTCGCGTGGCGTTTTTTCTTACAGCCTCTTTGAAAAGCTCGATAAGAGGAGGGTAAGATTCAGGCGTGTCAAATTTTTTGATAAGTTCTAAAATATCTCTGAGTCTTTGGATAATCTGTGTGAGGCGTTCGAGTTCATACGTGAGATCAACTGATATCCCTTTGTTGATCGATCTCTTTTTCAAAGAGCTGACCTGATCGTCGCATTGCGCTAGGATCACTTGAAGATGTTGAAAGTCAAGTTCGGCAGACTCTATATCTATTTGTTTTGACTGCACTCTGCGTATAAAAGACCCAATATCGCGCTTGAGGGCAATAAAAGCAGAGTCACGCTCTAAAAGGGAGCTATCAAGACGGATAAAATTATCGTCAAACTCCTCAGAAGCGATCCAGATCGAGAGAATCTCAATAGCATACAAAAACTCGCTAAAGAGATAATCTTTTACTTCATCGGTATGTGTTTGGCTACAAAGGATCGCAGAGAAAAAATCGATCCATTTTTCATTTTCGATCGCACAGACCCAAATATGGTCATCTTTTTTGGAAAAAAGCGTTGCAAAAAGATATTTGAAATCCCCTTTTTTGGGTGCTGATGGGAGAAACTTATTATAAAAACGCTCGCTGATCTCATGGTGAAAACCATCACGCGATAAAATCCCAAGACTTGTAATGTTCGTAGAGATCTTTGAATCTATGAGCCAAAGATTGATCGCATCAGAGATAGCGACAGCCACGTGTTCTTTGGTATGAAAAAAGTCCTTGACAAGTTCCATGGCTGTGAGTGTATTTGAAAGTTCCCCTACATCCAAAGGTCGTATAAAGTCGATAACGAGTGCCAGTTTTTCGACGACAAAGAGATCATCATTGTCAAGAGATTGTACGAGTTGTTGAAATTCTTCTTGCAAGTATGCGCTCCTGATGGCTGAGATTTTGGCTTGATTATATAGCAAAGAGTCTAATGCCAAGCTTTTATCATCACAGTAGCACTACTCGGGTGTGCCCTCATAAAAAGCCACAAGCGCCTCGCTATAATTTGGCACATCATCATAACTAAAGACTCCAAAGTATTTTGAGATCTTAGGGGAGCCAAAATCATCAAAGGTGTAGTTGTCTTTTCCTGCGTAGAGTTTATCTCCATCATAAGGATTTGATGGGGGATGAAACCTATTGCGTACAACGAAAACCCCTACAAAGTCTTCATCTTTTGGATTTTCCCAGCTGAGTTTTATCTTCCCATTTTCTTGAATTAATTTCAGGTTTGTAGGTTGAGGGAGTGAGTCTCTTCTTCTTTGGATGTATTTAATAGTTAAAACAGCATCTTTATCCCATTCGACAATATGATTTTTTGTAATAGAAGAGGTTGGCTTGATAATAAATTTTGTCTGCGTTTTATTTTGATGCCGTTGCTCAAGAGAGAGTCTTGAAAAACTATCAAAGATAAAATAGTGTTTTTTTTGTTCTTGAAGATCCCCATGACTCACTTCATAACCAATAAACTCTATTCTTTCCCTCTCTTTTATATCCGCATGGTTAAGTTCGTTAACATCTACAAACTCTACATTGTAACGGATATCTTGCTTTGACTTTGTCCTTGTTGTATTTTTGATATTGATATACGCTTCTGTCATTACGGTCTTTTTAAAATCTGGTAAAGAATCAAGGTTAAACTCCATGTATCCATAGACTTTATTGTTCTCTGCATCAAAACCACAAGAAAGCTTGTCTTGGATAATTTTATCTTTATAAACGCTTGCGAGATTTTTCGCTGGTATCTCTAGGGTCTGCTCGGGAACAGTATATTTGACATGGAGGTTCGGTCGATAATGGATCCCACCTCCAAACTTGCCATATCCTAGATCAAACATCATCATCTGAGAATCTCTTCCTAATGGTAGAACTGTTGGTCCAGAGATTCTAAAAAGAACAGAGTTATGTTCTCGAAGTTGTGATTGGAGGAGACCTTTTTCATAATCATTAAATTGCCAATGAGACCAGATCCCTTGGGTGAGCTTTTGCGATGGGATAGTAGCACCAAGAGTTTGTAAAAGCTCGCACTTTGCTATCTGTTCATAATCCATAATATCGGCTACACTCTCTTTGTCCACAAAAGAGATCGACCACTCCCCATATTTTTCTATCTTTGCATTGACTCTGTTGAGGGGATACAAGGAGAGTTTTGCTTCTTTTATGATCGCATCTTTTGGAAGCGATTCTAAGGTAAAATCCATTACACCATAGCTAATACCTCTGTTTTTACTCACTCCAATGAAAAGCGAATTGGTTCCAAAGTGAGATCTGTTTTGTTCGAGCGTTTTTTCTGCTGTGTAACCTATTGCGGTTGGTGCAGGAAATATGGTACGAAAAAACTCACTGTTTTCAAGTTCTGTTTGAACTCTTAATTGTGGAGCAAAAGGTGATTTGATACCTGTGATACTATGTATCGCGCGAATAGAGTAGTAATAGTTCTTACTACTACTAAGCTCAATATCGGTAAACGTCGTTTTTGTGGTCACTCCCACAAGTGAAGAGTGATTGTAAGCTTTTTTATTTTCAGTATTTCTGTAGATCTCAAAATAGATGTTTCTTGTATCTTCATATTCCCAGGTAAATGTCACCTCTGCTGAAGTTTTGCTCTTAACAATAAAATTATTAGCTCGCGCAGGAGCATTTTTGGAGTAGTTTTGTGCTTCACTGAGAGCATATAACAATGCAGGGATGTTCTCATGGATACTCTCACTCATATTTTGCATATAGTCAGGTATATTTTGTGTACCAACTTCCACTACAGCGGAGATGATCCCTTTGCTGTAGTAGTACTCTCTACCACTTCCGCTGATAAGTTTTGTCGGGGGTTTGCCTCTGTGGATACCATACTCTCTGCCTGTGACTTTGTGGATCTTATAGTTCATGTTCGCACAAATTGTGTTGAGGTCAGTACCCTCAAGTTCCGCTTCATGATTAAACTTATGAGCAGGGAAAAATACATTGCCTTGGGAGTGATAATCTAGAGCTATTGTGATATTGTCATGGGCATCAACAAACTCCTTGATAGATCTGGTCTCTGGTTCACTAAAAGGTTCAGGTCCACTATAGATATTTGAGGCGGTATCTTTGCTCTTTTGATATCCGATACTAAAGTTTCTATTGAGATCGACTCCAAAAGTACCATCTTTATTATCTCTTCTATTTTTTCTCCAAAACGAAAAATGGCTTTTACTGTATTCAAATCCATCGGGGTTGAGGCAAGGGACGATATAAAGAGTGTTGTGAGTAAGTGTTTGAAGTATCGTTGGATTGCTTTCATAGTTGTTTAAAATAGAGTCGATAAAAGAGACTGCGAGCTCATTTCCGATCCACTCTCTGGCATGAATTGTACCTGTATATAAAAGTGCTGGTTTAAGATCTGCATTTTCAACATTCAAAGAGATCGTGGCAAGCATGATATCTCTTTGTTCCCAAGTTTTACCGATCGATTCGATAGAGATGATCTTTGGATATTTTTTGACACACTCTTTGAGAAATATACAGGTTTGTTCATACGATTTATACTGTTGCTTCATGAGTACTTATACTTCCATTCTCTTAAATTGCTTCCATACGTCTTGAAGCTTGTTTGTTATTTTTTTACTGATACCTTTTATTTTGGTGAGCATCGTTGGGTTCTTCTCGAGGATCTCAATAAGTTCGTTTTTGCCGCCAAACTCATCTAAAATTTTGTTGAATTTCTTTTTTCCTATCCCTTTAACAGAGGTTACTACCGCTTTGAGCTCTTTTTTTGAAAGCTTTGGAATCTCGTTTATTGTCTCTTGAGACTCATCACTGCTTACTTCAACTTCCATAGTTTTGAGGTTTTTAAGAGCAAATTTATCTTGAAAATTCCACTTTTCACTTGGCCACTCTTCGCTCATTGTATCAATACTATTATGCATAGTATAGATGCTATCGAGCTCATGGAGATAATACTCACCATCGATAAGGTTCTTCTTTTTTTTACCAAAATATGCGCCATCATAACTTGGACTATATTTTCCAAAAGTGATATGGCGCATCGTTCGAAGTAAAGATTTGTCGATCTTACTGAGCTCTTCCCAGTTAAATACAGGAATATGCGGCTTTCTAAAGTGACCGTTTCCAAATTTCCACATAATATATTGACCGATCCAGTCACGTATATAAGGAAAGGCTGCAAACGCCGTTGCACACTCTAAAATACGTACCTTACCATCGATTCCATAGGCAATGTCACACGCCCAATATTCCGCTTTGGCAGCTTTGGATGTTTGAACTGCAAGATCGAGCACCTTTTTAGGCACATTCATATAGTCCATACTTCCACCTTGGCTCGTGTTTGTAAGCCATTCTCCTTCTGGTGGTCTTCTCCAAAAAGCACACACAGGTTTGTGCCCGATGAGCATCACTCTGATATCCGCTTCCATTGGGATAAAGTCTTGGACATAGATAGGGTGGTATTTTTTTGTCGCTACAAGCTCCATCGCCTCTTTGGCACTATCAACTTTATGGACAAAATAGCCCCCGTAGTTTGATGGTCCGTAAGACTTTTTGATGATCTTTGGATACTTTGTTTTTTGAAGAAACTTTTTTCCCTCTTCTCTATTGTAGAAGATAGAAGTTTTTGGGATAGGGAGCTTGTATTTCCATGCAAAACGGGTTACATTCTCTTTTGATTTGTTTGAAAATTGTGTGTCCAGTGAGGGGACAAACTGCACGTTTGGAAGCGCTTTACTGATCTCACGAAAGGTTTCATACGCTGTCGCTGGGATGTTACCTATGAGCACATCTATCTTTTTTGCTTTGATCTCTTTGATGAGTCTATTCTTATCATTGCCCCAGTGATAGGTCACCACCTCAATTTTTTCAGGCCAACCTTTGAAATTTGATTTATCAAAGAACCGAAGGACAAAGTCCATATACAAAAGTCCTAGTGTTGGAAGTTTCTCTTTTTTTGCCATCTATTTTTCCTCTTTTTTTGTTTGTTTGTCTATTAAGTTCGCAATGAGTTCTATTTTTTTATCGTTAAAGCTAAGTCCCGCTTTTTCTTGATCTGGGGTCGCAAATGCAGGGATCCCATTGACCTCTAGTACCACATATTCCTCTTTTTTTCTATCATAAATGATATCCACACCTGCGATCTCTAGTCCTGTTATTTGAGCCGCTTTGATCGCAAGGTCTACGACCGCATCATTTGGCTCTCTTAAAAAGACGCTTCCACCACTACTGATGTTGGTACGCCAATCTTTTCCACCTGCTTTGCGTCCATAGCAGCTGACAAATTTTCCATCGACAATATCTACACGAAAGTCTGTATTGTCATAATCTATAAACTTTTCTACATAAAAAAATCTTAGATCCATCTGATTTAAAAAAGGCAAGAGCATATCAAGAGTTGCCTCGTTCTCTATTTTGGTGAGCCCGACACCTCCCCAGCCATCGGTCGGTTTATACACCATTTTATCCCATTTTTTCATGATCTTGCTGAGCTGATGCCCATCATCTCTATGACAAAGCTTATAATCAGGTGTTGCAACCCCTTTATTTCTAAGTAAAAAAGAGGTTTGAAACTTGTCTTCAGTGAGTTCAAAAGCATCAAAATTATTGATTGTTGGGAGCACTTTGTTTAGAGCTTTGTAGAGATACATTTGATATTGCGTTTGCTCCCCCGCATTGTAAGAGAAGAAGAGATCAAGTTTGTTGACCTTGATATTTTTTTTCTTATTGCAATCACTTTGGCAAATGATATTTCCATTTTGCGCGATCGCATTGCGAAGATTGAGACCTGTGATCGTCTCGATCTCCCTTGCGCGCAACTCTTTGACGAGTTTTTTTTGGATCTTCTCCCCACCTCCATTTTGATAGAGCCACATCCCAACTGTTCTGTCTTTTCCCATTTTTTACCCCTTAATTAAATTGACAGTTATTTGATTGATGAAAATCAAATATCTTATGCATCAGATCGATACGTTGCACAAAGCTACTCTTAAGAGCTCGCTCGCTTGTCGTATGATCGCCATCTCCAAATGGACCAAAGCCATCAAGAGTCACAACGCCACAGCTTGAGACATGGTTGGCATCGCTCACGCCACCTCTTTGTTCTGTGGGAAGTTTGTGTCCACTGATCTTCTCTAGCGTTTGGATAAAGTGCTCTTGGGCTTTGTTTGGCTCCATCACATCCCTTTGGATAAGTCCACTCAAAACAGCACTTGTTCCATCCACATAAGAGGTCTGCGTGATCTTCTCAAGAGCGGCTAGAAGTCTATCTTGCTCTTGCTCACTTGTATAGCGGATCTCTAAAAGAAGATCACATTTTGGACTGATGGTATTTGCACCAATTCCCCCTGTGATTTTGCCGACATTGACCGTGGTTCCGAGTGAGAGATTTGTGAGTTTTGTAAGCTCTTGGAGTTTGTAGCTCGCTTCGAGGTTTGCGTTGATCCCCTCTGTGTAGCGCACGCCTGCATGGGCGGCTTTGCCTGTGATGGAGATGGTGTAGGTGCCCACCCCTTTACGTCCTGTGACCACCTCGAGGTTTTCCCCTGCTGCTTCAAAAACAAAGCAGTAGTCATAATTTTTGGCAAGGGAAAGTGTCAACGCCTTGCTATCATCACTTCCGCTCTCCTCATCACTCACGAGTAAAAAGTCTATATTTTGTATCTTATGGTTTTTTTTGAAGAGTTCTTTGAGCGATTCAAGGGCGACAATATTGCCCCCTTTCATATCACACACTCCAGGTCCATAGACCCAGTAGGCATCTTCATCAAATGTATCAAAGGCACCCAGGGGAAATACAGTGTCGTTGTGTCCTAAAAGAAGGATCGTATCCCCTGGAACTTTTTTGCTCTCAAAAAGATAATGATCACCAATGATCTCTCTAGAGAAAAGTTTTGTCTCAAAACCAAGTGGTTCGAGCCATTGTTGCATCTGTCTTGCAACTTGATCGACTCCACTTTTATTTTGCGTGTAAGAGTTGATTGCACAGAGTGTTTGTAAATCTTTGAGATATTGCATATTCTTCTCTCTTTGTCTTCAATTTGTGACATCCATGAGTATATCTAAAAAGATTCTCATAAGTGTTTCATGAATGAATGCAACTAAGTCGCAAAAACTAAGATAGTGTAAAGATACAAAGTGATAAGATTCCCTTATGAAAATAGAAAAACTTATACAAGAGAAGAACTTTAAGCTTACATCTGCGAGAAAAGAGCTTTTAGAGATATTTTTTCATGCAAAAAAGCCACTGAGCTTTGAAGACGTCAAAGACAAGATCAGTATGGATAAGGCGACCTTTTATAGAAATATCTCAAAATTTGAAGCAGAGTCTATCGTAAGCAGTTTTGAATCAAATGATAAAAAAAGATACTACGAAGTTCAAAGCGTGCCACATGCCCATTTTATCTGTAATATTTGCAATAAGATAGAGTGTATCGATGGCTTGGCAGATCTTAAGATTGATGGTTACATCGTAGAAGATATGATACTCAAAGGGATATGTAAACAATGCAACAAATAGAAAAATCAACTTTTGCCAATCTACCAACAAAGCACGGAAAATTTCGTATCAAGGTCTATAAGCAAGAGAACCAAGAACATATGGTCTTACTCAGTGATGATTTTGAATCTTTAGAGATCCCTTATGTGCGTATCCACTCAGAATGTTTGACGGGCGACACCTTTGGAAGCCTCAAATGTGATTGTCAAAACCAACTTGAACTTGCGATCAAATTTATCGCAAGTTATGGTGGAATGATCATTTATCATAGACAAGAGGGGCGTAATATTGGGCTGCTGAATAAAGTCAACGCGTATGCACTCCAAGAGCAAGGACGCAATACGATCGAGGCGAATGTGGAGCTTGGATTTGGTGAGGATGATAGAGATTATGCCATCGTTAAAGAGATCTTTGAAGACCTAGAACTCAAAGAGATCAACCTTATCACAAATAACCCAGCCAAAATAGAGTTTGTAGAGTCCTTAGGAGTGCGCGTGGTTGAGAGAATCCCAGCGATCACCGCGGTGAATCAATACAACGAGAACTACATCCAAACAAAAAAAGAGCAGATGAGTCATCTCCTGTAATGTTAAACACTCCACATCAATTGTGAGAGGATAATGATACTCAGGGCTAAAAGAAAAGGAAATCGGTGGCTCTTAAAGAGAAGTGGATCGATCTTGAAAAATACTTGCAAGACACCACGAAGCCCTAGCCAAAGACCCAAAAAAGCCTTGATGAGTAAGAGTATCTGAAAGTTTGAAAGCCCCTCTTGGCTCATGGTGCCAAAATTGACACTAAAAAGATAGATACCACTTAAAACCGCAATAATAAGTGCCTTGGGCACGAGCGCCTTTGTAAACGCTCCAAAATAGCCTCTGACCTTTGCATACTCCTCATCACTCAAACTCTTTTGCATACGCATCAAGATAAGATTGTCGGTAAATAAAAAGCCTGCGTAGATAAAAACACTTAAGATGTGGATCAGTTTTATGGCAATGTAGAGCATCATTTCCCTTTTTTTATTAAGTGTTGAAGTATACAAAATTTTCAAACGAGTTTATTGATTGGCGTCAATTTTTTATCTTCTTATTCAAGTTAGTATTGCAGCTCAAATTAAGATAAGGAAAAGATAAATGAGTATGTTTTGTTACCAATGTGAGATGAGTACACCCAATGGATGTGGAAGTACGGGTGCTACAGTAGGAACCTGTGGAAAAGATGAAAATCTTGCACGTTTGCAAGATACGATGATCTTTGGACTCAAAGGTTTGAGTGCATATAGAGAACACCTCAATGCGATTGAGCCTCGTGCTACAAAAAATGTAGATGATGTGATGAGTGAGACCTTGTATTTTACCTTGACCAATGTGAACTTTAACTTTGATGACCATATTGCACAACTGATGAAAGTGGGAAGTGCTGGGGTTGAGGTGATGGATAAGCTCTCCAATGCGCATACAGGAAAGTTCGGGATCCCAACACCTATAAGAGTCGATCAAAACAAGGTAGAGGGCAAAGCGATCTTGGTGAGTGGACACGATCTTGATATGTTAGAAAAACTCTTACAAGCGACAGAGGGCAGAGGGATCAATATCTATACTCACTCAGAGATGCTTCCAGCCCATGGCTACCCTGAGCTTAGAAAATATGCCCACCTCAAAGGCAATGTTGGAAAAGCATGGTTTGATCAAGTAGAGCTTCTCAAACGTTTTAAAGGAACTTTTGTGGTCAATACAAACTGTATCGTACCACCAAAGAAAAATGCGGATTATATTGAAAGAGTTTTTACCTATAAAATCGTGGGAATTGAGGGTGGCACACAGATAGTCAATGATGATTTTGAACCGCTTATCCAAAAAACACTTGCGTGTGAAGAGACAAATATGGATGATAATCTTACTCTTACAACAGGACACCATTACAAAACTATTTTGACTTTAGCTCCACAGATCTTAGAGGCCGTGCAAAGTGGTAAGATCAGACAATTTTTTGTGATTGCTGGATGTGATGCACCGGGGAGCGCAGGAAATTACTATAGAGAGATGGCAGAGAATTTGCCTGAGGATTGCGTGATCATCACTTCGAGTTGTGGGAAATTTCGCTTTAACGATATCGATTTTGGAACCATTGCAGGCACGGAGATCCCACGCTATTTAGACCTTGGGCAGTGTAATGACTCTAACGGTGCCGTAGAGATCGCAAAAGCGATCAGTGGGGCACTGGACACTCCGATCAATGATCTGCCTATTGCGATAGTGCTTTCATGGATGGAGCAAAAAGCGGTGATTATTTTACTCGCTCTTTTTAGTCTTGGAATCCAAGATATCTACCTAGGACCAAAACCGCCACAATTTGTCAACGAAGATATTATGAACTTTTTAGCAGAACATTTCAATCTTCACCTCACAGGTGATGCAAAGGAGGATTTAGAGAAGTTACTTTTAAAAAAAGTGGCGTAGTACTTCATCAAAAAAAATCAATAAAATGCTAAAATGCCACTCATGAAAAAAAGATATAGAATTTTAGTCACAAATGATGATGGGTATGAGGCAAAAGGTTTGTTGGCACTTGTGTCGGCTTTGCGCGAATTGGAGGGTGTGGATGTAACAGTTGTTGCACCTGCCAATGAAAAATCTGCGTGTGGGCACTCACTCACTCTTGTTCGTCCACTTCGTTTTATCAGCGTGGGCGATGACTTTTTCAAGCTCGATGATGGAACTCCAAGTGATTGTGTTTATTTGGCACTGCACTCGATGTTTGAGGGGCAAAAACCCGATCTACTTATCAGTGGTATTAACCGAGGTTCGAATATGGGTGAGGATATCACCTACTCGGGAACGGCTGCAGGCGCTATGGAGGGAGTTTTGCACGATGTTCCCTCTATCGCGATCAGCCAAGTGATGGATTTTACCAATCCTGAGGGGGATTTTACACTTGCCAAAAAGACCATTAAAGAGCTTGTCCTTAAAATAAAAGAGGGAAATTTCCCACTACCACATCGTGAATTTTTAAATGTCAATATACCTTCGGATGTAGAAGATGCAAAGATGGTGGTCACCTATGCTGGATATCGCTGTTATGGAAATGACGCACACCTCCACCGCAACCCTCGTGGAGAGGAGCATTACTGGCTAGGCTTACATCCGCTTGAGTTTAAAAAGCGTGAGGGCAAAGAGGATATGATGAGCGATTATGAGGCGATCGAGGAAGGGCATATTTCACTCACCCCAATTATGCTTGATCTGAGTGCGTATAAAAGTATCAATAGCCTCAAAGAGTGGATCGAGTAGCCTTGCAATATGATCGTATAAAACTTCTGCTTGGTGAAGATTTTGATAAGCTCTCGAGTGCTAAGATCATCCTCTTAGGAGTTGGTGGAGTTGGGAGCTTTTGTCTTGATTGTCTCTATCGTAGTGGTGTCAAAGATATCACGATTGTAGATTTTGATAGCTATGATGCGAGCAATCAAAACCGCCAGATGTGGTCAGAACTGCATGAGGGTGAAAATAAAGTGCAAGCACTCCAAGAGCATTACCCAGAGCTTACCATCATCAACAAACGTATCGATGAAGAGTGGGTGTGGGAGTTTGACTTTGAGCCGTATGACCTTGTCCTCGATGCGATCGATGACACCAAAGCCAAGCTCGCTTTAGCACAAAAGTGTTATAAAAAGCTCATCTCCTCTTTTGGGAGTGCGAAGAGAGTCGATCCTACTCAAATCAAGGTGGCAGATATCTCTAAAACCTACGGTGATAGATTTGGCTCTAAGATCCGCTATGAACTTAAAAAGCGTGGATTTAAGAAAAAATATACGGTTGTTTTCTCGAGTGAAGAAGCTCAAATCAAAGAAAAAGGGAGCTTCATGGGCGTGACAGCGAGCTTTGGGCTAACGATGTGTGCAGAGGCACTCAAAAAAATAAGAAAAGAAAAGTGAAGAGATGTTTGATTTTTTAAGTAGTGATTGGTTTATTATTTCCTTGGAAGTGGTGTTTTTGGTTTTGATCGTTTATGATGTACGTCGCTACATCCAAACAGGTAAAAAAGAGTATGTTACCAATATTGTTTTAACGATTGGGTTTTTTATTTGGGCAGCGATCCCTTTTTATAACAGCTATATCACATGGACAGATCTGGATAAAAAAGAGTACCTTGATGGGTGCACACAGTTTGAAAACAATGCCACACTTTGTTCGTGTGTAGGCAAAGAGCTCTTTAAAGAGTTTGCTTTTGAGGATTTAGATAAGCTGAGTGTTTCTTACCAAGAGTTTTATGATGAAACAAAAGAGGATTGCCTTGATGACTCATGGTTTTGATCTTTCTCATGCTTTAGTCTGTGAGGGAATCGTAGGTGATGGGTGTGGAGGCGGACGCATCTTTCATATAAATGAGGGTGTTCTTTTTGCCTACGATCCAGTATCAAAAGAGAATACAAAACTCTTAGAAAATATCGAGCACCCGCTCAAACTAAGCAAAAAAGCTTGCATCATCACAATTGAGTGTCAAGAACATATTCTAGAGTTTGATTTGTCGTCGATGCGTCAAACTCTACGAAAAGTTTTGATATAATCAGAAAATTATAAATATTTAGGGAAGAGCAGAGATGGAAAAAAGAATTGAACCTATGACACTTTTTGGATACAACAAACTTCAAGCAGAGGTTAAAGACCTCAAAACAGTTAAAAGACCTGCTGTGGTCAAAGCGATCGAAGAAGCGCTAGAACACGGAGATCTTAAAGAAAATGCGGAGTATCACGCGGCAAAAGAACAACAAAAGCAGATCGATAATCGTCTTGCTGAGCTTGCTGATGTTATCGGAAATTCTCAGATCGTAGATCCTAGTGAGCTTGAACATGCTCGTGTGAGCTTTGGTTCTACGGTGGTTGTTTGTGATATGGCAACAGATGAGGAGATGACCTACACGATCGTAGGGGGATGTGAGTCAAATCCAGATATGGGGCTTATTAGCTTTTCCTCTCCACTAGCAAAACAGCTTCTTGGAAAAGAGGAGGGTGATGAGGTGAAAGTGCGTCTTCCAGGTGGAGAAAAAGAGCTAGAGATCATTGATGTAACTTACAAGGAGATCGTCTTTGAGTGCCATTAATGTAGGTGTTATCGGGGCGAGTGGATATACAGGTTTAGAGCTTGTCAAGATCCTTATCAACCATCCAAGATTCAATCTCACATACCTTGCCAACTCTGAGGGTGGAATGACTCTTAGTGAACTTCACCCTTCACTTTCAGGTGTTTATGAGTGTGATGTGCTCAAGGCTGATGCGCGTGATGCGGCACAAAAATGCTCTCTTGTTTTTTTAGCACTTCCACACCAAACAGCGATGGACTTTGTCAAGCCACTCAGAGAGCTTGGTGTCAAAGTAGTCGATCTCTCAGCTGATTATAGACTTCCACAAGATATTTATGAAGCATTCTATTGTCCACACAAAGATAAAGAAAATCTAGAGAGTGCAGTTTATGGACTTCCTGAGATGTTCCGTGATGAGATCGAGAGTGCAAGTCTCATCGCAAACCCTGGATGTTTTCCTACATCCGCTCTTTTAGGACTTTTACCTTTTATGAAATATCGCGTTGCGCAAACTCCTATCATTATTGATGCAAAAACAGGGGTGAGTGGAGCAGGAAAAAAACTCAGTGATGTGACCCATTTTGTCAATGTCAACGATAACCTTTTTGCTTACAATCCGCTGATGCACAGACACGCACCAGAGATCGCACAAAAGCTAGATATCGATCTCGATGAGGTGCACTTTGTGCCCCATCTCGTTCCTGTAACACGTGGGATGTTATCTTCGATCTACATTCATATTCAAGGGGAGTTTGACGCTTATAAAGTGCTCAAAGAGTATTATAATGATGAGCATTTTGTACGTATCAGCAAAACACCTGTGGATATGAAAAATGTTGCAGGAACAAATTTTTGTGATATCTATGTGAAGCAAAATAAAGATATCCTCTTCATCTCGAGTGCGATCGATAATCTTATGCGTGGAGCCTCCTCTCAAGCTGTAGTGAATGCAAACTTGATGATGGGGCTCGATGAGCGAAGTGGAATCTCAGATATTGCCTATGTCCCCTAAGCTCGTACTCAAAGAGGGTGCGTTTATCATCTCAGATGCGCACTATTCGCAAGAACGCCCAGAGCTTCTCTCTTTTTTTGAAGCGATAGCAGATGGAAGAGAAAATCCTACACAACTCGTTCTCATGGGAGACATCTTTGATGCTCTTTTTGGACTTATCCCTTACACGTACCAACAAAATCAAAAGATGATCGATCTACTTAAACTCATAGCACAAAAGATCGAAGTGATCTATCTTGAGGGAAATCATGATTTTAATCTCTCTTACTTGTTTGATACGATCAAGATATTTCCTATCACGGCGCAGCCTGTACTATCTGAATATCAAGGAAAAAAAATCTATCTCGCACATGGGGATTTTTATATTGATGCAAAGAGAACATCCTACCCTTACAAACTTTATACTGCTTTTATCCGTAACAAGTACATCTTAAGAGTACTTCGAGTCATTGACAATCTTACTGGACACGCAATTTTGAAGAGTGTAGACAAACATCTCTCAATGAAAGATGATTGTAAAGAGTTTGAAGGATTTGCCAATTTTATAGAGAAACGCTTGGGTGATAATTATATATGCGACTACTTCATTGAGGGACATTATCACCAAAATAAAAGCTTGAAGTTTCCCCATTTTACCTACATTAATCTTGGTGCTTTTGCTTGCAATCAAAGATACTTTATAGTAAAATTGAGCAACGAAGCTACGTTATTTGAAGAGAAGATTTTCTCTTAAGGGACATGAAAATATGAAAATAGATGATTCATTGAAAGTGGGTTCCAATGAGATGGAACTCGTTGACTTTCGTATACTCAAACAAGAAGAGGATAAAGTTTACGAGGGGATCTATGGCGTAAACGTCTCGAAAGTTCGAGAGATTATAAAAATGCCACAGCTCACAGAACTTCCTGGAACGCCAGAGTTTATAGAGGGGATCTTTGATCTTCGTAGTGTGGTGATCCCTGTTGTAAATCTAGCCAAATGGATGAAGATTACTGAGCCTGATGGGATAGAGGCAAACAAGAGAGTCATTATTACTGAGTTTAATAATATTCTCATCGGTTTTGTTGTGCATGAGGCAAAAAGGATCAGACGTATCAGCTGGGCGGATATAGAACCTGCTTCTTTTGTGAGTGGAAGTGAAGCCCTTGATGGAAGTAAGATAACAGGTGTCACAAAGATCGAAGATGATAATGTCCTTTTGATCTTAGACCTTGAGTCAGTCGTGCAAGACCTTGGTCTTTATGAACCAGAAACAGGCTCTATCCCAAAAGAACAAGATACTTTCTCAGGACTCGCTCTTGTGCTTGATGATAGTTCAACAGCGAGAAAAATAGTCAAAGATGCCTTAGAAAATATGGGCTTTGATGTGGTTGAAGCGCTGGATGGTCAAGAGGGACTTGATAAGCTTGATGAACTCTATGAGATCTATGGCGATAAGATCGAAGAACATTTAAAGATTATAGTCTCAGATATTGAGATGCCAAAGATCGATGGATACCATTTTGCATCGAGTGTTAAAAAAGATGGAAGATTTAATAATATTCCAATTGTGTTCAACTCATCTATTAGTGATCACTTTGGTCAAGATAGAGGCAAAGAAGCCGGTGGGGAAGCTTACCTAGTGAAGTTTAAGTCTGGGGAATTTTATGATGAAGTCGCACGAGTCGTTCGTGCGTATATGAAGTAGGAGTATAAATATGGATGAATTTCAGGAAATACTGCAAGATTTTTTAGTTGAATCTTTTGAATTAATAGAGCAATTAGACCAAGATTTAGTAGAGTTAGAATCAAGACCTGATGATCTTGAACTCCTCAATGGGATCTTTCGTGTGGCGCATACGGTCAAAGGTGCGTCTTCATTTTTAAATTTTGATATTTTAACTCACTTAACGCATCACATGGAAGATGTCTTAAATAAAGCAAGACATGGTGAGCTCAAAATCACTCCAGAAGTAATGGATGTGATCTTAGAATCTATTGACTTAATGAAAACACTTCTCAATGTGATTCGTGATACAAGTGCTGATGCGGGTGTGGATGTATCTGAATGTGTATCAAGACTTGACAAGATCAGTGGTGGTGATGGAGAGGTAGAGACTCCTGTTGTTGAAGTGGCTCCACCTGTAGAGGAGGCTTCACAAGAAGAGCCAGAAGAGAATGAACCACAAGCAGATGAACCTGATTATGAGAATATGGGTGAAGATGAGATCGAGGCTGAGATCGAGAGACTCTTAGCACAAAGACAAGAGGAAGATAAAGCAAAACGTGAGGCAAAAATCGCTGCGGGTGAAGATGTTCCAGCACCTCCTCCTGCTCCTAGCGAAGAAGATGAAAAAAAAGAAGAGGCACCCAAAGCAGAAGCAAAAAAAGAGGCACCAAAACCTCCAGCTCCAGCTGCACCAAGAGCAAGTGCAAAAGCTGAATCAGCATCCGATGATGAACCAAAAGCAGCTGCACCAGCTGCCAGAGCTGCTTCAAATGTAGAGCAAACGATACGTGTGGATGTAAAGCGACTTGATCATTTGATGAACCTTATTGGAGAGCTTGTCCTTGCGAAAAACAGACTTATTAAGATCAATGATGATGTTGAAGAGAGATATGAAGGCGAAGAGTTCTTAGAAGAGCTTAATCAAGTAGTTTCGATCGTATCGCTTGTAACAACAGACCTTCAAATTGCCGTAATGAAAACAAGAATGCTCCCTATTGGAAAAGTGTTCAATAAATTTCCTCGTATGATTCGCGATTTGACACGTGAACTCAACAAAAAGATCGAGCTTGAGATCAAAGGGGAAGATACAGAGCTTGACAAATCGATCGTTGAAGAGATTGGTGATCCACTTGTGCATATTATCCGTAACTCATGTGACCATGGTGTTGAGATGCCAGAAGTACGTGCTGCTAAAGGGAAAAAAGAGAGTGGTACTATTGGGCTTAGAGCTTACAATGAGGGAAATGCTATCGTTATTCAAATAGATGATGATGGAAAAGGTCTTGATGCTGAGATGCTTAAAAATAAGTGTCTAGAAAAAGGTCTTATCACAGAAAAAGAAGCAGATCTTATGACAGATAAGGATGCGTTTGCACTTATCTTCAAGCCAGGTTTCTCTACTGCAGCGCAAGTGACTAATGTTTCTGGACGTGGTGTAGGTATGGACGTGGTCAAAACGAATATCGAAAAGCTCAACGGTATTATTGATATCGATAGTGAGGTTGATGTAGGAACAACGATCAAACTGAAGATCCCTCTTACCCTTGCGATTATTCAAGCACTTCTTGTTGGAGTGCAGGAGGAGCATTATGCGATCCCATTAGCTTCGGTTTTAGAAACAGTACGTATCTCAACTGAAGAGATCTATACAGTTGAAAATCGTTCGGTTATGAGACTACGTGATGAGGTACTCTCTTTAGTACATATAGGAGATATCTTTGAAGTAGAGCGTATTCTAGATTCGAGCGAACACGCATATGTGGTTGTTTTAGGTCTCGGTTCGAGTAAGCTTGGACTTATCGTTGATACCCTTGTAGGACAAGAAGAGATCGTTATTAAATCACTTGGTGAATACCTCAAAGGGATCGATGGTATCGCTGGAGCGACGATCCGTGGTGATGGTGGTGTGACGCTTATTGTGGATGTTGCAGATCTTATGCAGATGGCAAAAGGGGTCAAAACACAAGCACTCAGTGAAACAAGTTCAGCTGTGAATAAAGAGAAAACAAGTGCATCGGATTATACCGTGATGATCGTGGATGATTCTAAAACAGATAGAACGATCATGAGAAAATCTTTAGAACCACTGGGCATTAAACTGATTGAAGCGAGTGACGGACAAGAAGCCTTGAACATTCTTAAAAATGGTGAAGATCATTATGATGCAATGCTTATTGATATTGAGATGCCACGTATGGACGGATATACGCTCGCTACAGAGATCAAAAAGTATAACAAATACAAAAACCTACCACTCATCGCCGTCACATCCCGTACAGGAAAATCGGATAGAATGAGGGGTGTTGAGTCTGGAATGGTTGAGTATATTACGAAGCCTTATTCATCTGACTATCTCTCAAGTGTGGTTCAGAGAAATATTAACTTTAAATCGGAGTTCTTATAATGAGTGATAAACTAAAAGATATAATCAGTAAACAAGCCAAAAATGATGAGATAGAAGTAGGGCATGGAGACGATATCGTTCAACTCGTCGGCTTCATTATTGGAGAAGAAGAGTACGCGGTGCCGATTTTAAGTATTCAAGAGATCATTAAGCCAATGGAGTGGACAAGAGTACCACAAACACCTGGATATGTACTTGGTGTTTTCAATTTGAGAGGTTCGGTTATACCACTTATTGATCTGCGTCTGAAATTTGGGCTTAAAGCACAAAAACACAATGAAGAGACACGCTTCTTCGTTCTCAAGCAAGGGGATGATGTGGCAGGTTTTGTGATCGATAGACTCACAATGGCACTTCGAATCAAAAAATCAGATATAGGACCAGCTCCTGACACGATGGCTGGAGATGAGAGTCTTATTGATGGTGTTGGAAAGCAAGCGGATAGAATCCTAACAATTTTAAAAGTGAATAAGTTGTTAGAGAGAGACTTCTCTTAAATAGTGATACGATGCAACAAGCTCGCATAGAGATCACGCACAAAGATCGGGAACTCTCCATCTCTTTTTTTGGAGAGTTCAATCTTTATCATATCAACGATTGTGAATCACAGATTAAAAAATATGATTTGAGAACTCTTGACAAGATCACTCTTGACTTTTTACAGACAAACTCCTTAGATACGGCAGCTGCACTTTTTTTAAATAGACTTCAAAAAGATCTTTCTCAAAGAAACATTAACATCAAATGGCTTCTTGAAAATAAAGAGATAGAAGAGACCCTCCAACTTATTCGTGAACGTAAGATAGAAAGTAAGAACTTACCCTCTCATAAAAAAAGAACATTCCTAGAGTATATTGGTGATGCGACATGTAAAAATTATAGGGGTTTTCTAGATTTTATCTCTTTTCTTGGGGTTTTATTTTATGCAAAATTTTCTGCACTTCTCTCTTGGAAAAATCTTCGTTACAAAGAGATCTTTTATGAGATGAATGAGAGCGCTATCAAAGCGCTTCTTATTGTTGCTATAACAAGTTTTTTAATTGGTGTCGTCGTTGCCTATCAATCGGCATATCAACTTAAAATTTACGGTGCAAATATTTTTATCGTTGATATGCTTGGTCTTTCTATATTACGTGAACTTTCCCCTCTCATCACAGCTATTATTATTGCAGGAAGAAGTGGCTCGGCTTATACTGCTCAGATCGGTGCGATGAAGATCACCGAAGAGCTAGATGCGATGCGCACGATGGGTTTTGATCCTTATCTTTTTTTAGTGATTCCTCGAATTGTTGCTCTGATGATAGCTATGCCGATACTTATTTTTATCTCTGATGTGATGGCTCTTTTTGGAGGGATGATCATCTCTAATATTTATCTTGATATTTCATCTTCTCTGTTTATAGAAAGGTTTAGTAATGTTATCGCAGCCAAACACTTTTTTGTAGGGATTGTTAAGGGACCATTTTTTGCCTTTTTGATAGCAACTATTGCTATTCACAGAGGACTTCGCGTTCAAAATGATACACAAAGTATAGGGATCAATACTACAAAGAGTGTCGTTGAATCGATTTTTGCCGTCATTGTATGTGATGCAATTTTCTCCGTATTCTTTACGAATTTGGGGATCTGATGCAAGCAATTATTGAAGTAAGGGATCTCAAAACTGTTTTTGATACGAATGTCGTTCATAATGGCCTTAATCTTACTATCAATGAGGGGGAGATCTATGGACTCTTAGGTCCGAGTGGATGTGGCAAATCGACACTCCTGCGTGAGATGGTGATGCTACAAAAATTTGAGGGGGGTGATATCAAGATTTTTGGTAAAAGCCTCAAAAGAATGTCGCATAAAGAATCTCAAGCACTTTGTAGAAGATGGGGAGTATTATTTCAAGCAGGTGCACTTTTTACCTCCTTGAACCTTTATGATAATATCGCTTTACCACTCAAGGAATATACAGATCTAAGTGAGAATATGATTCAAGATATCGTCAAGTTTAAACTCGATATCGTTGGGTTAAAACAAGACGATGCCTTTTTATATCCTTCCCAAATTAGTGGTGGAATGAAGAAAAAAGCTTCACTAGCAAGAGCCTTGTCTATGGATCCAAAACTTTTGTTTTTAGACGAACCTACGAGTGGTTTAGACCCTATTTCAGCAAGAGAATTCGATCGTTTGATCTTAAAACTCCGCTCTTTATTAGGACTCAGTATTGTGATGGTTTCACACGATTTACGATCTATTTATGATACACTTGATAGACTTGCTGTCATTGATAATAAAAAAATAGTTTACGAAGGAACTCTAGATATGATTCATCAAGAAAAAAGTGAATTTATCCAAACATTTTTTAAGGCTGCACATGAATAATAAAGTCAACTATACACTTGTTGGATTCATTGTTCTTTTTGGATTCACCCTCATGATGGGATTCTCTTATTGGCTTTTAAAGCCTACATCCAAAGATGATGCGACGATCTATAATATCTATTTTGATGAATCTGTTTTGGGGCTCAATATTGACGCTCCTGTAAAGTATAGAGGGCTCTCAGTGGGAAAGGTAACAAAACTCAATCTAGACCCAAATAATAGGGAACAAGTAGAGGTGCAGGTAGCCGTACAAAAAGATACACCGATCAAAACAAATACTCTTGCAAAGCTTACCCCTCAAGGGATTACGGGTTTGAGTTATATTAACTTGATTATGAGTGAGAATGATGCTATGCCTTTGGTAGCAAATGAGGGGGAAAAGTATCCTATTATTCCATCTGCTCCCTCTTTTATGGATACGATTGAGCGCTCTTTGGGAGACGTATCTGTAAATCTTTCTGAAACACTCTCCCGCACAGCCGATATCTTAGATGATAAGAATAAAGAGCAGTTCGCATTAATACTTAGTAAAAGCGCGAGTATCCTTGAGAAGATCGATAGAACTCTCAGCGAGGAAACGATCACAAACTTTCAAGAGACGATGCAAAGTTTAAGAGTTACATCCCAAAAGCTTGAACACTTGGCGCCAAAAATTGATGCTCTTGTTCAAAGAAGTGTCAAGTTTGAAGATGAGATCTCTACTTCTATAGGTTCTATCAAGCAAACCTATCTCAATGTAGGATTGACTATGGATCGCTTTAGAGAAGCTCTAGAGAGTGGTCAATTCAATATTAAAGAGATCGCTTCAGATGTGGTGCCAAATCTCAACAGTGCTCTTCTTGAAATGCAACAGGTTCTCTCTAAAACAGAAGATTTCCTAGAAAAGCATGAGAGAAGTCCAGCGGACATCTTCTTTAGACAAGAAGAGATAAAAAAAGGTCCTGGGGAGGAGTAAAGATATGCGTATATATATGATAGGTATTTTAATGATCTTATTCTCTGGATGTAGCACGACGACACCAGCTGTCACAGAGTATAGAATCGAGACATCAAGTTTACAGAATGCACCCGTTCCAAAGAGTGGATGTAGCAACAAAAGACTCAAAGTAGAGCGTGCTTTTGCTTCAAATAGTTTGATGACTCATAGTATGAATTATGGAGTTGGAGCCTATAAACAGTATGCCTATACACAAGCGAAATGGGCGGATACTCCAAACAAAGCGATCACGATGCAACTTACAAATGCATTACGACAAAGTGCACTTTTTGAGAGTGTATTGGGAGATCATTCCCGTAGTAGAGCTGATCTGATATTAGAGAGTTCCCTTGTAGAGTTCATGCAGTATTTTGATGAAGATACAAAACACTCTTTTGTAAAAATAGTGATCCATTTTACCCTGATCGATGCAATAAAGAATCAGGTGATAGACACCAGATCCTTCGAGGCAAAAGTAGATGCACCGAGTGATGACGCTCAGGGTGGAGTTGTGGCTCTCAATGAGGGATTAAAAGAGATATTTGTACAAAATAGAGTATGGCTAGAAAAGGTGTGTCAATGATAGAAGAAAAAGAGTACAAACAACGAAGAGATATCTTAGCAAAACAGTTGCCAAAAAAAAGTGTGACAATTTTCTTAAGTAGTACAAATAAAAAACGCTCCAATGATACAGAGTATCCTTATAGACAAGATAGCAATTTTTATTATCTCACAGGTTTTAAAGAGGATAATGCAGCACTTGTTTTTGTGAAAAAAAATAAAAGTGTGCAAACTATACTTTTTGTGCAAAAAAAAGATCCTACATTAGAGCTATGGAACGGCATACGTCTGGGCAAAAAAGAGGCAAAAAAAGTTTTTGACGTTGATAAGGTTTATGTGAGTAGTTCTTTAGAGAAGAGGTTAGAAGAGTTCTTAGAGAAAAAACAAAGAATTTTGTATGACTTTGATTGTGACAATGAACTTCTCTCTAAGATAAAAAGTTTGGCAAAAAGATGTAAGATCCATCAGGATGTAGCATCTTTTGTCTATAAAATGAGACTCTTAAAATCTCCAAATGAGATCGCCTTGATCCAAAAAGCGTTAGAGATCACGAAAGAAGCACACCATCAAGTGATGAAGATGAGAAAGAGCGAAAAATATGAGTACCAAGTCCAAGCCGAGATAGAGTATACATTTAAGAAAAATGGAGCCTATAGTGATGCTTATACAACTATTGTCGCTTCTGGAAACAATGCAAACACTTTGCACTACATCCAAAATGATAAGAAGCTCTGTGAAGGTGAGATGATCCTTATTGATGCAGGGTGCGAGTATCAGTATTATGCGAGCGATATTACAAGAACAATCCCTGTAGGCACAAAGTTTACAAAGGCGCAAAAAGAGATCTATATGCTCGTATTGGATGTACAAAAAAAGATCATCCAAATGATCCGTCCAGGTGTGATGCGTAGTGAGTTGCAGACAAGATCAGAAGAGCTTTTATGTGAGGGGATGATCGCTCTTGGCATCTTAGAGGGAGAGTTGGAAGAGTTGCTTGAAAATAAGACACATAAAAAGTACTATCCTCATGGAATAGGGCACTGGATGGGAATAGATGTGCATGACCAAGCCCCATACAAGTATGATAATGCCCAAGAGATCCCCCTACAAAAAGGGATGGTTCTCACTATTGAGCCTGCTTTGTACTTTCACGAAAATGATACAGATATCCCTTTGAAGTATCGTGGAATAGGTGTGCGCATCGAAGATAATATTTTAGTGACTAGTAAAGGCTTTAAAAATCTCTCAAAAGAGATTATCAAAGAGATCGAAGATATAGAGTCTTATTCATCTGAATACGCATAGGTCCAGCCTGTGAGATTTTCTATTTTAGCTTGAGGAAAATTGTTTGAATCAGCAAGAAAGTCCATCACAAACATGATGGTATGTGGAATGTTTTGTTGATCTTCTGGTTTGATAAGAAGCATCGGCATTGCCGTATCTTGGGTACTTTCACCAAAACCTACAGGCATTAGCTGGCTCATAAGCTCTTGGGGGTTTTTGATTCTGTGCTCGTCCATAAACTTGTCAAGTATCGCTGCTTGAATATCTTTTGGAAGATTGTCTGAGGTGTTTAAAAATATACTAAAGTGGATCGGTGTCTCTTTAAATTTTTCAGGTGCGGGTGCTACCATCATAATATACTCAACATTCTCTAGGTGTTTTTGTATCTCAAATGGGTCAAAATATCTTTTTGTTTTAATTGCATCTGGTTTCATATTTTCTCCTTATTTTTTTAAAAAGTCTCGAAGTTCTATATACTCTTCTTCTATCGTTTTCATATTTTGAAGCATTTTGAGCTCATCAACCCCTGCATTCTCTTTTAAAAACTCTTCACGCCACTCTATATTCTTGCTGAGTTCTTCGAGCCCTGTTGTCACGTATTCAAGCATCTGATCGATCTCAGCACCATTTATCATTCCATTAGAATCCGCTTTGTAAAATAAAAGAGCATACTCTCCCATCTCATTGGAATAGCGAAAATCCTCAGCTATATTTTTGATTATTTGTTTGATTCGTTTGTTCTTAAATTCTCTTTTTGCCATCTGTGCCTCTTTATAAAAATAGAGCTATTTTTTTCTTGCGCTATTTTAGCCTAAAAAGATTTTTAGAGACTAAAAAAATCAGGTTAATTGGTATAAGAGTTGCTTTGCATCATAGAACATAACAGGAAATCATATGAAGTTTATAGAAGCTCTCAAACTAAGAAGCAAACTTTTTTTATTATTTATTCTTGTCACACTTGGTCTTGTCAGTGTAGGAATTATGGGCGCGATCAATGTTAATGAGACAAAGAAAAATCTTGACACACTCTATTTTGGCTCTCTTGTTCCCGTTATCGAACTCAATGAGATCCTTCAAAAATATCATAGCAATATCGCAGGCTCACTCTACAAAGCACAGAATGCAGAGATGAGTCCAAGTCATATCACGCTTCAGCTTGAAGAGGGACTTGAGGCGATAAGAAAACTTTGGATCAGTTATGAGTCCCATTATAAAAGAGATGAAGAGCTTGCTTATACCCAATATGCAGCTTTGGAGATTCAAGTAAGTAATGATTATTTCAAAAAGATCATCAGGTCACATGAAGATGGAGGTTCCTACGACAAGATCTCTCTTAGTAAGCTAGAGAAAAAAATATCACATATTCATCTTATTTTGCAAAAATTGATCCGTTATGAAACGGATGTTGCAAAATATAGAAGAGTGGAGTTTTTAAAAGAGTATAACGCCCTTGTGTTAAAGCTCAATATCGTTCTCAGCGGAGTGATCTTGGTCGTGCTTTTTACGATGTTCAGTGTATTTCGAAGTATTCAAAATGACCAGTCTAAACTAGAGGGTGCAACAAAAAAACTCAAAGCACTCAACAAAAAACTAGAGAGTGCATCTTATACCGATACCTTGACAGATCTTCATAACAGACGCTATTTTAATATGGTATATGAGCGAGAACTCAAGCGTGCAAAACGTACACACAGCTATATCACCTTTATGATGCTTGATATTGATTATTTTAAACAATACAACGATAATTATGGGCATCTTCAGGGGGACAATGCTCTCAAAGTTGTCGCAGATGTACTCAGAGATGTTCTCAAAAGACCAAGTGACTTTTTATTTCGTCTTGGTGGGGAAGAGTTTGGTGTATTACTCACACAAACAGATGAAAAAGATAGTGCCTCTCTTGCACAAAAGATATGTGAACGTGTCAAAGCTGCACAGATCGAACATGCACACTCAAAAGCGAGTCGTTTTTTAACGATCTCTATAGGTTTGGTAACGTGTATTGCAGATGATGCACTCGATGGAGATATGTTGATGTCGTGCGCGGATAAGATGCTCTATCAAGCAAAAGAGAAAGGGCGTGATCAGTATATGATTACAACTACAACGTGTGATCTTGCAGAAAAAGCCTAGTGTTTTGGTTTAAAACGAAATCCCTCTTCTACTAAAAGCTCCCGTAGGCGCTCTTTGATATCGCCTTGAAACTCCATCCAGCCCTCTTTGGATGTACCGCCACATCCCAAGCTCTTCTTGATCTTTTTAAGAAGTGCAGTGTTTTGTGATTCATCAAGACAAAACTCGCCCACAAGTGTAACCACCTTGCCTCTTCTTTTCTCTTTTTTGAAAAAGAGTTGGTGCTTTTGTGGCTCTAAGATCTCTTGGGAGATGGAGGACTTGCGAGGAGACTCTACTTTTGCCCAGCCATCTTCGATCTCAGCACCGATAAAAAGATCTAGCTTTTTTCCGCGTGACACTATCTTACTTTTTGTGCGAGGATACTTATCCCCTTTGTTGGATAGTTTTGAGACTCTATAGCTTGTGTGATTGTCTCATTTGAGTAGAGTGTATGATCATACACAACAACAAATACTTTGTCACCAGAGCGTAAAAAAGTCGATTCACCGTACTCTGTATAGCGAGTCGCACCGATACTAATGATGGTATCTGTAGGGTTTTTCAGCGCTTGGATATACTCTTGGAGTGGTTCGAGTGGTCCAAAATCTTTTTGTGTGTTGACTTGATTTAACATCCACTCTTGGAGTTTCTCATAAAAATAGCTGTACCCTGTGAGTTCTACATCCTCACCATAAGCATGAAGTATCTCTTCTCGTAGTAAAAAGCTACAAATAGAGTAGCGATCCATCACACCACCCTCAGCAAATGTATCGATCTCAAGGAGGGTATCACTCAGACCTTTTGATTCTGCACCCCAGTTTTTTTTGTCACTGATTTTGCTTGCTCCCTCTACGCGGATAGAACAGTCGTTATAAGCGCCAAAGTGTGTCGGTGTGATTGAAGAGAGTCTCCCATCTGTATAGCCAAGCTTACAGATGAGGGCTACTTCTGGTTCTGCTTGAATATTGAGTTTTTCATCAGCTAAGCGGATATATTCACTAGAGAGTGGATAGGTGCTAAGGATATCTTTGGCATCTGTTTCTCCTGGGAGATAAAAAGGAAACATCCCTTTAGGAGCTGCTTCATCGGCTGTGATAATATCTTTAAAATCTTCTAACTCACCTGCTTGAGCAAGGTGCAGAGCAAAGTTGCCTGCGATCCCAAGACCTAGAAAATTTTGATACTGTGCCACTAGAGTTCCCCTTTGGCTTTTGCCTCTGCAAACTCTTCGTAACTTCCTCTGAAGTCGATATAGCTTCCATCTTCGTGAAGCTCAATAATACGACTTGCAAAAGCGTCTAAAAGCTCACGGTCATGCGATACACAGATCACATTCCCTTTAAATTCATGTAAAGCTTCACCAAGTGCTACGATCGCTTCGAGGTCAAGGTGGTTCGATGGCTCATCGAGAACAAGGAAATTTCCACCCTCAAGCATCATTTTAGAAAGCATCATTCTGTGTTTTTCTCCACCTGAGATACTTTTAACAGATTTTTCTTGTTGTTCACCATTAAAGAGCATACGTCCAAGACAGTTACGGATCTCTGCTATCTCACGTTTTGGATCAAAACCTCTAAGCCAGTCATAAAGTGTTCCATCCCCTTTGATCGTATCTGCCGTATCTTGTGGGAAGTAAGAGTTCTCGATGGTAGCACCCCAGTGGATCTCACCACTTGTAGGTTTAAGTTCCTCCATGATGATCTTGAGTAGAGTAGTTTTTCCTACACCATTGCCACCGATAAGAGCTACTTTTTCCCCTGGCTCAAATTTGAGAGTGATATCTTGGAGTACTTGATTATCGCCATAAGCGTGGCTGATATTGGTAATCTCGAGGGCTTCATCCCCCATTGCTCTTTTTGCTTTAAAGACGATACTTGGATCACGGCGTGAAGATGGTTTGATATCTTCGATCACGAGTTTATCGAGTTGTTTTTGTCTTGATGTTGCTTGTTTTGCTTTTGAAGCATTGGCACTAAAGCGGCGGACAAAGGCTTCGAGTTGCTCTTTTTCCTTCTCTTTTTTAGCATTATCAAGTTCCATCTGTTTTGCCATCACATTTGCAGCGATATACCAGTCATCATAGTTTCCTGTAAACTCACGGATCTTTTGATAATCCACATCCAAAATATTCGTTACAACGGCATTAAGAAAGTGTCTATCGTGAGAGATAACCACCATTGTTCCCTCATGGCGTTGAAGCTCATTTTCTAACCAGCTGATTGTTTCAATATCGAGGTTGTTGGTAGGCTCATCGAGGAAGAGTACATCCGGACGAGGGAAGAGTACTTGCGCAAGAAGTACTTTAAATTTGTCTGCACTATCGAGTGTACTCATAAGATCGTGGTGATGATCTGCAGGGATACCTACATTTTCTAAGATCTTTGCGATGTTGACATCATACTCATAGGTTGGATCCTCTTCAACACAGATCACTTCAAGGTCTGCAAGGCGGTTGTTGACCGCATCATCTTCAAAGTCACCGTTTGTGTAGAGGTCTTCTTTCTCTTTGATCGCATCAAAGAGTCTTTTGTTTCCACACAGTACCGCATCCGCGATCGTGTAGTCTTCATATGCGTATTGATTCTGTCCAAGTACACCTACTTTGAGACCATTTTCAACGATCACATCCCCATCATATTCGTCAATCTGACCAGAGAGGATTTTTAAAAAGGTTGTTTTTCCGGCACCATTTGCACCGATGAGTCCATATCGCTTGTGACGATCGAGTTTGAGGTTGATATCTTGGAAGAGGACTCTGCTTCCATAACGCATCGTTAAATTTTGTACAATTACCATAGAACACTTCTTTATTTGAGGTGCTTAGGCGCACCCATTATTTTGATGGAATTATACAAAAGAGTTGTTTAAAAGCGTATTATTTCTCCTCTTGCTTATCTTGGGATGTATCACGAGAGCCTTCAAAAGCATTGACAATATCAGAGCTGATCGTATCGACATTCTCATTGATGACCTCTTTAGAACAAGCGCTAAAAGTGAGGAGTGTTAAAAATGCGAGGAGTAATAGTTTCATTTGTTTCCTTTTTTTTGTAGAATTGTAGCAAATAAACTATTAGGTAAAAGAAGATGCAAATACGTGAACTGAGTTTAAAAGAGTTATTAAGTGCTTATGAAGTGGTTCGCGAACTTTATGAAGATCTGAGTTATCAAGAGTTTGAAGACTTGATCTATGATATGCGACATATTGAGTACAAGATGATCGGTCTTTTTGAAAAAGAGAAAATCATTAGCTATGCAGGTGTAGCAGTGAGTACAGACCTGATCTACAAGCGCCACTTAAGAGTCTATGAGTTCATCACGGCCGAGCCTTATGAGAGCGAGAAATACGATGCACTTTTGTATGAATATCTTCTCGATTATGCCAAAATGGGGATGTGTGGATATCTTGTGTTTTCTCAAGAGGGAGTTTGCACAGAGCCTTTAGAGCAAAATGCCCTTTACGTGCAAAGAGTATCTTAAGTGCGATACTCTGAGTAATGAAAACTTGCCATAAACTCCAAGCATTCTTCAAGTTTGAGTGGTTTTGAGAAGAAATATCCTTGGATGATGTCACAGTGATTCTCCTCTAAAAATTTTATATTCTCTTCTGTTTCTGCACCCTCGGCGATAAGGCGCATATTGAGTGCTTTTGCTACAGCGATTATCGCTTTGATAATACTAATATCATCAAGGTCAGTCGGAAGATGGCGGACAAATTCCCTATCGATCTTGAGTTTGTCAAAGTTGAATTTTTTGAGATAAGAGAGGGAGGAGTAGCCTGTTCCAAAATCATCGATCGCAATAGAAAAGCCAAGAGATTTGAGAGTTTCGAGTTTTTCGATCGTATCTTCTATGTTCTCGATCAAAGCGCCCTCTGTGATCTCTAGCTCGATCCTTTTTGGATGAACACCACTTTGCTTGACAACTTGGTGTACACTCGAAACAAAGTTTTCTTTTTTGATATGAAGACTTGAGATATTCACCGCAACTTTCATTTGTGTAAATCCAGCCACATCAAAGCGCTTAATAGCTTTACAAGACTCTTTGAGGACAAAATCGGTAAATGGAATAATCAGACCCAAAGACTCAGCTACGTGGATAAACCTATCTGGTGGAACCATTCCAAGCTCTTCGTTATGCCAGCGTAAAAGTGCCTCAACCCCTATTACTTTTTTCTCCTGCAAGGAAATTTGTGGTTGAAATACAAGATGAAGTTCTTCTCTTTCAAGTGCTTTTTTAAGATTTCTCTCTTTGGAGAGTCGAAAGTTGATGGCAACATTCATATCAAGTTGATAGAAGCAGTAGTTGTTCTTTCCAAATTCTTTTGCTTTATACATCGCTGTATCTGCATGTTGTAAAAGTTCGATTTTATCTTTGGCATCATCTGGAAAGATCGCTATTCCGATACTTGCAGATGGAAGATATTCTATACCGTTAATGAGTAGTGGCTCTTTGAGGTCATCAAGAATCCTTTGGCTTATAACAACTATATCTGTTTTTTCATAGTCTTCTAAGATAATGACAAATTCATCTCCACCAAAACGTGCGAGTGTGTCACTTTGACGGATCGACTTCTTGAGTGTTTCAGCGATCTTCATGAGAAACATATCACCAATATAATGACCAGAAGTGTCGTTGATGAGTTTAAAGTCATCCAAATCTACAAAAAGTAAGCCAAGCTTACGGTTGTAACGTTTTGCTACTTCGATCGCTTTTGCAAGTCTGTCATCAAAAAGAGTTCTATTTGGAAGACCTGTAAGAGCATCTTGATAAGCAAGCTTCTTGATCTTTTCTTCGCTCTTTTTTCTTTCTGTTATATCTGTTGTTACACCAAGAAAATTGACGATGTTTTCTTTTTGATCACGAATCGTGATGATGCGAAGCCACTGAGAATACACGGCACCATCGTGGCGTCTATCTGTGATCTCACCTTCCCAAAAATTTTTTTCCATCAAATCAGCCCACATGCTTTTATAAACTTCAGTAGGAGTCCAGCCAGAGGAAAGAATATTTGTTTTTTGACCTATAAGCTCTTCCTCATCGTAACCAGTGATTTCCATATAACGCTTGTTAACCTTAATGATTTTGGTTGTTGGGTCTGTAATTACCATCCCATCTTCTGCATTTTCAAAACAGCTTGCAGCGAGCTTGAGTTCAGCAGTGTTCTTGATCCTTTCTTGAAGCATTTTAAGGAGTAAAAATAAAAAGACTAAAACAAGAAAAAACCCAAAGATCAAATAGGGAACTCCTTTGGAGACATTTTCCCATGTTCTTTGTACAATAGCATCTTGAGGGATCTCTACAACAAGAATAAATTCAAGTTTTTTGTCTAAAAAACCATCTGTAAGTGTGGTAGACTTAAGATCTTTGTGTAAAATATCATAATGTTGGATATTTTTGAGTGGGTTGAAAAGTTTGAAATAAAAGGTATTTACATCCCCTTGTACTTTCGCACTCTCATAGCGCTGTATCTCTTCCCAAAGAACAGAAGATTTGTCCATAACTTGATTTGTCCCTTTGAACAAGTGTATTTGTGTTTGAGGTGGAAAGATCCATTCTCCATCATGATTGGCGATAAATATATTGAGTTTGGTGTGTTTTGTATAGTTTTTGAGTTTATCAAAGAGTGAATCAAAAGAGATATCAAGAACGAGAACACCTTGCTTTTTGCCTACTTGATCAAAAATAGGAGAAGCGACTTTGAGAAGTGGCTCCGTGGATGGAGCTTGGGTGTTGAGCTTGGAGATATAGATCTCTTCTTCGTTGAGCTTGAGAGCTTCTTGGATGTAGAGGAGATGTGGGTTAGGAGATGCGTCTAGCTCATCTTCGAGGATGATCTCATCGTTTTGTGAAGAGATGATTAAAAGTTCCTTTCCTTCAAGATCAAAAATATGGAGTTTTTTGTAGCTCGTCTTGTAACGCATAAAGTCTAAAAGCTCGTTAGTGATGGGCTCTTTTTTTGTATGCTCTTTTTTGTATTTGGATGTAAGATAAAAGATGTCTCCACTGATACGAGCGAGTTCTTCTTGTAACATCAGGGAGATGTCTTGGAGGAGGAGATCAGATTGTTTGAAAAGTTGATCCTCTTGTGTAAAATACTCTTTTTGGTAAATAAAATAAAAAACAAAGCTAAAAAGAAAAGTGGTGACTAAAAATAAACCTACAAATGCACGCATGATAAATCCCCCATTAGCGTAGTATGCTATTCTACACAAATTACTTGGAAATGCAAAGAAAAAAAAGCAGATTTTAACAAAAGAGAGGATAGCATATTCGCATGAAATCACTCTATATAACAGCATCACAAAAGAATGCGGGAACCCTTTTTGTCTCATTAGGACTGATGGAGATACTCAAACGTAACCTCCATCGTGTCGCTTTTTTCCGTCCTATCATCGAGTCGTGTGATAAACGTGATAATGATATTGACTTTATCTTAGAACGCTATGGTTTAGATATGGAGTATGAGGAGTGTTTTGGATGTGATATCGATCATGTGGAAGATATGTTTTCTTCGCGCCAAGGTGATGCACTCATCAATGAGCTCTTAGAGAAATTTAAAAAGCTTGAAGAGGAGTATGATTTTGTGCTGTGTGAGGGGATACAGCGATCTTTGTTTCGATCCAATATCGGTTATGATCTCAATCTCAAACTCGCACAAAACTTCTCAAGTGGAATCATCCCTATCGTAAGTGCACAAGGTCTGAGCACGCAAGATATTTATGAAGAGATACTCATCGAAAATAAAAATATAATCGATGAGGGATCACAGCCTTTTGCTACTTTTGTCTCTCGCATAGAGCCAAAAAAAAGAAAGAGTGTGGAGCAAAAACTCAAAAATTATGAGTTTGATCTCTACTTTTTAGAGGAGCTCAAGGAGCTGAGTTTACCGATCCTAGAGGATGTGATCGAGACACTCGGGGCAAAGAAAGTTCTCTTTGGCGAAAATGATCATACCCGCGTGGTGCGGGAGTTTCGTGTAGCGGCTCTTGGAGTAGATAATTTTTTAGATCATATCCAAGAGGATGACCTTATCGTCGTACCTGCGGATAGATCCGAGATCATCTTAGCTCTTTTTGGCTCGCTTTATTCGAGTGCATATCCTAATATCAGCGGGATACTTTTCCCCTTTGATATGCGTGCACATCCCAATATACAAAAACTCATCGAAGGGCTCAAAGGGCATAAAATACCGATACTGAGTGTCGCAACAGATACTTATAAGACTGTGCAAAATCTCTCAAAAGTCTACGCAAGATTGCGCGTCAAGAGCGAAAGAAAGATAGCGCTTGCGCTTGGGCTTTTTTCCTCAAGTGTTGATATAAAAAAGATAGAAGAGAAGATCAGCCACATCCAAAGTGATGTGATGACACCACTGATGTTTACCTATAAGATATTTGAGCTTGCACGTCAAAACAAAAAGAAGATCGTGCTTCCCGAGAGTCAAGATGAGCGAATACTTCGAGCCGCAGAGATCCTCTTGCGCCGAAATGTCGTAGATCTGGTTCTCCTTGGAGACCCTCAAGAGATCAAGGAAAACTCTCTTCAACTCGGGCTTGATCTCAGCCAAGCAGAAGTGCTAGATCCGATAAATTCCCCATGGCACAAAGAGTTTGCAGAGGAGTTTTATACCCTGCGCAAAGAAAAAGGGCTGAGCCTTGAGGGTGCCGAGGAGATGATGGGTGAGGGGAGCTATTTTGCCACGATGATGGTGCACAAAGGCTATGCAGATGGGATGGTGAGTGGCGCGATCCACTCCACTGCAGACACGATTCGACCCGCTTTGCAGATCATCAAAACTACTTCGGATGTAAGCGTGGTATCGAGTGTGTTTTTTATGTGTTTGAAGACCAAAGTTCTTGTATATGGAGACTGTGCGGTCAACCTCGATCCAGATGCCGCGATGCTCGCAGATATTGCCATCGCTTCGGCGACAACGGCGCGTGCTTTTGGGATAGAGCCAAAGGTGGCGATGCTCTCTTACTCGACGGGGGAGAGTGGAAGTGGTGCGGATGTAGAGAAGGTGCGCGAAGCGACAGCCCTTGTAAAGGCAAAAAGACCACAGCTCCTTGTAGAAGGACCGATCCAATACGATGCCGCGATCGATAAAGAGGTTGCCCATACAAAGCTTCCAAACTCTCAAGTCGCGGGGGAGGCGAGTGTCTTTATCTTTCCAGATCTCAACACTGGAAATAATACCTACAAAGCGGTGCAACGCTCTAGTGGCGCTCTTGCGATCGGGCCAATTTTGCAAGGGCTCAATAAGCCTGTTAATGATCTCAGCCGTGGATGTAGCATCGATGATATCGTTAATACAGTCGCGATCACAGCGATACAAGCAGGAGAAAAAGAGTGAAAATAGCAGTCATCAATTCGGGAAGCTCCTCGATCAAGTTTAAGTTGTTTCATCATCATAATTTAGATCTACTCGCACATATCCATGTAGAGAAGATAGGGGAGTTTAGCTCTACGACAACGCTGAGCTTTAAGGGGCAAAAAAAGGTGATTACTTCGATACTCAAGGATCATCACGAGGGCTTAGAACAGATCGCTTCACTTTTGGCAAAAGAACATATTTTGGATGATTTTTGCTCTTTGGACCTGATGGCGCATCGGGTGGTGCATGGGGGAGAGTATTTTAGTGCAGCGACCTTTGTCACTGAGGATGTGATAGAAAAAATAAAAGAGCTGATCCCTTTGGCACCCCTGCACAATAAAGCCAACTTAGAAGGGATAGAGATCTCTATGCAAAAAGCACCACAAGTGCCACAGGTAGCAGTGTTTGATACCGCATTTCATGAGACAATGCCCAAAGAGGCTTTTATGTACGCACTCAAACATTCGATGTATGATGAGCATAAAATACGTCGCTATGGCTTCCATGGAAGTTCTCACGCCTATGTCTTGGATGAGGCGGCAAAGTTTTTGCAAAAAGATGTGAATCTTCTTAACATTATCACCTTGCATCTTGGAAATGGCTCGAGTGCTTGTGCGATAGAAAATGGAAAAAGTATAGATACCTCGATGGGATTTACCCCGCTAGAGGGGCTTGTAATGGGCACACGAAGTGGTGATATCGATCCTGCTGTGGTGGTGTATATGCAAAGAGTGTTGGGTCTTAGTGTCGATGAGGTCGATCGCATTCTCAATGAAGAATCAGGACTCATGGGAATTTGTGATATCAAGGATGTGCGCACGATCTTAGAGCAAGAGGATGAAGCTTCTAAGCTTGCCATCGCAATGATGGTGCGACGTATCAAAAAATATATTGGTGCGTATATGGCGCTTTTGGGGCGTGTGGATGCGATCGTCTTTACAGGCGGCATTGGGGAGAATAGTGCGGTGATCCGCCAAAGAGTCTTGGAAGATCTCGGCTTTGGAGTTGTACTCGATAGGGAACAAAATGATCAAAATGCAACACGCATCTCTACATCCAAAAGTACTATAGAGTTACTTGTGATCAAGACAGATGAAGAGCTAGAGATCGCCAAAGAATCACTTAAGCTTTTAGAGCAAAAACCGATATAGTCACAAGAGAAAAATCAAAGGATTGATCATGAAAATAGCTCCAACACAAACACCACCACCAACATTTCAAGAAAATGCAAAAGGGATCAAACCTCTTTATACAGAGAAACTTACAGCTGATGAAGCAAAAGAGTTGCGCCAACAAGTAGAGCTCAATGCAAACGCTTTTACCTTCAACTCGGTGGAGATCCAAAGCAATCTTTTTAACCCACAGAGTGATTTTGAAAAAGAGTACCAGGAGTTTCAAAGCTTTTTAAAAGATATCGGCTATGAGGGCAAACCTATCGCATCTCTGAGCCAAGAAGAAGCAGGTGCACTTGTTGCAGAAGATGGCTTTTTTGGGATAGAACAAACATCCCAAAGAATCGCTGACTTTGTCATCAATGGAGCAGGGGGCAATGAAGATCTACTTCGAGCTGGACGTGAGGGCGTGCTCAAAGGTTTTGAAGAAGCCCAACAAGCGTGGGGCGAAGAAAAACTCCCAGATATCTCCCAACAAACCATGAAAAAAGCAGTAGAGATGATCGACAGAGCGATGAGTGATCTAGGCTTTTCAATACTTAATCAAGAGGCGTAATCGTAGATCGGAAGCGATTTTACGCTGAAAAGTCTATTTTCGTCTGCGACTCTTCTTGCTCTTTGATGCCTTGATTTTGCTGTGCGTTTTGCGCGTAGATCTCTTTTGCTTTTTCTTGCTCGGCTTTGAGCATCATCATACGTGCTGAGCTTGCAACGGCGTGATCTTGTGGGCTTGGATCAGCAGGTGCCATCGCTGAGGCGATAACAGCTTGAGCATTGGCGATGGTCTCTTCTGGGGTTGAGCCACTTTTCATCGTGACACTCACCTCGCCACCTATGGCATACATTCTCCCATCAGGACCTTTTTGATAGGTATAATTAGCAGCTCCTGTAGGCGCGCCTGCTGATTTGTGAGCAGCTTCGTGTTGGCGTACTTCGGCATCACGTGCTTGAAGCTCCATGAGCATCTGTTCTTCGGAAGGCTCGAGCTGATTTTGCTGGGATGGGTCTTTTGGTTTTTGCTCTTCCTCTTGGGATGTAGCATCTGTACTTAGGGGATCCTCATTTTTTTCGCGTGCGACAAGGTAGCGACCATCGCCAAGGGAGGTGTAGTATTTGGTGCTGGCATCGTATAAATAGCTTGAACCCACTTGCATAATAAGCGATTATACGATATTTTTGCTATGATTTCAATTTTAAATAAGGACAAACTATGCGATATCAACTCACAGAAGAATATATAGAACTCTACAAACTTTTAAAACTACTAGACCTCGTAGATAGTGGAGCGCAGGCAAAACTGCTAATAGCAGAGGGTTATGTGCGCCGCAATGCTGAGGTAGAACTACGCAAACGTGCCAAGATCTATCCTGGGGATACTTTAGAGATCGCCGATGTGATCATAGAGGTGGAATGATGCGGTCTTTTCTTTTTCTTTTTTTACTTACAGGCTCGTTACTCGCGGATTTTTATATCATTAGCAAGGATAAAAAGGTCAAAATGACAGAGTTTGCTACAGGGCAGATCGATTTTGCTTGGTTTAATGATTTTGCTTCGATCCATCGAGGGGATGATGAACTTCATGCTATGGGTGATGAGATAGCTTTTAATCACAAACATCTTAATTTTCGCATCGCAACGATCGACATCCCCCAAAGTAACACTTCTTTGACTGAGTATTCCCAAAAGAGCGCTGATGCGAGCGATAAATACTACATCGATTTTGCAAAACATAAAAGAGAAGATGGCGCGATGCTGCAGCTCTTTTACCACAACAAATGGTATGGTGTGATCTTAGGGGATCCAAAAGAGGCACTCTACAGACTTTTTGGGCGTGATGACCTTGCGAGTGATAAAGCGATAGAGGGTTTAGAACGTTCTTTGATGGCGTTTGAAGAGGATAATTATCTCAAAGAGAGACTTACATTTTACAAAAAGAAAAAAGCGGGCGAAAAACAGGTGCCTGCTGAGTATAAAAAGCAGATACCAATAGATTTTAAAAATTTACCAAAACCTTTATAGTAAGCTATATAAGATCTTTTTTAC
>JAGGTH010000039.1 GCA_021163845.1 Helicobacteraceae bacterium | reverse complement strand
ATTATAGCCGTTTTATTTTTGTTTGTAAAGAGTTTTTAGAGAAAAATTTAAAAAAGAGGTAAAAAAATGATATAATCCCAATTCAGATAATATAGTAGAAGGATTTTTATGAGAAGTGACACGATAAAAAGAGGATTTGATAAAACCCCTCACCGCTCACTGCTTCGAGCTACGGGATTAAAAGATGAAGATTTCGATAAGCCATTTATTGGGATCGCAAATAGTTACATAGATATTATTCCTGGTCACTTTTTTTTACACGAGTATGGAGAGATCGTAAAAGAGGCTATCCGCGAAGCGGGTGGTGTCCCATTTGTATTTAACACGATCGGTGTAGATGATGGGATCGCGATGGGACATGATGGGATGTTGTACTCCCTTCCATCACGTGAGATCATTGCAGACTCTATTGAGACTGTGATGAATGCACACAAACTCGATGCGATGATCTGTATTCCCAACTGTGACAAGATCGTTCCAGGGATGATCATGGGGGCACTTCGTGTAAATGTTCCTACTGTTTTTGTTTCAGGTGGACCGATGCAAGCAGGACATAAAAAAGATGGAACTCCAATTGACTTGGCAACCGCTTTTGAGGCTGTAGGGCAACACTCTGAGGGTAAAATGAGTGATGAAGAGCTTTATGAGATCGAGTGTGAAGCGTGTCCGAGTGGAGGGAGCTGTTCTGGGATGTTTACAGCGAACTCTATGAATACTCTTTGTGAAGCGATGGGGATTGCACTCCCTGGAAACGGTACCGTGCTAGCGATGACTCCTGCACGTATCGAGATGGTAAAAAAAGCTGCGAAAAGAGTGGTTGAGATGGCAAAAGCAGATGATAGCAAATATAATCTTCGCAATGTACTCAACGAAAAAGCGATCCACAATGCTTTTGTTGTAGATATGGCGATGGGTGGAAGCTCTAATACGGTGCTGCATATGCTCGCTATCGCAAAAGAAGCGGGTGTTGAGTTCGATATCACTCAGATCAATGAGATCAGCGAAAATGTTGCACATATTGCAAAGATCTCTCCATCACTCTCTACTGTGCATATGGATGACATCAACCGTGCAGGTGGCGTTAATGCGATCATGAAAGAGGTAAGCCGCCGTGGTGGGATCTTGCATCTTGATAACCCAACGGTTACAGGTGAGACTCTTGGTGAGCGTATCAAAGATGCGAAGATCATCGATGAGACTATCATCCACACGAATGAGAATGCTTTTTCAAAAGTGGGCGGGCTTTCTATCTTATTTGGAAATCTTGCAGAAGAGGGTGCCGTTGTAAAAACAGCTGGTATCGCTGCTTCTATGCGCCAATTTAAAGGGCGTGCAGTATGTTTTAACTCTCAACAAGAAGCGATCGCTGGAATTATGGGGCATAAGGTAAAAGCTGGGGATGTAGTAGTAATCCGCTATGAGGGACCAAAAGGGGGACCTGGTATGCAAGAGATGCTCGCTCCTACTTCACTTATTATGGGAATGGGACTTGGTGAGTCAGTTGCACTTATCACTGATGGTCGCTTCTCAGGAGCGACACGTGGAGCTTCTATAGGTCACGTTTCCCCTGAAGCAGCCGAGGGTGGACTTATCGCTCTCATAGAAGATGGCGATGAGATTGAGATCGATGTAGACACACACCTCTTACAACTCAATGTAAGCTATGAGGTGCTTGAATCACGTCGTCTTCACTTCAAACCGTACAAAAAAGAGATCACATCCAAATGGCTTAAGCGCTACTCTTTGCTTGTATCCAATGCATCCAACGGTGCCGTACTAAAAACTGAACTTTAATCAAAGAGAATAGGAAATTATTTTGAATGTTATAGCAATAAAACATAATGATGAAATCATCGATCTACAAACTGCCAAAGAGAGAGGCTTTGAGGGGGAACAGATCCACTTAGATAATTCAGCAGAAGCTCTAGAGGTTTTGCGCCACTCAACTGCACACCTTATGGCACAAGCGATCAAGTCTTTATACCCTGATGCGAAGTTTTTCGTAGGACCTGTGGTCAAAGAGGGGTTCTATTATGATTTTAAGACAGAAGCAGAGATAGGTGAGGGAGATCTCAAAAAGATAGAAAAAGAGATGCTCAACCTTGCAAAGAAAAAATATGAGATCGAAAAATATGAGATCTCTATGGATGAGGCAAAAGAAAAGTTTAAAAACGATCACCTTAAATTAGCTGTAATGACGCGCATCCCAAGTGATCGTGTGAGCATCTATAAACAAGGGGAGTTTGAAGATCTTTGTCGTGGTCCTCACCTCCCTAATATTGGACTGATCCGCTACTTCAAACTTATGAAAATAGCGGGTGCTTATCTTGGTGGTGATTCAAAAAATGAGATGCTTACACGTATATATGGTATAGCATTTGCAGATAAAGAGTCTCTCAAAGCACACCTTGATATGATCGCCGAAGCAGAGAAACGTGACCACCGTAAACTCGGAAATGAAATGAAACTTTTTACGTTCCGTGAAGAGGTTGGAGCTGGTTTTCCTATTTGGCTCCCTGCGGGTGGACGCCTTCGTGCAAGATTAGAATCACTTCTCTTTAAAGCGCACCGTAAACGTGGTTATGAGCCTGTGCGTGGTCCAGAGATGCTACGATCTGATCTTTGGAAAACATCTGGGCATTACCAAAACTACGGTGAAAATATGTACTTCACCAACATCGATGAGCTAGAGTTTGGTGTGAAGCCGATGAACTGTGTAGGACATATTAAGGTTTATGAAGAGGATCTTCACTCCTATAGAGATCTTCCACTTAAATATTTTGAATATGGTGTGGTGCACCGCCATGAGCTAACAGGAGCACTTCACGGGCTTTTCCGTGTACGTGAATTTACACAAGATGATGCGCATATCTTCTGTACATCCGATCAGATCGAAGAGCAGATCATCGAAGTAGTTGATTTTGTTGATAAAATTATGTCTACTTTTGAATTTGACTACAAGATGATGATAAGCACGAAGCCTGAAAAAGCGGTAGGAAGTGACGAAATTTGGGAAACTGCGACTAATGCTTTGAAAACAGCGATGGATAGAAATGAACTTCCATACGAAATAGATGAGGGTGGTGGAGCGTTTTATGGACCAAAGATCGATATCAAGATCACAGATGCTATCGGACGCGAGTGGCAATGTGGAACAGTGCAACTAGATTTTAATCTTCCTGAGCGTTTTGCTCTTGAATACAATGGTGAAAATAACGATAAGATCCAGCCGGTTATGATCCATAGAGCTATTTTAGGCTCATTTGAGCGTTTTATCGGGATTTTAACAGAGCATTATGCAGGAGAATTCCCAATGTTTATCGCTCCTACACAAGTAGCAATCGTGCCTGTTGCAGAGAGTCATAAAGATTATGCTAAGGAATTATCAGATAAACTTATCGATATTGGAGCTGATAGCGAAATTTACGCAAAGAATGACTCTTTGAACAAAAGAATTCGTACGGCTGAGAAAACCCGCGTGCCTATGATAGTTGTGATCGGTGATGAAGAGATTCAAAACAAAAGTGTCGCAGTTAGAGATAGAAGAACAAGAGAACAGTACAATATAAGTGAAGCAGATTTTCTTTCACTTATACAAACTAAAATAAATGAGGTAAATTTTTGACTAAAAAAACAGACCGCGTCATTATGAATGACGATATTCGTGTGCCAGAAGTGCGTTGTAATGTAGATGGAGGAGAGCCTTTAGGGGTTATCTCTACAGATGAGGCTATGGAAAAAGCAAATGAGTTAGGCTTAGACCTAGTGATGATCGCTCCAGATGCAAAGCCGCCAGTGGCAAAAATAATGGATTACGGTAAGTATAGATACCAAAAAGAGAAACAACTTAAAGAACAGAGAAAGAATCAGACAAAAATAGATGTCAAAGAGATCAAACTTTCTGTAAAAATCGCTGAAAATGATATTGCGTATAAAGTAAAACATGCAAGAGAGTTTTTAGAAAAAGGTAAACACGTAAAATTTCGTGTCTTTTTAAGAGGACGTGAGATGGCACATCCAGAAGCAGCAAGAGACGTGCTTATGAGAGTATGGCCGATGGTAGAAGATGTTGGAACTATGGAAAAACCACCTAAGTTTGAAGGTCGTTACTACAATATGACGGTGCTTCCACTAAAATAATAGATCTTTTGGATCCTAAATCAAGTTCAGGATGACTGCACAGTGCCGTCATTGCGAACTTGACCCGAATCTAGTTTAAAATTTTATTTTCTAACTCAAGTGTATCAATAGCACTTGCTACATACTTCACTACAACTTTCTTTTCTGTTTCATTAATATACCATTCAGCGATATGTTCATTTTCAAGCGCATGAAGTTTATCCATATTCACACTCTCTTCATCGAGAAAAAGGTGGGAGTATTTTGTAGGGTTTTTGAGCTTGATGATCGTGTAGATAAGCCAAAGAATCGAGATAACTCCTACTGTGATCCCGATACTTTCTCTATCACTTAAGTCAAGTGAAAGTCCTGCGAGTGTACCACCAATAAAAGTAGCAAAATACGCAGCGGAGTTTGAGATCCCAAGAGCTGCACCTTTTTGGTGTACTTTTGCAAACTTGCTTATCATTGACTGTACAAGTGGTTCCATCATATTGAATCCGATAAAGAAACACACAACACCGATCACAAAAACAGTATCAGAATCAGTAAGACCCATAATAAAAAAAGATGCGATAAAAAGCACAATAGAAAGTAAGAATATCTCACGAGGCTTATTCTTTTTTTCTCCAAAAATAGCTGCTGGACCCATCGCAAGTAAGCCGAGTATCATTGCAGGCAGATAGGCTTTGTAGAGTTCTGATTTATCCCAACCAAAAGTATCACTAGTAAGAATAATAGGGATAAGTACAAAAGCAACTGTCATAAGCCCTTTTTGCATCGCATTGATGATGATCATATTTAAAAGATTTGGATCTTTGATGATATCCGATGTTTTACTTGTGTCATGGTAGATATGTTTGATCCTTGGAGGTGTTGGCACCTTGGTAAAGAGAAGTATCATCGCAATAAAAGCTAAAACGGCTGTAATGAGAAAGAGACTATCTACACCGTACGCAGCTCCAATAACTGGACCAAGACCCATAGCAAGAGCAAAGCTAAGAGCAATCGTACCACCCATTATTGCCATCGCTTTTGCGCGGATCTCCTCTTCAACGAGATCTGAGATCATCGCAGTGACAACAGAACCGATCGCTCCAGCCCCTTGTAAAAAGCGCCCAATCATAAGTGTATATACATCCGTTGCATAGGCAGCTATGATAGAGCCTATGAGAAAAATGATAAGACCAAAAAGAATAGTAGGTTTTCTCCCTATCTTATCGCTAAGAGTTCCAAAAGGAACTTGAAAGAGTGCTTGGGTGAGTGCATAACCCCCAACAATAACACCTACCAAAAGAGGTGTAGCACCCTCTAGTGTCAGCGCATAAATAGAAAGTACAGGTAAAACAAGGAAAAGACCCAAGAATCTCAAAGAGAGGATCATAGAGAGAGGAAAAACTTTTTTAAACATAAACGCCCCATAAGTTAAGTTGGTATAATGTCGGCATTATAATAAAAGATATGTTTACGCAAACTTTGTAGAAGCCAAAAGAGATTCTTTAAAGTAAAGTATAAGGAAATAGAATGAAAATAGTTTTAGCAACCTCCAATAAGGGCAAGGTCAAAGAGATCCAAGCGATGTGTGAAGATCATGAGGTGATCCCTTATAGTGAGCTAATAGAGCCTTTTGAGATCATAGAAGATGGGGATAGCTTTAAAGAAAATGCTTTAATTAAGGCGCGAGCAGTTTTTAAAGCTTTGGGGGATGAAAATGTTGTGGTGATTGCAGATGATAGCGGTATTAGTGTCGATGCACTCGATGGTGCACCAGGTATTTATAGTGCGCGCCATGCAGGAGAAAATGCTGATGATAAGGCAAACCTAAATAAACTCGTACAAGATCTTAAAGATAAGGGTGTAGAGAGTTCTAGAGCATATTACACAGCGGCTATTGCAATAGTGAGCAGAGATGCTGAGTTTTGTGTACATGGTTGGATGTATGGAGATGTGATCACTTCGCCACGTGGAGATGGTGGTTTTGGCTACGATCCGATGTTTATACCACTTGGATATGAGAAAACTTTAGGGGAGTTAGAGAGCGAGATAAAGAAGAATCTTTCTCATCGTGCAAAAGCGCTGAGTCTTGCAAAGGTGATATTGCAAACACTTTAAATTCCCTCCATGGAATTTATAATATTATAGATTGGGATGTACGTCCTGATCCCTTGTATGGTCTATAATATTTTTTTATAAAAACTTGCGACTTATCTTGTAAAAAGAGTCTTCAAGTCTTTGGAGTAGGGTTAGAACACGTGTATTTTGTCGTATCGTTTGCATGAGTACTCCTTTGTGTTACACAAAGAAAATACAGCAAATACTATTCCACTATCTTAACTGACAAAGGTGAGAAGTAAAAGACCAAAGAGGATTCTATAAACTCCAAAGGCAACGAAAGTAAAACGCTCTAAAAATGCCAAGAAGAGCTTGATCGTTCCATAGGCTACAACAAAGGAGACAAGAAAGCCTACACCTAGTGTGATAAGGCTCTCTTGCGTGAAGTCATTATAGTGTTTCAAAAGATCATAGGCTGTAACTGCACTCATCACTGGAAATGCAAGTAAAAAACTAAACTCCGCACTCGCTTTTCTGCTAAGACCCACCAAAAGTGCCCCAATGATCGTAGAGCCTGCACGACTCGTCCCAGGAATGAGAGCAAAAACTTGAGCGATACCGATGATCATCGATTGTTTGTAGCTTATCTTTTCTACATCATCGAGCAATTTAGCTTCATGCGGGATAAAAAACTTCTCTACAAGTAAAAAAACTACCCCTCCAATGATAAACATCCAAGCCACGATCTCAACTGTAAAAAGTGTTTTAATAGATGATGCAAAAAGATAGCCTATTATACCAATAGGTAAAAATGCTAAAAAAACTTTTATCCACAATGGGATATGTGCAGGGGTGAATTTTTCTTTGTAATTGAGTACAACAGCTAAAATAGCACCAAACTGAATAATAACCTCAAAAGCTTTATTGATATTTGTTTGATCTACTCCTAAAAACTGACTCGCAACGATGAGATGTCCGGTCGAAGAGATAGGTAAAAACTCTGTAAACCCCTCGATAATTCCCAGGATGATAGAATCAAATAATGTCATGCTTAACCTTTAAAAATGAATCGGATTTTAGCACAAAAGAGTCAATTTAAGTTATTTTGATATAATGGCGTCTTTAAAACATATCACCTCGTAGGAAAAATCTAATGCTACTTTTTACGCCTGGACCAACTCCAGTACCTCAAAACGTTCGTAATGCGATGAGCGATGAGACAATGCATCACCGTACACCTGAATTTGAAGCTATTTTTGAAAAAACGCGTACACACCTTTTCAAGCTTTTTGGGATGGATGAAGTGGTAATGCTCTCTTCGAGTGGAACAGGTGCAATGGAAGCTGCTGTAACGAATCTTTGCCACAATACACTCTTAAATGTAAATTCTGGAAAGTTCGGTGAGAGATTTGGAAAGATCGCGCTTGCAAATGGTCTTAAAAACGTAGAGATCAAAAACGAGTGGGATACACCTGTGGATGTAGCAGATGTACTCAAAGCGATCGAGGCGAACGCTGACATCGACGCGATCGCTGTGCAAGTGAGTGAGTCAGCAGGTGGTTTAGCACACCCTGTAGAGGAGCTTGCAAAAGCTGTGAAAGCTCTCAACCCAAATATTATGATCATCGCAGATGGGATCACGGCTGTGGGTGTGAGAAAAATAGATACGACGCATATTGATGCACTTATCGCAGGGAGTCAAAAAGCGTTAATGCTTCCTCCTGGGCTTGCTATTTTAGGTCTAAGTGCTGCGGCATTAGAGAAGATCGGTGAGGGGAGAGGCTATTACTTTAACCTTGCAACAGAGATCAAATCACAAAGAAAAAATACAACAGCTTGGACAGCCGCGACTACTCTTATCATTGGTCTTTTAGAGATATTAGAAACTATCGAACGTGAGGGTGGAATCGAGAAGCTTTATAGTGATACTGCTGTGCGCGCAAAAGCGGTCAATAGTTCCTTGCAAGCGATCGGTTTGCATATCTATCCAAAAACACCAGCTCCTTCTATGACAACTGTTGATGATGCAGATGCTTCAGCAATTAGAAATATTTTAAAAGATGAGTTTGATGTGAATGTCGCGGGTGGGCAGGATCACCTCAAAGGGAAGATCTTTCGTATCAATCAGATGGGGCTTATAAGTAATTATGAGATGGCATGGGTTGTCAATAGTGTTGAACTCGCCCTTGCAAAGCTTGGTCGTAGAACGTACGATGGAACAGCAAATAAGATCTTTAATGAGATCACTTTTGGTCTAGAGAAATAATGATACTTGAACACGAGATCCCAAACGGTTCAAAACTTTACTTTGGTAAAAGTGCGAAAGTAAAGCGTGAAATAGAAAAAGTAGCAAGTGATGTTCTTTATGCTCATGGCTTTGAAGAGATCGTAACTCCTATTTTTTCTTATCATCAGCATCAAAGTATCGCAGATGCCAAAGAGCTTATTCGTATTAACGATCAAAAAAACAATAATATGAGCCTTCGTGCGGATTCTACTATCGATGTAGTGCGTATCATAGAAAAACGCTTAGGAAGAAATACAGAACACAAAAAATGGTTCTACATCCAACCTGTTTTTCGTTTTCCTTCCACGGAGCAATACCAAGTAGGTGCTGAATTTATGGGGGAGAAAAAACTCTCTTCAGTGATGCAAATAGCAGTTGAGATTCTTCAAAAACTTGAAGTAAAACCTTTGGTGCAGATCTCAAATATCCGTATTGCACATCTTCTTGTTGAGATGTTTGATTCACTTAGCCTTGATGATTTTCGCCATATCAATATAGAGAAATTTTTAGCTCTTGGTAAGGAGTGGGTAAGAGATCTTGTGTATCTACAGCATCTCGATCAGCTTGATGCGCTTTTACCAAAGGTTCCAGAAGAGATTCAAAAAGAGCTTGTGAAGATGAGAGATCTCTCTTTAGAAGTGGGCTACGAAAACAGTGTTTTAGCACCAATGTATTACTCTAAAATGCTTTATTATGACGAGCTTTTTTTTAGAATCATTGAAAAAAATGAGGTGCTTGCACGTGGTGGAAGATATAAAAACGCAGATATACGTTCTGTAGGTTTTGCTCTATATACAGATGAGCTGTGTGAAATATTAACGAAATAATAAAAAGAAAGAGGAAGAAAATGAAGGCAGACTTGATTGTTGGGATCCAATGGGGAGACGAAGGAAAAGGAAAGATTGTAGATAGGCTTGCATGTGAATACGATATGGTTTGTAGAAGCCAAGGGGGTCACAATGCAGGGCATACAATTTGGGTAGATGGTGTAAAATATGCACTGCATCTTATCCCATCAGGTGTACTCAACCCAAAAGCTATTAATGTAGTAGGAAATGGTGTCGTACTCTCTCCTGAGTCAATTATTAAAGAGATGACACAGTTTGAAGGGTTAGAGGGGAGACTCTTTATCTCTGATAAAGCACACCTTAATCTTCCATACCATTCGCTCATCGATCAGGCACGTGAAAAACTTAAAGGTGATAAAGCGATCGGTACAACTGGAAAAGGGATCGGACCTGCATATTCAGATAAGATAAATCGTATCGGGATGCGTGTAGGTGAGCTTTTGAATCCTATAAAATTATGTCAATCCATCTTAGATTATTTTGAGCAAAATAGAGCGATTTTTGATATTTTGGGTATCGCTACGCCAAATGAAGCAGAGCTGTTGGCTGAACTTGAGGGCTACAAAGAGAAGCTTGCTCCATTTATCACAGATACAACACAGATGGTATGGCGTGCTCTTGATAAAGAAAACAAGCGTGTACTTTTAGAAGGTGCGCAGGGAACAATGCTTGATATCGACCATGGAACTTATCCGTATGTTACTTCAAGCTCTACTGTAAGTGCAGGTGCTTGTACAGGTCTTGGAATCAATGCAAAAGATATTGGCAAAGTGATCGGAATTGTTAAAGCATACTGTACACGTGTTGGAAATGGACCATTCCCTAGTGAAGATTTGGGTGAAGATGGCGCACGTCTAGGTAAGCAAGGGCATGAGTTTGGCACAACAACAGGTCGTGCGCGCCGTTGTGGTTGGTTTGACGCTGTGGCTACTCGCTACGCAAGTCGCCTCAATGGATGTGATGAACTCGCATTGATGAAACTTGATGTTCTCGATGGTTTTGATGAAGTAAAAGTGTGCGTTGCGTATGAACTTGATGGTAAAGAGATAGACTATCTTCCTGCAAATCTAGAGGATGTAAAACCTATTTACAAAACATTCAAAGGTTGGGATAAATCTGTCGGGGCAAGAAGTTTTGATGCTCTTCCAGCCGAGGCACAAGCGTATGTAAGAACGATTGAAGAGATATCACAGACAAAAGTTGGTATTATCTCTACATCCCCAGAAAGAGATGATACAATTATCCTCTAAGGAATAAAAATGAAGACTCGCTTTAGCTCTTTGGTGACTTTGAAAAAAAACACTTTAGACAAAAGCGAACGTGGAGTGCAAAGAGCAAATGCAGATCTCAAAAATGCTTCTGATGCACTGAGTAATTCTTATAGTTCACTCGAAGAGATTATGCCTCCAAAGAGTGGAAATATAGGAGAGCTTCTTGCTTCTCACTCTCTGCTAGCTTCTCAAAGAGAGATCATTTCTCACAATAAACAATGGGTTGAATACTGTCAAAATCAACTTTATCAAGCAAAAGAACAATTTAAATTTGATATGATGGAACACGAAAAGTTTAAGTATCTAGAGCTTCAAGAAAGAAATAAAATACTCAAAGAGTTTAAGATCAAAGAGTCCAAAGAGCTTGATGAGATAGCGTCTATTACTTTTTCAAGAAAAAAATATCTCTAAGGAATGTCCGTGTATAAACTCATATTACTAGTTAGTTTTACTTTTAATCTCTTTGCACTTGAAACAAGTGATAGACTTTTTGATTGTACAGAGATATTTCAAGAGAGAAAGAGTGAATTGCTTGTAGAGCTCGAGCGTATAGATGAGCAAAAACAAGCTCTGAACTCTTTAAAGGTAGCAACCGAAGATCTTTTAAACAAAAAAGAGATGAAGCTTCAGCATAAAGAAAATGAAGTGAGTAATATGCTTGAAGAGGTCAAACAAAAAGAGCAAAATATTCAAAAGCTTTTAGAAAAAAATGAGCAAGTACTCCAAGAGATCAAAGAGCTCAAAATGGATAAAGTAGCGCAAACATTTTCAAAAATGAAAGCAGGGGCTGCTTCTGATATTCTCTCGGGTATGGAGCCACAAGAAGCGCTCAAAATACTCAATTCACTTAAGCCAAAAACAGTAGGAGCGATCCTTGCAAAAATGCAAGCTCAAAAAGCCTCTGAACTTACATCTCTTTTGAGTAAATAGCGCTTTTCTAATCCTATCTTTACCTTTGTTATTGTAAAATATCAAAATTTATTTCAATAACAGGGCCCGCGCATGAAAATATCACTAAGAACTATTCCCCATATATCAAACAAAATTGCAATTGACCTGAATAAAAGCGGTGTTGCTACAATGACAAAAGGTCTTGAGCCTGTATCACAAGAAGCGCAAAAAATACTTATTGATAATGTCAACAAAGAGATGGCACTCGAAGAAAAAGCAAGAACAATTTGTGAAGATAATGAAGAAGAGATCGATTTCATGCTAGCGGACGAGAGACAGCTCTTTTTTATGATCAAAAAGAAGCTCGCTCCTGAATTTGGAGTGATCCTTAACTATGAAGAGAGATATTCAGATATTGCACATAAGATACTCGATGAGCTTTATGAAGAAGATCTGATCCATTTTGAAGTAACAGAGAACAGAATTAAAAATATCATCTATAACTCAATAACATCTTTTATTGCGGATGATTCTGCACTTCAAGATGCTGTGATGGACAAAATAAGATCGTATAAAAAACGCTACATTCCAGGAACAGATGAGTTTGATATTCTTTATGACAAACTCTACAAAGAAGAACTAACAAAGAGAGGTATGCAACAGTGAGTGATAAGATGAAAAAAGCTTGGATATATCTTGAGAACGGGACATATTTAGAAGCAAAAAGCTTTGGTGCTGATGATACAAGTGTCGGTGAATTAGTGTTTAATACATCCCTTAGTGGATATCAAGAGGTGATGTCTGATCCCTCTTATGCAGGACAATTTGTTACTTTTACTATGCCAGAGATCGGAAATGTTGGTGTGAATCAACAAGATATGGAAAGCTCAAGTGCTCATGCAAAAGGGATGCTTGTAAGAAAATATCAACCGAGATATTCAAGCTTTAGAGCAGAGGAATCTCTTGACTCATTTTTGAAAAAATACAATGTGATGGGAATCTGCGATATTGATACACGTTATATTACAAAAATGTTACGTGATGAAGGGGCTATGATGATGGTAGCTTCTACAAAAGTGAGCGACAAAGAAGAACTTAAAAAGATCTTAGAAAGTTCACCACGCATTGAGGATGTAAACTATATAGAGCAAGTAAGTACAAAAAAAGCGTATAAACATACGAATGCGACTTATGCAGAAGATCGTTTTGAGTACAAAGAGGCTCCAACACCAGAAGCAAATGTTGTGGTGATCGATTTTGGCGTGAAAAGAAATATTCTTAATAACATAGTAGAGTCAAAAATTGGTGTAGAAGTTATTCCAAACGACTTTAAAGCAAGTGACTTAATAGAGCGTTATAATAAGAAAGAGATCGATGGGGTCTTTTTATCTAATGGTCCAGGAGATCCTTTAGTACTTAAAAAAGAGCAAGAGGAGATCAAAAAACTGATAGCTGCAAAGGTTCCAATGTTTGGAATCTGTCTTGGACATCAACTTTTATCGATCTCTCATGGGTACGAAACATATAAATTAAAGTTTGGACACCATGGTGGGAATCATCCTGTGAAGAATTGTAACACAGGACTTGTAGAGATTACGGCACAAAATCATAACTATAATGTTCCAGATAACATTACAGAAGTTGCAGATATTACACATTTAAACCTTTTTGATAATACAATCGAAGGGCTCAAATATAAAGATGCTCCAATATTTTCTGTACAACACCATCCTGAGTCTAGCCCTGGACCAAAGGAAAGTAGGTACATCTTCGATCAATTTTTATCTTTAATCAAAAGATAGAATAAGTACTCCTTAAAAAAGCCCTTTTTTTTAAAGGGCTCACTTCCTCTTTTAAAACAAAACAAAGAAAAATCTTAAGTAAATATAAAATATAAAAAGTAAACAAAAAAATAATGATTTGTTACAAAAGTGTTAAGAAATTAAGATTGTTTAAACTTTTGTATTGATATTATGACAGTGTTAATTAGTCTAAATAGTACAAAAATTTTATTTAGACATAATTGCTTTGAAACTTTAAGGAGGCTATATATGGAGAATCGTCCATTAGAGTACGACTATACAGTTGCAAAGATGTTCATGTTCACAACAATCGTTTTAGGGATTGTTGGTATGCTCATCGGTGTAATTTTAGCATTTCAACTTGCTTTCCCAAGTGTTAATACAATTCTTGGTGAGGGGTTAGCTGAATATACTAACTTTAGTCGTCTTCGTCCGCTGCATACTGATGCAGTTATTTTTGGGTTTACTTTAAGTGGTATTTTTGCTACTTGGTATTATGTTGGTCAGCGTGTATTAAAGGTATCAATGGCGGAGTCAGGTCTATTGATGTTTTTAGGTAAACTACATTTTTGGTTGTATCTTATTGTTGTTGCTGCAGTTGTAGTAACTCTTTTTATGGGTATTACAACTTCAAAAGAGTATGCTGAATTTGAATGGCCTATTGATATTGCTGTAGTAGTTGTCTGGGTACTGTGGGGTATGGGTCTTTTTGGTTTAATCGGTATTCGCCGTGAAAAATCACTTTATATCTCTATTTGGTATTATATTGCTACATTCTTAGGTATAGCTATGCTTTACCTTTTTAACAATATGGAAATTCCAACATACTTTGCTTCTGGTGGAATTGGTTCATGGTGGCATTCAGTTTCTATGTATGCTGGTACCAATGATGCATTAGTACAATGGTGGTATGGACACAATGCGGTTGCATTTGGTTTTACAGTGCCTATTGTTGCAATGATTTACTACTTTTTACCAAAAGAATCTGGTCAAGCTATCTATTCATATAAATTGTCGTTACTCTCTTTTTGGGGTCTAATGTTTGTTTATTTATGGGCTGGTGGACACCACTTACTTTATTCAACTGTTCCTGATTGGATGCAGACAATGGGGTCTATCTTCTCTGTTATCTTGATTCTTCCATCTTGGGGTTCAGCGATCAATATGCTTCTTACAATGAAGGGTGAATGGCAACAAGTTGCAGCATCTCCACTGATTAAGTTTATGATTCTTGCTTCTACATTCTATATGTTCTCAACATTAGAAGGTCCTATCCAAGCTATCAAATCAGTAAATGCAATCGCTCACTTTACAGACTGGATCGTTGGTCACGTTCACGATGGTGTACTTGGTTGGGTTGGATTCATGATCATGGCTTCACTTTTCCATATGGCTCCACGTGTATTTAAGCGTGAGATCTATTCAAAGTCACTTATGGCTACACAATTCTGGATTCAAACTTTGGGTGTTGTGCTTTACTTCACTTCAATGTGGATTGCAGGTATCACTCAAGGTATGATGTGGCGTGCTCACGATGAATTTGGTAACCTTGCTTACTCATTTATCGATACTGTAACTGTATTACATCCATACTATACAATTCGTGGTGTTGGTGGTCTTTTATACTTAGTTGGTTTCTTGATGTTTGCTTACAACATCTATAAAACTATGTCTGCTCGTCCTGTTGAAGAGTCTGAGCTACAAAATGCTTCGCCTATGGGCGCTTAATAGAAAGGATAAAATATGTTTCATTGGTTAGAAAAACATCCGTTCTTTTTTGCGGTAGGTGTATTTGTAACAATTGCGTTTGCAGGTTTGATTGAAATTCTTCCAAACTTTGCTCAAGCATCTCGTCCTGTAATCGGAACTGCTCCATATTCTACTTTAGAATTAGCGGGTCGTCACGTTTATATTAAAAACAGCTGTAATGCTTGTCACTCACAGTTAGTGCGCCCATTTAAATCAGAGACTGATCGTTATGGTCACTACTCTTTAAGTGGTGAGTACGCGTATGATCGTCCTTTTCTTTGGGGTTCTAAAAGAACTGGTCCAGACTTGATGCGTGTAGGAAACTACCGTACAACTGACTGGCATGAAAACCATATGAAAGACCCAGCATCTGTAGTACCTGGTTCTATTATGCCAGCATATAAATGGATGTTTACAAATAATGCTGATGTTGATACTGCTTATGCAGAGCAATTAACAGTTGCAAATGCATTCTCTGTACCTTATAATGAACCAGTTCCTATGAAAGACGGTTCAACAAAAATTGTAAAAATGGGTAAAAATCTTGCAGAAGCTAGGGCATTAGCTTTAGCAGAAGCAAAAGAGATAGTAGCTGATATGAAAGATCAAGATGTCAAAGATGCAGTAGCTCGTGGTGAGATCCCTGAGATAGTAGCTATTATTGCATATATGAATAGTCTGAAATAGTAAAGGTTTTAAAGTGGATATTGCTGAATTACAAGCTTATGGGTATTTTGCATTAACTGCTACTTTAGTAGTGGTACTTTATGGGTATATTTATCATTTGTATTCAAAAAAGAAAGATGCTGATGGTCATGATTATGAAGATTATAGCAATATGGCGCTAAAAGATGATATCACTGATACTCCTGTATCAGCGGTATCAGACGATAAAGAGAAATAGGAGAGATATATGAATAAGCTTTATCTTTGGGGAATTATCTTTGCTGCTGTTATGTTACTTCTAACATATTTGTCTGTTGGAGGTTCCGAAGGTGGTTTAAATGATGATATCGTAAACATGTTAGCGGTTGCAGGTGCTGTTGCACTTGTAATTATTACTGTGTTTGTTGTCATCAAATATGTACGTCAAATGCAAACAGATACTGCTGATGGTGAATTGGTAGATCATAGCTGGGACGGCATAGGCGAGTATAAAAATAGCGTACCGATGGGTTGGGCTATTATGTTTCTGGGAACAATGATTTGGGGTATGTGGTACTTCACAATCGGTTATCCAGTCAATGCATATTCACAAATTGGTGAATACAATGAAGATACAAAAGCTCACAACGAGAAATTTGAAGCAAAATATGCTGATATTACTGGTGAGAGACTTGTAGATATGGGTGAATCAGTATTCTTGGCTGAGTGTAAAGTTTGTCATGGACTTCAAGCTGATGGAATTGATGGAAAAGCTGCTAATCTTAACGTAAGACTGGAAGAAAAAGTTGTAAAACATGCGATTATCAATGGCGCAAATAATCATCTTTTAGGTACAGAGATGCCAATGCCAGATCGTAACGGACTCTTTAACGCAAATACGAATGAGATGATTACGGATGCGGAAATAGATCTCGTGTCTAAATATGTTGCGAATGGTATGACTGGCGCTGGTGCAGATGTATTTGAAGGCGTATGTGCTTCATGTCACGGTGCTGATGGCAAAGGGATGGAGTATGTAGCTCCTAATATTGCTGAGTTCACTCCAGAGCTTGTTGTAAATGTTCTTAACCATGGTAAAAAAGGCGCGATCGGTGCTATGCCTAAGTTTGATAAACTTAACGACAAGCAAAAAGAAGCTGTAGGTGCTTATATTACAAGCATTAGCAGTAAGTAAGGAGACAGGTATGAATGAAAATAGAGGCGTATTTGTTCTTGATGGTATAACAGGTATGTTGATTGCAACTGTCCTTTTGCTCAGTATTCTCGTAGGTTTAACTATCTGGGGAATAAATGTGCAAAATGCAAGTGCAACTAACTTTTATGAGATAAAAGATGAAAGCTCAATTAGAATGTTTGACACTGAAAGTGCAAAAAAACATCTAGTTGATGTGAAGTAAAGGATATATTATGGAAAAAATTATTTCTTGGGGCCTTGTAGTTATGGCTGCATATACACTTTACGCGGTGGTAACACCTAATCACCTTTTTATCGGTTAAGGGGAGTTTCTTTGAGACTTTCACGAGGGCTTGCGGCCCTCATCCTCATTTTATTTTTTCAAACAACTTTGGTCGCTTCGTATTTATATAAAGATGATGTTGTTCATAATCCAGACTTTACAACTCAAGTGGAGAAGTTAGGTTTAGAACTGTATCAAAAAACAGGTATATCTCTTCGCCTTGTGATGCTTCGTCAATTACCAGAAGGTAAAAGTATCGTAGAGTACGAAAAAGAGCTTATCGCTGAAATGAAAGAGCCAACAATATTATTGACTTTTGCAGAGCTTGATTCAAAAGTTGATATTTTGGCAAATGATACTTCTTTATATGAATATTTTGATAAAAAACAGGTACTAAGTCCCGTTGCTTCCAGTCTACAAGCATTTATTATGGCACTTTTTTATAGTGATAGTTTTGCAAGTTTTAAAGAGATAGCAAGCTCGTCAGGTGGGACTATCTTGCCACTATTAGCACAAAAAGCAAAAGATAACCAGCAGATAGGGAAGTATTCAGGTTCGATGTATAACGGATACGTTGATATTGCAGAGCAGATTGCAGACACTAAAGGTGTGGTTCTTGAAAATGCTGCAGGAAATGCAAATAAATATAGTATTTTCATTGTGAAGTTGTTGTTTTATGGAATGATAATTTATGGTATATTTCTTTATATCAAAAGAAAACTTTACCTAAGAAGGCAAAAAAATGAATCTAAGTAGTGGAAGAGCTTGGCCCTATGCAATTGGTGCGTCCATTCTGTTTATCTTTGGTGCATGTGTTGCGACAATTATAGTGACAAGTAAGATGCCTGTAGAGGCAAGTGACACGTATATGATGAATTATCATCAAGCAGATGCTACAGCAAATGAACTAATAGAGTCGCAGATAGCATTTGATAATAAATATAAAATTGAATATATCAATCAAGGGATATCTTCAGAGAATACGACTTTGAAGTATAAACTCACAGATATTAAGGGAAATCCCGTAGAAAACGCGCGGATAAAAGTGGTTGTAACGAGACCAAATAATCATAAGCATGATCAAGAATTTAGTGCACCTACTGAAGAAAATGGAGTTTACACTTTCTCCTCGATCAAGCTTCCACAAGAGGGAAGATGGGATATAATGGCGAAAATTGATATCGATGATCTAAGTCGATTTTATAATTTTAAAGCAGATACACGCTATAAAGATATACAGGAATATTAAGTCCTGTATATGAATACACAAACTATTATTCTTCCCTCTGCTCGTGCTATACGTCATGAGCAACTTCAAATCCAAGAAGAGACACTCTTCCTCCCAAACTATATCACAATGTCTGAATTTCTTTCAAAACTTTGTATAGTGCCACAAACGAAATATATAGATGATGATACGCGTGTTCTTCTTCTTTTAGAAGCATCCGATTTTGCCAATTTCGCAAAACTTCAAATAGAGCGAAACTTTTTTACTTTTACAAAAAATGCAAGTTATATTTTTAAATTTTTCGAAGAGCTCAGTGCAGAGATGTATGATATCTCTTTACTAGATACCGCAGATATGTATGCAGAATACGAGGAGCATATTCTTATTCTTCAAGAGCTCTATAAACGTTACGAAGCACTTTGCCAAGAGAGAAAGGTACTTGATAGAATCTTTCTTCCCAAGCAATATATTTTTAATTATGAGTATCTTCATTCACATCCTAAAATTTTACTTCATGTGGTAGGGCATCTCACTAATTTTGAGGTAGAGATTCTCCAAAGATGTAGTGAGTATAGCAGTGTTGAGATATCTTTAGCGACAACACGTTTTAATGCAAAGATGCAAGAGAGGTTTCGCGCGCTTGGTTTTGATCTTATGTCAAATTTTCACTACAAACTCTCACTCAATTCAAGCGAAATATTGGAGCAAAAATCTCTCACAAAAGAGACTCTCATTGAGTGTGAATCACTGAGTGAATCTTTGTTGCAAGTAGCATTTATCAAGCACAAGATCTATGAGTTTATACAAAAAGGTTACGCTCCCCACAAGCTAGCCGTGATCCTTCCAGATGAACAGTTTGCACAAACACTTAAAAGTTTTGATACAGAGTCTAACTTTAACTTTGCGATGGGGGAATCTTTTGCAACAACGCAGATCTATCAAAAATTGCATGCCTCATCTCAAGCGATCGAAAATGATTCCAAAGAGAATCTTGCACGTCTTCAAAGGCTTGGAGATGAGTATTATCAAGCGTTTTTCCCTCTTTATAAAAAAGAGGCTTGGGATGTAGATTTCTTAGCGATTATGAGCAGTTTTAGCGAGTCTATTGCAAGTAAACAAGAGCGAAAGATCTATGAAGAGGAGATCTTTCATTTTAAAACGATTCTCCCTTTTATGCAAAATATGCGTGTCAAATCCTTACTTCATCTCTTTTTGCAACGCTTGAGTGGCAGAACAATAGATGATGTACGAGGTGGAAAAATCACCGTCATTGGAGTGCTTGAAACGAGGGCTGTACAGTTTGATGGAGTTGTTATTGTAGACTTTAGTGACAATAATGTCCCAAAAAAAAGCCAAAAAGATATGTTTTTAAATACACAGATCCGAGAAAATGCAAAACTTCCAACCATGGCAGATAGAGAGAACTTGCAAAAACATTACTATGAGCTTCTTTTGAGAAACGCAAAAGAAGCTGCGATATGTTTTGTCGCTTCACAGCAAAGTGCCCCCTCACGCTTTTTAAAACAGCTCGGCATTGAGCCAAAGAATAGATATGAAGAGCATACCTATGCGCATCTTCTTTTTACTCCGCATAAAAGAATAAAAAAAGAGGAGCAAGAGGTAGTTGCAGCGTATAATTTTAGAGAGAAAAAACTCTCCGCAACCAAGCTCAAAACCTTTTTAGAGTGTAGACGAAAGTTCTATTATCGCTATATTCTTTCACTTCGCGATCATGAGATCCCAAAAGATATGCCTCAAGAGTGGGAGATCGGTACGAGTATACACGAAGCACTGCGTATTCTTTATACAAACAAGCAAAGCTTTTCAAGCTATGAAGATCTCAGCAAAGAGCTAGAACGATCTTTAGATCTAGTATGTGGAAAAAGTGAACTAGAAAAATACCAAATAGCCCTTTATAAAAAATCACTTCGCCCCTTTTGTGAGCATGAGATCAAACGTTTTGATGAGGGCTGGGAAGTGTTGGGATGTGAGCAAAGCTATGAGTATGAATTTGCAGGGCTCACTCTCACAGGTCAGATTGATAGAATCGATAAGCGAGGAGAGGAACTTTTAGTCTTAGATTATAAGACGGGTTCTTATCCACTCTATACAGAGAAAAATCTCCATGAGGCTACCGATTTTCAACTCGAATTTTATTATCTCTTAGCGCATAATATTGGCAACGCAGTCTCGTGTGCCTATTATGATCTTAAAAGTTTAAAAATCGTTCCTGAGAGCTTTTTAAATGAGAAGCTTGCTGTGTTAGAATCCAATATCAAAGACCTCTTGATGCATGAGAGTTTTGAGTTTACTCAGTGTGAAGATCTCAAAACCTGTAGCTACTGTGAGTTTGCAACGCTTTGTGGAAGGGCTTAGGATGTTAGAGAAAAATTTAGCCTACGAAGCGAGTGCGGGTAGCGGGAAAACTTTTATGTTGGTGGTGCGTTATTTGAGTCTCCTTTTTTTAGGGGCACATCCGAGTAAGATCCTCGCACTTACTTTTACTAATAAAGCAGCTTACGAGATGCAAGAGCGTATCGTCGCGACACTCGAAGCACTTGAGAGTCGTGGGGAGTTGGATGTGATCTCTGAGGTGACTGGGCTCTCTAAAGCAGAGCTTCTTTCTCAAAGAGATAAGATCCTCTCAGAGTTCTTAAATGCCAATACTAAGATCATGACGATCGATAAGTTCTTTACCCAAATACTTCGTAAATTTTCACTCTATACCTCCTTGATGCCAGATTTTACGACACAAAGTTCACAGCATGAGAGAAAGCTTCTCTCTCGCTTTTTAAAAGAGGTCGCGGTCGCTGGAAAAATGGAGATACTCTTGCAACTCTCTTTAGAATCAAGCAAGAGACTTGAGAGCATCTTTTTCCTTCTAGATGCACTTTATACGAAAAAACATGAACTCTCAACGATAGCTTTTAGCAAGCAAAAAAGTTTTCTGTATGAAGAGGAAGCTCTTGCAAATCTCAAAGAGTTGCAAGCACTTGTCAATGGATGCGAGGCAGCATCTGCGACTGCCAAAAAGAGTATGGATGTAGAGAGTTTTGAAGAGCTTTGTGCAAAGAGTTGGGTGGGCAAAGAAACGCTTAATTATCGTACCTATTCCAAGTGCTATACCCCTGAGATGGATCGATATCTCACTCGTATCCAAGAGGCGATCAAAAATCAATATCGTGCACGTGAACAGAACTTTTTTTATGCCTTAAAAGAGCTTGTAGATATCTATGAAAAATCAAAAAAAGCGCTCTATATGGATGATAGCGAGCTTAGTTTTAATGATGTGACGATGCTTGTGTATTATCTCTTAAAGGAACGCATCGATAGTGAATTTTTATATTTTCGTCTCGATGCACAGATTGAGCATATTTTGCTCGATGAGTTTCAAGATACAAGTATTGTGCAATATGAGATCTTAAAACCACTTATCACTGAGATAGTCTCTGGAAATGGTGTCAATGAAGAAGGGAGTTTCTTTTTTGTAGGGGATGTAAAACAATCTATCTATCGCTTTCGTGGGGGTGTGAGTGCCTTGTTTGCTAAAGTGGCATCTGAGAATCATACGCGCGTAGAACCTCTTTTGACAAACTACCGCTCCCAAAGAGAGGTGATAGAGTTTGTCAATCGAACCTTTGAGAATAAGATAACAAATTATCTTCCACAAAAAACAAGAGAAGAAGCACAAGGCGGCTACGTCGAAGTAATCGCTTGTGACACACTTCTTGAGTGCTGTGTAACGCAAGTTCAAAGACTCCTAGATCTTGGGGCAGATATCAATGAAATAGCGATACTGTGTGCGACAAATGGCGATGGTGAAGAGATCAAGAATGCTCTGGAGAATGAAAAGATCGAAGTGGTAACTGAGACAACCACCAAGCTTATCCATCAACAAAGTGTCAAAGCGGTGCTAGAGTATCTCAAATACCAATATTTTAAAGAGGATATCTATCGCTACAATTTCTTTGCACTCATCCAACAAGAACTTGAGCCTTTAGCACTTCTAGATATAAACAGTTTGCTCCTTGTGGATGTAGTCAAGTATGCAATAGAGCGTTATGAACTCTTTAGTGATGAGTTTCATCTTATACGTTTCTTGGACGCACTACGTGTTTATCCTGATATTGAAGCCTTGTTATTTGAGTATGAGCGCTTAGACCTTAGCGGTGCAGCATCGGATCTAAGAGGTGTGAGAGTGCTTACGATCCACAAATCCAAAGGGCTTGAATATGAGCACGTTATAGTGCTTGATAGACTCAAAAAAGCTCCCCCTGCGCGTGACACTATTATCTATGAGTACGATGGGATTGAGTTAGAGGGGATATATTTGCGTATCAAAGGGAGAGATCTTCTTGATAAGCCTTATGAGAATGCGCTTGCTAAAGAGAAAAAACTCACACGTGAGGATAACCTCAATGCACTCTATGTTGCCTTTACTCGCGCAAGGGAGAACCTTTTTGTCTTGCTCAAATCCAAAGACTCTGCCTTTGAACTTTTAGAGCTCACACCCAAAGCAAGGGGAAAACTTGTATGTAAACCCAGCCTTGAGGAGGCGTCTCGCGCCCAAACTAGCTTGCAATACAAGTCACTTTACTATGGTACACAAAGTGACATCCTAGAACTTGCAAAGGAGCAAGAGGAAGATCTGAGTGCTATCCATTTTGGTCTTGGTCTGCACTATATATTAGAGATGCTCAGCTCTTTTGAGCTACGCTGTATTGCCAATGCAAAAGATATGCTTTTAAACAGATATGGGGCACTTTTGAGTAGTGAAGAGATCGATGATATCTGCTTGCGTGTGGAGATGCTTTTGAAAAATCAAGAGTTCTTAGACTTGGTGGATGGGGAGTGTATGAAAGAAAAAGCACTCAAATATAAAAAGAATCTTCGCTATATCGATCTGCTTGTCAAAAAAGAGATCCAAGATCCTCAATCGCTCTTTGCAAGCGTGCAATACACAGTGATCGACTATAAAAGTTCTCTAAACTTTCAAGAGGAGCATCACCAGCAGGTGAACTATTATAAAAACGCGATTAGAGCGATTACATCCCAAGAGGTTGATGGTTATATCTGCTATCTTCTCAAAGAGGAGATCAAGATTGTCAAAGTATGACAAAGATGCTAAAATAGCGCCCTCAATTCAATAGACAAATACTATTTAGGACAACAAATGATCAAAAAATGTTTATTCCCTGCAGCTGGTTATGGGACACGCTTTTTACCTGCAACCAAAGCGATCCCAAAAGAGATGCTCCCAGTACTCACCAAACCACTTTTACAATACGGCGTAGAGGAGGCGATCGATGCGGGTTTGAGCACGATGGCGATTGTCACAGGAAGAGGAAAACGCGCAATTGAAGATCATTTTGATGTTTCCTACGAGCTAGAACACCAGATCAAAGGAACATCCAAAGAGCATTATCTCACAGAGATCAGAGATGTGATCAACAGATGTACGTTCTCTTACACGAGACAAGTGGAGATGAAAGGTTTAGGTCATGCGATACTCAGCGGTGAAACACTTATTGGAAATGAGCCTTTTGCAGTGATATTAGCTGATGATCTGTGTGATAACCACGAGGGGCACGGTGTGCTTCTTCAGATGGTCAAGCTTTATGAAAAATATCAGTGCTCCATAGTAGCCGTTGAAGAGATCCCACCCCAAGACTCTAATAAATATGGAGTGATCGCAGGGGAATTTATTGATGAAGACATTGTTCAAGTAGAGAATATGGTGGAAAAACCTGATCCAAAAGATGCTCCATCGAATCTCGCGATCATAGGTCGCTACATCTTAACACCCGATATCTTTGATATTCTCAGGGAAACAAAACCTGGAAAAGGGGGCGAAGTGCAAATTACAGACGCCCTTTTAGAACAAGCAAAACAGGGAAAAGTGATCGCCTATAAGTTTAAAGGGAAGCGCTTTGACTGTGGAAGTGTTGATGGTTTTGTAGAGGCAACGAATTATTTTTATAACAAAGCTTAAAAAAACCATAAATTAAGCTATTCGTAAGTTTATAAAGATATACTTTCGCCACTTAAATAGACATTGCAAAATGTTTAAATAAATAAACCAAGATGAAAGGTTCTCAAATGAAATTTACTAAAATTGCAACTGAAGAACAAATCAATCAAAAATGGGTTTTGATTGATGCTGAAGGTAAAACATTTGGTCGTATGATCACAGAAGTAGCTACTATACTTCGTGGTAAAAATAAACCATGTTTTACTCCAAACCAAGATTGTGGTGATTTCGTAGTAATCATCAATGCTTCTAAAGCAAAATTTAACGGTCTTGGTAAAGTAGCTAACAAAGAATACTTCTCACATTCAGGGTATTTTGGTAGCACAAAGAGCGTAAAAATGACTGAGCTTTTAGAAAAAAATCCAGAGAAACTATACAAATTAGCGACTCGTGGTATGCTTCCTAAAACAAAGCTTGGCGCAAAAATGCTCAAAAAATTAAAAGTTTATGCAGGTGAAAGTCATCCTCACACTGCTCAACTTGCTAAGTAAGGACTGAGATAATGGCAAAAATTTATGCAACAGGTCGTCGTAAGTCGTCGATAGCAAAAGTATGGTTAACTCCAGGTACAGGTAAAATCGTAATCAATGATCTTTCAATTGATGCATGGTTAGGTGGACTTGAAGCGAAAAAACTTCGTGTTAAACAACCACTTTCTTTAACAAAACAAGATACATCAGTGGATATCGTAGCGACTACTTTAGGTGGTGGTTTTGGTGGTCAAGCAGATGCACTTCGTCATGGAATCTCTCGTGCGCTTGTAAAATTCAATCCAGAATTAAAAGCGATCCTCAAACCAGAGGGTATGATGACTCGTGATTCACGTGTTGTTGAGCGTAAGAAGCCAGGTAAGAGAAAAGCTCGTCGTTCTCGCCAGTTCTCTAAACGTTAATATTCTTCTTTATCAATGCTCTTGGGCATTGGTAAATTTTTCCCCACATTTTTAATCTCCCTTTTTACTTTTTTTATTATAATGTTTATAAATTATTCTTTTTAAAAGGTAAACTATGAAAAAAATATACATCATCACAGCACTCATCACTTTTCTTCTCGCTGCTCTCTTATTTGTCGGCAATAAACTTGCAAAAGATGCAATTGAAAATCAACTCACGATTCTAACATCTAATGGTGTGAGTATTCAGGAATCATCTGAGGAATCAAGTTTACTCAGCTCTTCAAACCATTATGAGTTTTTAGTAAGTGACAGCCAAAAGTTTGCTCTTTATCTAAGTCAATTTGCTGATGAACAACTTCCCCCTTATGTCAATGCAATGTTACAGGGAACAGAGATTGGCTGTGATGTAAAGTATAATAATTTGCCTTTTAGCAACTCAGTTGAAGTCGATATCTACCCACTTTCCCTCTCTTACGATATAAAAAAAGAGCTCAAAAAATATGATTTTCGCCTCTTTAACACGATCGATACATTTTTACAAAACAAAGGGCTCTTGTATCATCTTAACTACAACCTAATAACGAGCTCTTTTGATGGATATATTAAAGATATTGGACAAACTCTTAAACTCAAAGATGATGTCGAGGTTGCCGTGAATCTTGAATCTGTAGTCTTTGAAGGGGTAGGACCCCTTGTAGCACTGAGTGAGCTTCGAGCAAGTGGTGATAGAATGAGCTTTAAGCTTTTTGATGACAAATCAGAGATCTATTTTTTACTCGGTGGCGTGGAGAGTTCTTCTACATTTTCCTCTGCTACAAGTTATATCTCAACTGCATCGTTTAAAACACTCAATATTGTGTTTAAAGAAAAAAATGTTCCAGTGACTTCGATAGATGTTGATGACTTAAAATTTAATGTATCTTCAAGCATGGAAGGGGTAAAAGCAGAAGTCTATGCGAAAAGCTCTTTTGCGAAACTCAATGCAAAATTAAAGCAACTCGATCTTAGTATGGATGGGTTTAATTATGATATTTCTGTTACGGATGTAGATAAAGATGCGCTTGAGGAACTTCGTGTACTTCTTTCTCAAACAAAAACGAATCAATCGCATCAACTTCAAAAAGAGATAGAAAGCTCTGTTACGAGACTTCTTGCACAAGGTCTTAAGATTAACATTGCTGACTTTTCTGTTGATACGATTTCGCTTGGAGAGAGTGAAGGGATGAGGGGATTCACACTCCAATCAGAGATCATTCTTTCTCCAAATTCAAGCTTACAAAGCACGGCACAAACGACACAGATGTTACAGCACCTTTTTGTCGAAAGTAGCTTTACGCTCTCAAAGGAACTTTTTGTGTATATCAACCAACAAGTACCATTGAGCACTATGGCCATGGGATATGCTAAAGATGTAGGGGATGATTTGGTATTTGATATAGTACTTAAAGATTCAAAACTCTCTATTAACGGTAAATCTTTATAAAAAGAGTGGCTGTGAGATTTGTTTTCTTTTTCCTTTTTGTGCTAGATCTCTACAGCTCCACACTCCATCTCGCGACTTCGGCAAATCCATCGCGGCTCAACCCGATCCTTGCGACTGATTCGAGCTCTTCTGAGATCGCTAGTTTTTTGTTTAACGGTCTTGTCAAATACGACAAGGATCTCGATCAGATCATTGGAGATTTGGCACAAGATTTTTATTATGAAGATAATCAAACCCTCATCTTTAAACTCCACCCAAATATCAAATGGCACGATGGCAAAGAGATGGATGCAAGCGATGTTGTGTTCACCTATGAGGTTTTGGTCTCAGATAAAATATCCTCCCCTTATAGTGCAAATTTTCGTTTTGTTCAAAGTGTCGAAGCGATAGATAGCCATACACTCAGAGTGAAATATACAAAGCCCTATTTTAAAGCTTTAGAAACGTGGATGATGGGGATATTGCCACGCCATATTTTAGAGGATGAAGAGAATCTGATGAACTCCTCTTTTAATACTAATCCAATAGGCACAGGACCGTATAAACTTCATCAGCTTGAACATTCCAAAAATATTATCTTGCGTGTGAATGAGAACTATTTTCTAGGAAAAGCCAAGATCGATCAAATCTCTTTTCATGTGATCGCTGATCCTATGACGCGTTTTTTGATGCTTAAATCAAAAGCTTTGGATGTAGGAAGTATAGAAGCGATGGAGTATGAGCGACAACTCGATGCAACTTTCTTTGAAAACTTTCAGATTTTTGAGGAGATCAGCCATAGTTATACCTATTTGGGATTTAACCTCAAGAGAGAAAAGTTTCAAGACCCGCGCGTACGTGAAGCACTTTCGCTCGCTATAGACAGAGAGGAACTCGTCTCGATCCTTTTTTTTAAACACGCGCGAGTTTGTACAGGTCCATTTCTCCCTGGCACTAAATCTTTTAACGAAGAGATCAAAGCTCCCAAGCAAGATATAAAACGCGCTAAAGAATTGCTCAAAGAGGCGGGATATGATGCAAATAACCCTTTTACTTTTGAGATCGCTACATCCAACTCAAGCTCAATTCGCCCCTATGCCGCGCAGATACTCCAACATCAGCTCCAAAAAGCGGGTGTGATTGTCAATCTACGGGTGATGGAGTGGCAAGCATTTTTAAATATGGTGGTGTTTCCAAAAGAGTTTGATACGGTACTTCTTGGCTGGTCACTCTCTTCGACGCCTGATCCCTATATCTTTTGGCATAGTGATAATGATAAGCGAGGTGGGTTTAATTTTATAGGCTATAACAATCCAAAGATCGATGCGATGATAGAGCGTTCGCAGAGTATTATAGACAAAGAGAAACTTGCCCAAATGAATCGAGAGATGTTTGCGATGATCGTTAGAGACAACCCTTATCTTTTTCTCTACATCCCAAACTCTATCACAACAGTCAGTAAGAAAATGAAAAACATAGAACCAGCCCTCAGCGGTATTTGGCACAACTACATAGAGTGGGAAAAAGAGGAAAATGAATGATAATACTATTTGATCTAGATGGAACGCTAATAGATTCGACAGAAGCGATCTTAGAGAGTTTTGAAAACTCTTTTCACGTGCACAACTTCACACCTGTAAAAAAAGAGCAGATCACACCACTCATAGGCTATCCGCTCGATTACATGTACACAAACTTGGGTGTTCCTGAAGCAAAGGTTTGGGATTTTGTGGCAACTTATAAAGAGCACTATAGAAAGATATCAACACAAAAGACGCTCCTTTTAGCAAATGCCGCTGAGGCAGTCCTCAAAGCAAGTGAGTTTGCCACCTTAGGTATCGTGACAACAAAAACAGGGGAGTATTCGCAAATTCTAATGGAGCATTTTGGCTTGATGCAGCACTTCAAAGTGCTTATAGGCAGGGAACATGTAACACTCCCAAAACCAGATGCACAACCTATTCTCAAAGCACTTGAAGCTTTGGATGTAGAGAATAAAGAGATTTGGATGATAGGTGACACGAAACTTGACCTCATTGCAGCTCAAAATGCAGGGGTGAATAGCATAGGTGTTTTGAGTGGTTATGATAGCCATGAAACATTAAAAATGTACACTAATGTTATTTTAGGTGATGCCCTTGAAGCGGTCTCTTTCTTGAGGGATAGGAAATTATCACACAACTAAACTGAGTTGCCAATTTGAATCATAATATCAAGCTGTATTTAAGACCAACTTGCATAAAATACACTAAATTAGAAATATAGAGAAACTCTATTGAATAATGAAGGAGAATTTATGCTAGAGATTAGATGGCATAGTCGCGCTGGACAGGGTGCTGTTACAGGTGCAAAAGGTTTGGCAGATGTAATTTCTACAACTGGTAAGCATGTTCAGGCGTTCGCGTTTTATGGTTCAGCAAAGCGTGGGGCTGCGATGACAGCTTACAATCGCGTTGATGACAAAATGATTATGAATCATGAGAAATATATGAAACCGGATTATGTTTTCGTAATTGACCCTGCATTAGTTTTTACATCTGATGTTACTATAAATCATAAAGATAATACAGTTTATATTATCACAACACACATGACTACGGATGAGCTAAAAGCAGCACAACCAAAGCTAGCAGACAAAAATGTATACACAGTCGATTGTATCACGATCGCTCAAGAAACGATTGGTCGCCCAATTCCAAATACACCAATGCTTGGTGCATTTATGAAAGTTTCTAAGATGTATGACATAGAGTTTTTCAAAGAAAGTATGCAAAGAATTTTAGGAAAACTTCCTCAAAAAATTATCGATGCAAATATGATAGCGATCCAACGCGCATATGACGAAGTGAAATAAGGAGTTAAGATGGCAAATACAGGATGGGATGAATTTGAAATCGGAGCTATGCTTCGCTCATTTGATGGAAAAATAGATGATATCGCTGGTACTCTTCAAGAGGACCGTGCATACTCTCAAAACAATTCGTTTGTTGCAAGTGTAGCAGACTGGAGAATCGAGAAACCAGTATTTAATAAAGATTTTTGTATCGATTGTCAATTTTGCTGGATCTATTGTCCAGATATATCAATTATCTCAAGAGATAAAAAAATGATCGGTGTAGATATGGATCACTGTAAAGGGTGTGGAATTTGTGTGGAAGTTTGTCCTACAAACCCTAAATCACTTTTAATGTTCCCAGAACATGCAGACGAAGAGGCAGAACTCGCAAAGTGGCCTGAAAAAGATGAGGAGAAAAAATAATGGCATTTGATAAAATGGAACTAAGAGACATTGAAGTATGGGATGGAAACTTTGCAGCAGCACAAGCATTAAGACAGTGTCAGATCGATGTTGTTGCGGCGTATCCAATTACTCCATCAACTCCAATCGTTGAGGGCTATGCAAAATTCTTAGCAGATAACTATGTTGAGGGTGAATTTGTAATGGTAGAATCTGAACATGCTGCAATGTCAGGATGTATTGGTGCTGCTGCTGCAGGTGGACGTGTTGCTACGGCTACATCTTCACAAGGTTTTGCACTCATGTGTGAGACACTTTACCAAGCATCTGGTATGCGTTTACCGATCGTACTTAACGTTGTAAACCGTGCTTTAGCTGCACCACTTAACGTAAATGGTGACCATTCAGATATGTATCTTGGGCGTGATAGCGGATGGATTCAGTTTGATGCATACTGCCCACAAGATGCGTATGACTTAAACTTTATCGCATTTAAAGTTGCTGAAGATCATGAAGTAAGACTTCCAGCTATGGTACACCAAGATGGATTTATGACATCACATACAGCGCAAGGTGTTCACACTTTGACTGATGATCAGGGATATGGATTTGTTGGTGATTTTAAACCAATGAACGATATGCTAGACTTCGAGCACCCTGTAACACATGGTGTACAAACAGAAGAAGATTGGCACTTTGAGCACAAAGCACGTCAACATAACGATCTTATGACAAAAGTTATTCCAAAGATCGAACAAGCATTTGCAGACTTTGAAAAACTTTCGGGGCGTAAATATAATCTTGTTGAAAAATATGATGTAGATGATGCAGATGTAGTAGTAGTTTGTATGGGTACATCGGTTGAGACTGCTCGTGAAGTTGCGGGTGAGATGAGAGCAAAGGGAATCAAAGCGGGTGTTTTAGGTATTCGTGTAATTCGTCCTTTCCCATTTATGCAAATTGCAGAAGCACTCAAAGGTGTAAAAGCGATCGCTACACTTGATAGATCTTCTCCAAATGGTGCAGCAGGTATGCTCTTTAATGAAATCGCAGGCTGTCTTTTTAACACTGATACAAAAGCACTTTTAAGTGGATATGTATACGGTCTTGGTGGTCGTGACTTAACAAAAGCGCACTTAGTAGATCTCTATAATGAGCTACAAGCAAATGTAGATGCAGGCAAAGTAACTACTCCATTACAACAGTTTATCGGTGTACGTGGACCGAAACTATCATTTTTATAGGAGCATAATATGAGTGAAATGAAAAAAATTAAAAACTTAAAAGAGTTCTCAACTTCAGCGGACCGTTTTGAGGGTGCAAACCTTCTTTGTCCTGGTTGTGCGCACTCTATTATTGTTCGTGAAGTATTAAATGCTACGAATGATGATCTTGTACTTTCAGCTTCTACAGGTTGTTTGGAAGTTTGTACAGCGGTATATCCATACACTTCATGGGATGCTTCTTGGATCCATATCGGATTTGAAAATGGTTCTACTGCAGTTGCAGGTGCAGAAGCTATGTATAATGCTCTTAAGAAAAAAGGTCGCCTCAAGCAACCTGAGCGTAACCCTAAGTTTATCTCTTTTGCAGGTGATGGTGCTTCTTATGATATCGGATTTCAGTGGATCTCTGGATGTTTTGAGCGTGGACATAACATCATGCACGTAGTACTTGACAATGAAGTATATGCAAACACGGGTGGTCAGCGTTCATCTTCTACGCCAATTGGTGGAAGTAATACAACGACTCCAGCTGGAACACACTCTTATGGTGAGAAACAAAACAAAAAAGATATGATGGCTATTATGGCAGCTCATGGTGGTCCATATGTAGCACAAGTTTCTCCAAATAAATGGAAAGACATGGTGAAGAAAATTCAACATGGTTTCTCTGTAGATGGACCAGTATTTATCAATGCTGCATCTCAGTGTTGTACAGAGTGGAAATTTGATCCAAAAGATACTATGCACCTTGCGGATCTTTCAACTGATACACTTGCATGGCCTCTTTATGAGATCATTGACGGCAAAGAGCTCAATATTACATATAGACCAAAAAATGTAATTCCTGTTGAGGAGTATTTAGCTGCTCAAGGACGTTTCAAGCACCTCTTTAAAGATGAGTACAAATACTTAATCAAAGAGTGGCAAGAGCGTGTAGACTCTAACTGGGCGTACCTAAACCGCCGCGAAGAAGCTAGAGTATAAACTTATAGCTTCACCGCATCTTGCACCAAACTCTGAGTTCGACGTACTTTGAGTACGCTTTCTCTCAGAGTTTGGCACAATCTACGGCAAATCTAAAAGTTTTTTAGATTTGCGTACTTCTACAATTTTTTTTAAATTTAACTTCACTTTTTCAATCTTCTTACAATTAAAAACGCTACAATTACTAGATATTAAATCAAGGAATTTTTATGCCATTATTAGATAGTTTTACAGTAGATCATACCATTATGCCAGCACCTGCAGTACGTCGTGCAAAGTCGATGAAAACACCGAGTGGAGATGATATCACAGTTTTTGATCTTCGTTTTGTGCGTCCTAATGAAGATATTCTTTCTGAAAAAGGGATCCATACATTAGAGCATCTTTTTGCAGGGTTTATGAGAGATCATCTTAACTCTGATAAAGTAGAGATCATTGATATCTCACCGATGGGATGTAGAACAGGTTTTTATATGTCACTTTTAGGTACTCCTGAGGAAGAGGCAGTTGTAAAAGCGTGGGAAGAGTCTATGAAAGATGTCCTGAATGTTAAAGAACAAAGTGATATCCCAGAGCTCAACGTCTATCAATGTGGTACTTACAAGATGCACTCTCTTGATGAAGCTAAAGAGATAGCACAAACCGTACTTCGTAAAGATATCGATATCATGGACAATGAGGCCATCAAGCTTGATATGTCAAAGGTAAGCTAATATGTATATTCTCATACCCATGGATAGTGAGAATGTCCAAGAAGCAAAAATTACAGCAGTCAATGATGCAAAGATCTGGGCGCAAGTGCTTGTAGAAGAGGGTGAGGTAGTAGAGATTTCGCACAATGAGCTTTGGGATAAGTTCGATGCTCTGAGTGAAGCAGTTGTGGTCAAACAAGACGGAGAGAATGTATTTCAGTTTATGGATTACAATATGATGGTTCTTGTCGCGCACACTCAAAAAACGATCGATGATATAGTAGAAGCATATCTTTTTCGAGAGCTTCACGATATGGAGTATTAGACAAAACTATGAATTTAAAGCAGTTTAAAGAGCTTTTTAACCCTCTGCCTGGAAACCACTACATCCAAGTAACAAGTTCAGTGGATGAGACCACTACAACATTTTATGAACTGATGCAAAGTGTAGGGGGAGAGCTGAGTTTGGCATATTATAACGAAGAGCTAGACTCACCTGATCTCTCGGCACTTTATCCTGATGCAAAGATACAGTATATTAGTAACCTTATACATCCATTTCGCGCACTTCCACGTGACCATGATATGGTGATCTTCAAAGATATCTTCGCAATGCATCACAAACAGGATCTTTTGCTCAATACGGCCTATAAAACATTGGCAAATACCGCACATATAATTATTATGGAAAAAAAAGGGATACTTGATACTTACGCAACACAAGAGCTTTTAGAGCGTTTTGAGTTTCGTGCGCCTAATACTCTTGATATTGTAGAGGGCTACGATATCGTGATGGGTAAAAAGATGCATATGTGGGGAAATGGGTTGTAAACTTATTTATGGTCCACAATAGTTCCCATCACACCCTGGAACTGCACCTGAGTCTTTTGCATTTCCTATGAGAAATTTAAATAGATTTTCTTGTTTCTTATCCGTCCAGTTACTTCCAAGACGCTCTATAGCCTCTTTTTCGTTTTTATGTAGGTCTAAAATAGGTCTAGATGATTGAAACATCATCTGCTCCCAATCATACTGCTTGCGTGATTCTGCCATTCTAAAAGGGCTGCCATGGCAGATCATACACTCTTTTTTATACACTTTCATCCCTTCTGGATGATACGCATAAAGTGTGCTTAGACTCGAAATTAAAATTGTGATTGCTAGGATTGGTTTCATTTTGTATCCTTTATTTTTTTATAACGTCGCTGGGCTGCACTAAGAATATAGCCAAACTCCTCGGCATCGTAATAGCCAAGGGTGTAATCTATCACCTCTTGTTTTGGTGTCAGAAAATAGATAGTCGGTACCCCTTTTGCAGTAAACTTTTTGGGGTAAGTATCTTCATCTTTAGTGACTTCAACACAATGATATTTGTTTGTGATTTCTTTGATGATATCTGGATCTTTGAATGTTTCATCTTTAAGCTTTGCGCAAAACTTACAATCTTCGCCTGTAATGAAGAGCATAATCATTTTTTGATCTTCAGTAGAGGTTTTTATTACGTCCTCGTAACTCTTGTGCCACTCGATCTGTGATGCCTCTAAAAAGCTAACAAGAAAAGCTATAATAATGAAAATGTTTTTCACTCTCTCCCCTTTGTAATAAGTAAACTTGGTCTCATTGTAGGGGAAAGATTTTTAAAGTATCATTTATTTGTGATATTAATATTATAAAATGAAAAGGTATATATGGGGATGCAAAAATTTGATGATCAGACACACACTATCGTACAAAGTAGTGATGGAAGCTTCACTGCCTACAGTACGGAGTATGGAGAACATTATCACTCAACAAAAGATGGGGCGCTTCAAGAATCACTACAAAAGCATGTGATCCCAGCTCTGCGTGTAAAAAGAGAAAAAAAAGAGCTCAATATCTTAGATATCTGTTTTGGTTTGGGCTTTAATACTCTTGCCACGCTTGAATATATAGAGCGAGAGGGCTTGGGATGTAGGGTGAGTATCTATTCTCCAGAACTCGATAGTACACTCATTACATCTTTGCCATATTTTGCATATCCAAGAGAGTTTGAAAAATACAGAGATATGCTCATTGAGCTCGTACAAACAGGACGCTATTTGGATGAGTCTTGGGATGTAGAGCTTTTTGTGGGGGATGCAAGAGAGTATATCAAGAGGTTTGAAAATCACTTTGACATTGTCTATCAGGATGCCTTTTCACCCGCGACGAATCCTATTCTTTGGACACAAGAATATTTTGCAGATATTGCAAAAGCGATGAAGAGTGATGGGGTACTGACGACCTATTCAATCGCGCTCTCTACACGCCTTGCACTTTATGAAAATGGTTTTCGTATCTATCTCAATGAGGGGGAAGGGTATCGCAAGGCGACGATCGCTTCTCTTGGCACGCTTGAGGGCTTTGAGCCTGTCGATATGGAGCACAAGATCGCGTGCAATCCTGAAGCGAAATCACTTAGAGATTGATCACCTCTAAAAACTCCTCTCCAAACTGTTCGTATTTTTTCTCCCCAACGCCATTGACCATGAGCATACTTGCCTTGTCATACGGTTTTTCGGCAGCGAGGTATTTGAGCGTCTTGTCAGAGAAGATAATATAAGGCGGAACACCCAAGGCACTTGCAAGCTCTGTACGTTTGGCGCGTAATTCTTCAAAGAGCTCTTCGTCAAAGTCAAACTCCTCGACACGTTTGACTTTTTTCTCTTTGACATTGATCTGCAAGCGAGAGGATTTGATAGTGACTTCGATATTGCTTTTGAGTACATCCACAGCTTTTTGGGTGAGCTTGAGACTTGAAAACTCCCCGATACTTAAAATCTTGAGCTCCAAAAGACGCTCTAAGATAACAAACCACTCTTTCTTGCTCAGATGTACTCCTACGCCATACATCGAGAGCTTGTCCGCTTCGTTGGCGAGAAGCTTTTGCTCTTTTGATCCACGGAGAATATCTATGATGTAGTTTTTCCCAAAGTTTTGTCCTGTTTTATATACAGCACTGAGTAACATCTGCGATTCGCGAGTGATATTCTCTTTTTTGGCATCACTGTCGATACAGTTGTCACATCTATCTCCACAAGGATCAAGTGTATCTCCAAAGTATTCTGCAAGTTGCTGATGAAAACAAACTTCGCTTGTCGCGTACTTGTAGATGGTATCTATCTTTTCACTCAGATGCTCTTTGTATTCACTATCTGCTATCTCGTCTAAAAAGCGCTTATGTTGGGCGATATCGCCTGCGTTGAAGAGCAAAAGCACCTCACTATCCTCTCCATCACGCCCTGCACGCCCTATCTCTTGGTAATAGTTCTCAAGTGATTTTGGCAAAGACATGTGGGCTACAAAGCGGATATTGCTCTTGTCGATCCCCATTCCAAAAGCAATGGTCGCGACCATGATATCCACCTTGTCGTTGACAAAGATGCGGAAGTTTTGCTCTCTTATGTGTTGGGGAAGTCCTGCGTGGTAAGGGAGGGATTTATAGCCTGCAAGGTTGAGCTGGATACTGAGATCTTCAGCTTTTTTGCGCGAGCTTACATAGATGATCCCACTTTCGTTTTTGTGACGGTGCAAAAAGGCTTTGAGCTGTTCTTGACCATTTGAGATACGTCTTTGTGCGGAGATAAAAAGGTTTTTACGAAAGATCTTTCCTTTGAGAAGCAGAGGATTCTCAAGCCTAAGCTCTCGTAAAATATCATCGGTGACATGATATGTGGATGTAGCGGTAAAGGCACAGATATTGGTTTGTGGAAAATTGGCTTTGAGATTGCCCAAAGCACGATAATCATCACGAAACTCATGCCCCCACTGAGAGATACAGTGTGCTTCATCGATCACAAAAAAGTTGATACGAAGCCCTCGAAGCATCGCCAAAGTTGAGGGATTGTTGAGGCGTTCTGGGGAGAGATAGAGAAACTTCAAGTCTCCACGATAGGCACTTTGGATAATCTCCTCTACATCCTCACGACTCTGTGCGGAGCTTATCATCTCGGCATTTATGCGTTGTGCTTTGAGTGCGGCAACTTGATCTTGCATCAGAGCGATGAGAGGTGAGATCACGATGCTGATCCCATCTTTGAGAAGAGTAGGGAGCTGATACACGAGAGACTTTCCACCACCAGTAGGCAGAATCATCAAGAGATCACGCCCCTCTAAGATGGCATCGACCCCCTCTTCTTGAAGCGGACGAAAGCTATTGTGCCCAAAGGCATCTTTGAGTATCTCATATTTCATGAAGTGGCTTTGTTTTCGTTTTTCATCAGCCAGATAAAGACCTCTACGACCGCTTGATACAGCTCTGCTGGGATCTCGCTATCGAGTTCGAGATCTATCAGGGAATTGACCAGTGCTTCGTTGGCAAAGATAGGGACACGAAACTCCTCTGCTTTTTGGAGGATCTTGCGTGCGAACTCCCCTTTGCCTTTGGCTAAAACTTTAGGAGCGCCTGAGACCTCTTTGTCATATTGGAGTGCGGCAGCTTTTTGCATAAAAGACTAGTATCTCGAACTAATAGAGTCTATATCTTCCCAAGATAAAGAGCTGTTTTGTTTGGAGCTAGGATTGTTTTGATGCGAGAGAATATGTGCGATATAGCGCGCAAACATATCGGTCTCTATATTGACACGAGAGCCTTTTGTGTAAGAGCGAAAGAGAGTCTCTTTCATCGTGATAGGGATGATGGTGAGGCGAAAACTCTCCTCATAGACATCGTTGACCGTGAGGCTGACGCCATCGATAGTGATAGAGCCTTTTGGCACGATATAGGGGATAAACTCTTTGCCGATTTGGATGTAGACATCATAAGAGTTGCCGTTGTTTTTGATCTGCTCTACTATCCCAATAGCATCAATATGCCCTTGAACTACATGCCCCTCAAAGCGATCACCCATCATCATCGCAGGCTCTATATGTACTTCATCTTTGTAGTTTTCCATAGCGAGATGTTTTTGTGACTCAGGGGAGAGCTCGACACTAAAGCCATCAGGCAAGAGCTTGACCACACTCAAACACGCCCCATTGATAGCGATAGAATCTCCTAGTTTTGCTTTGTGTTTTGAGGAGACACTGAGGGTAGAGCCAACAAAGCTTTTTACGCGCCCAATCTCTCGTATTAATCCTGTGAACATTCTTTATCTCTTTTCGTATTTGATTATATCTAGCAATATTATTTTTTCGTTTTCTTCATCTATTACATAAGGGATGCAGTAGCCCTTGAAGATAAAATCACGAATATTTTCATCTTCAAAATAGATAGATTTTCTGTACTTAAAAGGCATAAATGTAAGTTGGTTTATTTTTTCTTGCAAGGCTTTTTTAAAAATATTTGCTTTATTTTTACTATCTTTTGCAATAAAAGTTAAAATCCCCAGCAAGCTTTTTTTGAAAGGTTCACTTCTTTGTATGGTTTTAAGCATTTTTTATTGCGCTGTCCATCTCATCCCAAAAGTCAGTATCTAGTGTATGTAAATTTTCAGGAGAGTTTTTTATTGAGTTATAAATCGTATGCAAGGACTGCTTGTTTTTTTCAAACTCCTCATCATTTTCAAATGCATCTACGGCAATCTCATTTTTGAAACTTTTAAGATAGTGGAGTATTTTCTGTGCGACTGATGGGTCGTTAACATCTATAGCTATATGCATCTTTACAACTCCTTTTGACTTTATTTTTTGAGGATTAGTATAACAAGTTTCTGCAAAGCTTTCGCTTTAACACAGGCGTTAGCCCGTAAAAAGCAGTCTTCATTTCTTTTAACGAAGCCTCAATTGTAATTCAGTAATAAAAAAATTATAACATAGAAGTGAAGATTCACTCATAGGGATGTAGTGTGTAAAATGTAAGTTATTTATGTTAATTAAGGGTATTCTCCATATAATGTGTTTGAATGAATAGTTATCCGCTCGCTACGCGACCGGATAACGGGGGCGCGAGCTGAACACTCGCTAGTCATCTGTCGCATAGCGCCAGATAACAAGCGAGTGCACCGAGCACCCAAATAAAAAATTAAAATTTTGATTCGGGAGTCGGTGACCCGCGCCCCCGTTATAACCTAAACACTTAAAACACACAATCTTTACAAATATACATTTAAAATGTATAATATTGTAAAGAAAAGGAGTTTTCATGAAAAGAGCAGTAAATCTACGCTTGGAAGAAAGTGTCATTGTTACACTCAACCAATTATCAGAAGAACTTCATACAACAAAAACAGAAGTTATAGAAAAAGCCATAAGCTTTTTTTCAAAACAAAATAATTTAAAACACAGCCAATTATTACAATTTGCAGGTAAACTAAAAAGTAATGATGCTGACAATATGATACAAAGTATTGCAAATGATAAAAATTCAAAAGACTTTGAGTTAGACC